>JAYQOK010000093.1:0-14722 GCA_038144795.1 Candidatus Kuenenia sp. | reverse complement strand
CCGCAACCGCACAGGACTGGTCTGGTGGAGGGTGATACCCTAACTTAGAAATTGGTGCCGCACTGGGGGGCAGGTCATAGGGGGCACCGCCGAGAGCCTACTCGTCGCTGCCCTCTCCTTCGCCTTCACTCATATACTCTGCCCAGTCGTCGTCAAATTCTGTGAAGCTTCCATTCTTGGCATCCGTGATGTATTCCCGGGCAACAGCGTCCGCGGCACGGTCCATCAGTTCTTCGGTGCCCCATTCCCGGATTTTCTTCCAAGCAAGGTCTTTGGCATTGTCCTCAACGAAGATCACTTTTTCGGCATTCCTTAGACGCTCCGCAAGTGCTTCGGCACCGGGAACATCCTCTAAGCTCTCGGAACTGAGTTCGGGAAGCAGAAGTTCTCCCGCATACTGACTTAAGCACTTTGCTGCAGTTCCCGAAAATTCTCTAACACGGAGACACAGCCGTCCGGTGCGTCTTTTGATGATCTCTGCTGCTGATTCGGAAAGTATCGCCAGTTCAAGCGATAACGCTCCCGCGTACTTGCTTAAGCTCTCTGCTGCCGAATCCGAAAGAGAAGGCAAACCCAAAAAAATGTCGCCAGTATATTTGCTGAGACTCGCAACTGCGGTATCCGAAAGACCGTCCGGAACATCGAGTTCGAGTTTCTTGCCACCGTGTCTACTCAGAATCTCTGCCAGAGAATCGGACACGGCACGAAGGCCCCCGAGGCACAACTCGCCTGAATTGGCGGTGAGCATCGCTGCAGCGGCATCTGAAAGAGCATTAAGGCCATAGAGTTCCAAATCTCCATCGTAGTTGCTCAGAGCCTGTGCGGCACCATCCTCAATGCTTGTGAAGTCACCCAAACACATAGATTTTTGATCTGATAAAAACTGCTCTGCCATTTCCTTGGTCAGTACTTTCTCATCGGTCATTTCAGCCTCCTTTGATATTTTTCAAGGCCTTTCTGTGGTTCTGGGTGACCTGCCCCCCAGTGCGGCACCAATTTCTAAGTTAGGGTATCACCCTCCACCAGACCTGCGGAGGCGTAGCCGTAGCAACCGCACAGGACTGCAGCGACTCAGGGGCCGAAGCCGACGAAACACGAAAGCCGAAGAAACGCCGCGTGTTGTGCGTTATTCCGGCCAAACCAACAATACTCCCGACAGGGATCGAACCTGTAACCTTCAGCTCCGGAGGCTGACGCTCTATCCAATTGAGCTACGGGAGCAAACAAATCGGATTCTATCACCCCCGGCCGCCGGGTGAAGGAGGAACTCCCAGCCGCGGCTGCGGAGGTTATGCCGAGCGACGCAGCGGGCTGGTAGCCTCGCGGGCATGGTCCGCGTCGGCCGCGGCTGGCCGGCCTCGTCCGTCGGCCACCTTCGGGCGGCTCGCCGCCGCATGCTGCCCGTCGATGCGGATCGTCCGCTCTTGGCCGCTGCCACTCTCGGCCGCCGCCGCCAAATCCCGAAGCTGCTGATACCGCTGCCGATACTCCCCAAACTGCATCAGGCCCACGAGGCGACCGGCCAACGCCGGCACCAGGCCCAGCGGCCCGCGGGCCAGCGAATGCCGCAGCATCTCCACCACATGCAGCGGCAATGCCGACAGCAGCGACCCGCTTCCCAGCGATCGCCAGAAGAGCCGCTCGGCATGCAGGCCGGCCAGAAATGGATTCATTTGCCGCTGCTCCGCGCCACATTCCACCTGCGACGCCGGCTCGACCATCACCGGGCAGCCCATGCGGTTGAGCGTGACGGCCATGTCGGTGTCGGCGCAGTCGTCGCCACACACCAACGAAAACCCGCGGCCTGCCATGTCGAGCACGTCGGCCCGCCAGAAGCCGACCTCGAGGCAGGGGGCCATCGCGTCTTCGGCCTGCGGCAGCCGCCGCCCGCCGCGGCTACACCGCACGCCCGTCGAGAACGCGCGGCCCGCATCGGAAACAACTGGCACCACGGCGCCGGCATCGCCCGCTTCGAGGATCGCCAGCGGGGAGTCGGTCCAGCCCGGCGTGGCCCGCCAGCCCGCAGACAGTACATGGATCACCGCTGCCTCGCTCGCCGCGATCCCGAGATTCACACACGAAACCAAGCCGGCATTCGACGGCGCCTGCACAAACCGCACCTCGTCGCGGATATTCCACGGGTCGGCATACGGCCGCGCGAGCACGACCACGATCTCTGATTCGTCGGGCCGGTTTTCAAGCACGCTCACCAGCGTGTCTTCCAGATCACTCACGTCGGTCGTCACCGGAATGACGATCGACAGTCGCGGAATTGCATGCATGACGTGTGGCATTGGTGCGCTCCCCCAGCGCTCTTTGCGGCGCAGGAACCTGCGCCAAAAACCCTCGGCAGACCCTGCCGACCAGCCGGCAGCCTCGTTAGGCAGCCGCCCGGTGCGGCTGCAATTCGGTGAACAGGTTGATTGTGTGCAGCATTTCGCCATCGGCGTCATAGAACTGCAGCACGCCAACATCGATCAGCCACATCGCGAACATCTCGGTCACCCGATAGCACCGGGCCACGCAGCGGCCCCGGTCGATACGGATGTTTTCCTGGACGTCAACGACATCGATCGCATCAGCGCCCAGATCGAGGAAATACCGCGTGACCAGCTCTCGGACATCCGCGGCGTGCATGTGCATGCGCATGGCAGGCAACCTCCTGTTGCGGGCTCGAACGACTTCCTGTCGAACGGGGCGGAAACGTACAGGCGAACCGCCTTCAGCGAAAGGCTGTTTTGCCGGACCGTATCCGACGCCCCATCCATCCGCCATTGGGGAGATCGACCGGCCGCCGCTCCAGGAATCATGTCCGCGGCGGCAGTCTCCCCAACCCTCACTGCCCGGTCGGTCTCGCCACCTTGCCAGGTCGCTACAACCTATAGATCCATTCTGGATCGGCGTAGCGAGCCTTCACCAGCCGGGCGACGGCTGCCTCGGGCCAGGCCGACCGCGACTCCACCGCCCCGAACGCCTCACGAACCGCCGCCGCCAGCCGCTCTCGCCCGAGGCCAAGGTTTGCCAGAAACGCCCCATGCGGCCGTTGCCCCCGATAGTCGGGCTCCCGCGGCGGATGCCGCAACACCCCCGCGACAAGATCGAGATCGAGGCTGTCGAGGAGCGTGCCGTGGTAGAGCACACCATGCCGCTTCACCCGCAGCGCGTTGCCCGAAACCTTCCGCTCGCCGTCGTCGCTCTGGATTGCCAGGTCGCTCAGGCCGCGACGAACCACCGGTAGCGGGGTCTGCCGGGAGAGAGCCTCTGCCAGCGGATCGAGCATCGCGGCATGAATCTGTTCGATTGGCGGAGCGGCCTCCGGATGAGGCGTGATCACCGACCACATCAGGCAGCCCGGCCCGAGCACCACCGTCGCCCCGCCACTGGGCCGCCTGAGAATCCCCACGCCCCGCTCGGCGCAAACCCCTCGATCCACTTCCTCTTCAGCGCGGCTCGACGACCCAAGCACGACTACCGGCTCCGCCGCCATCCAGACCCGAACCACCACGTCTGGAAATACCCCCTCATGAGCCTCCTCGAGCAGAGCCTCATCCAGCGCCAGCTGTGCCGCAGGGCTGGGAAGATCGACATCGAGCCAGATGGCGGCGGGCTTCAAGTGCATTGTGGACGATCTCGCAACCTGAGAAACGGAGGCTCGGGGGTCGGCGAACGCTCGACGAGCCTTGGGCGTATCCTCGCCCGGCGATCGTTGACTGGCGAGCCCCCCAGCCTACACTTCAAATCATGTCGCAACCCACGCCCCGCCCGGTCGCCCCCAACGATTCGCTGCCCCCCGTCGAGCCGCCGAGCGCCGGCTTCCTGGTGCAGCTGTTTCTGGTACCAGCGATCATCGTGGCGATCATCGTGTGCGTGTGGCTTGCCTTCCATTGGCTCGCCCATCTTGGCAACGACCCGCAGGCGTATGTGCGGACACTCCGCCGCAGCAATGAAGGCCGCTGGCAGGCGGCCCTCAACCTCGCCAATGATCTCCGCGGCCCCGGCGGCGGCGTGCTGAAGTCTGATGAAAACCTTGCCGGCGAACTCGGCCGGATTCTTTCTGAAGAGGCCACCAGCGGCCGCACGGGCGAGCAGTCGCAAACGTTGCGGCTCTATCTCTGCCGAGCCCTCGGCGAATTCGCCATCCCCTCGGCGGCCACGCCGTTGATTGCCCAGGCCGAACGGATCGCCGATCCGCAGACCGCGCGGGCCGCCGTGGAGGCGCTGGCTGTGCTCACCACCAACCTCGTGGCTGCGGGCCGCGGAGCTGATGCCCCGGCCGAGATCGTGCCGACGGTGATCACTGCCTCCCGTAGCGACGATTCACCGCTCCGCGGAGCTGCCGCCTTCACGCTGGGCGTGGTCGGTGGCGACGAGGCGGTGGAGCGGCTGGTGCAGTTGGCCGCCGATGACAACGACGACGTGCGGTTTAACGCCGCGCTCGGCCTGGCCCGACAGGGTCGCGACGAAGCGACCGACACGCTCGCCGAAATGCTCACGCTTGCCGACGAGGCCCCGCCGCCAGGTAGCGATGACCCAGCGGCCCAGTCGCGGCGATATAAGCGGGCGCTGGTGGTGATCAACGCGTTGCGGGGCGTGGCGGCGCTGGTCGACGCCACGAGCACGCCGCCGCCAGCGGTGATCGTGGAGCGGATCGAGGCTCTCGAGCAGGATCCGGTGGGCGACGTGCGATCAAGCGCCGCGGCCCTGCTCAAGAAGATCGAACGGCTGCGCAAGGCGGCGTGAGCTACAGCGATCCGCCTCCGCTACGCATCAAGGAACTCGTCGAGGGCTTCTCGGAGCGTGTCGGTGTCGGCCTTAATGCCCGTCCAGGTTTGAAAATCGATCGCCGTCTTCTCGGTATGAATTTCCAGCCCGTCGATCGGGCAGGCCCCGGCCGCGGCCGCCAAGGCGATCAGTGGCGACGGCTGCGGCACCAGCGGCAGGTCGGCAACCACCAGGTCGCCCCGCAATCCGGTGATCGTGGGCAGGGGCTCCGACCCTTCGGCCGCGAGTACTGACACAACGATGCCTACCGTCGCCGGAATCTCGATCGCCGAAGCCCACGGAAGCAGCGTGGCCACCGCCCCCTCCAGCTCGTTGATCGCGGCGACGGCAGCCTCGCCCCGCTCTGCCTGCGGATCGCAGATGACGATCCCGGGGCAGCGGGCCAGCGCCAGCTCCAGGGCCGTGGCCCGCGCCGCCGGGCCGCCGCCAAGAATCAGTACCGGCATGGCGGTGGGGTCACAATGCGATCGCAGCGCCTCCACGACACCGCGGCCATCGGTCATGTGGCCCACGAGGCCCTCGGGCTGGCGATCGATCAGGTTTACGCCACCGGAAAATGTGGCAGCGGGAGTGAGCGTGGCCACGAGCCCGGCGGCCGCTTCCTGCAGTGGGCCCGCGAGGAGGCAGCCGCGAAAGCCGAGCGCCGCCACGCCGGCGATCGCCTCGGCAATCCGCTCAGGCTCCACGTCGAACGTGACAAACCGCCAATCGATCCCCGCGGCCTCGATCGCCCGCTCGAAGAGATACTGCGCCGGATTCCCCGCCGCCGGGCAGCCCAACACCGCAACGATCTCCTGCAACGCCGCGCTCGTCATCGGCCCGCCCCACGCCCGTTGCTATCCACAGCAATGCAAAAGGCCACGGAGGGCTTTTGCCACATGAAACTTAGAGAAACGGAGGCTCGGGGGTCGGCGAACGCTCGACGAGCCTTGGGCGTATCCTCGCCCGGCGAGGAGACTTTTGCCGCCCCCGAGCCGGCGATCCACCTTAGGCTCGCGTCAGACCGTGATGTGCGTGGCCGCGAGGAAGCGGGGATCCTTGCGGATCGGATCGAAATCGGGCTCAAGCTGGGTGAGATCACGAAACCGGTCATCGAGCGCGATGGCTTGGGTGAGATGCTCAACGGCGGCCGCCACATTCCCATCGAGCGAGTAATAACACGACAGATTGTAAAACAGGATCGGCTGTTTTGGGGAGGCCGCCAGCCCCTTCTCAAGCATCTTGATCGCCGCGTCGAGCCGCCCCATCCGCTTGAGGCACCAGCCCAGACCGAGCCAGGCCTCGATCCGCTCAGGATGCTCGTCGGCCACGGCGGTGAGCGGCCCGATCGCCTCTTCAAAGTGGCCCAGCGCCCGCAAGGCCTCGCCCTCGAGGAGCAAGGCATCAGGGCGAGAGCGGGTGCGCTCGGGAAGCTGACGCACCGCAGCCAGGCCCCGCTGCAGCAGCTTGGCCGCATGGGGGGGCGTGGGCAGATCAGGCTGCACAAGCAGCTCGCCCAGCTCGATATAGCCGGCTGCCTCGCGCAGGATCGCCTGCCGACGATGGCTCGACATGGCTGTCATCAACGCCTCCTCACCGAACTCCCGTGATACCAACCTTTTATACGCAGCCTGCCGAGATTTGGGTCGGGCCCGGCCATTTTTCGGCCGATTTAGGGATTTTTCTACGAAAATCTGTCTTTCCCGCCACTCTTCTTCTGGGAGCGGCTTTTGTGTGCCGCGGTCCTTTGCCCTCGCCTCTGCCGGTCACAATCTCATGCGACTCACACTCCGCACGCTGCTCGCCTATCTCGACGGCATCCTGCCTGCCGCCGCCCGCGACGACCTCGCGAAGCAGGTGGATGGCAACGCGACGGCCGAAAGCCTGATCAAGCGGATCCGCCGGGCGGTGGCCCGGCCGGAGATCCCGGCACCCAAGGTCGATGGCCGCGGCCTTGCCGACGACGCGAACACCGTCGCCGAGTATCTCGACAACTCGCTACCTGCTGATCGCCTGGCAGACTTCGAAAAGATCTGTCTGGAATCGGATCTGCACCTCGCCGAGGTGGCCGCCTGCCACGAACTGCTCGCCCAGGTGGCCCGCGACGCGGCCGTTATCAAACCACTCGATGCTGCCAGCCACGATCGGCTGCTGCAGCTCTTCCATCACCGCGCTGCCGTGGAGGCGGCCGCCGCCGAGCGCGACGAGGCGCGGGAAAACGCCGTGGCTGTGCGGACAGCGGTCGAGCAGGCGCGGCATACACCGCGGCCCGACACGACACGCGGCGGCCGCGCCGCTGAGCGACGCCCGTGGCTGGCCTGGGCATCGGCAGCCGTGGCGTTGCTGGTGTTGCTGTTCGCTGGCGGCGTGCTCGTCTGGAAGGTGACCAGCGACGGCCGGCGGGTGGCCGCGACGCGGCCCGCGGCGCCGGCGGCTGTTGCCCAGGCCGAGCCACAGCCTCCGGCTGAAGACGCTGCCCCGCCCCTTGCGGCCGATGATGCTCAGGCCGACGCGGCCGACGCCATTCGCCCTGACAACGACACCGACACCGAGGCCCCGGCAGCCGCAATGCCCAAGCCTGAGCAGCCCCCGTCTCCCGATGCGACTGCGGCACTCGACAAGCCGGCTGCCCCGCTGCCAATCAATTCCGACACAAGCGATCCTCCGGCGGCGACTGCCGTAGCGACACCGGCCCCACCAATGACGGCCGAGGAAAGTGCGTTGGTTGATTCGCTGCCGCCAGCCCAGCAGCCTCGGGTGCCGCAGGGCGATGCGCTCGCGATCGCCGCGGGGCCGGCCGCAGCGATGCCTCGCCCAGAACCGCCGGCCGCTCCGCCGACTCCCGCCGCGGCCAATGCCGCTGACAGTGTGGGCTTGGTGGCACCGGGCGGCGTGTTGCTGCATCGCGTGCTGCAAGCCGGCCGGCAGACATGGGTCTATTTTCCGGCCGGTGAGCCGCTCACCAAACGCGAGGAGCTGGTGGTGCCCCCTGGCGGCGATGCCGAGATCGACCTCGACGGCATCGGCGTGAAGCTGCTCCGCGGCACGCAGGCAACGCTCTCGATTGATCCTGACGGCACGCCCCGCATCACGGTGGTGATCGGACGGATCATCGCCCGAGGAATGACCGCCGACAAACAGCTCGGCATCACGGCCGGCAGGCTGCATGGTGTGGTGACCGCCGGGCTCACCGAGCCGGTGGCGGCGGCGGTTGAATTGGAGCGGCGGCCCGGCGATGACCCCGCCGCTGATCCGGCCCGCATGCTGGCCACGGTCATGTCGACCACCGGCGGGCTCAGCTGGCGTCAGCTGCCGATGGCAAGCCCAACCGACCCAACCGCGGGATCACTGCTCGGCGGCATCGCCGAAGAGGGACTGCTCGAAGCTCGTTCGGCGCTGGTGTGGGATAGCCTGCGGCCCGAGCGGGCCGTGACTGACCGCCGCAGCAGCCTCGGCTGGGCCGGCGGCCCCGAGCCGATCGACCCGCTCACCCGCCGCGCGGGCGAGTCGCTTGCGACTGCCTTGCAACAGGCCCGGCCGCTCTTCGATTCACTCCACGATATGGCGATCGGCAACCGGGCAGAAAACCGCTCTCTCGCCGCGGCCACGCTCGCCTTGATCGGCGAGTATGACGAACTCGTGATCCTGCTCTCGGCCGACCGCCCGGGCGAACAACTCGAGGCCTCCCAGTGGCTCGCGGTCGAGGCGGCGACGGTGCCGCTGGCCCTTGCTCGCGGGGCCAATTCGGGGGCGAAGCTGGCGGCCACGCTGCTTGATCGCGGGCCGCCGGGCAAGGGGGAGATGCTCTATGCCATGGCCCGCGGGTTCAGCGACGCCGAACTCGCGGCTGGGGCGGATGCGGTGCTCGTGGAGGCGCTCGACGACCCCGATCTGATCGTGCGGCGGTATGCCACCAAGAATCTCTTCGAGATCGTGCAGCCGACGGCGACCGACCGCATTCGGTATCGACCGGATGGATTGGAGGAGAAGCGTCGGCAGGGCGCCGCCTGGTGGCGGACCCAACTTGAGAAACAGGCGATCCGCCGCAAGCGACTGTAGGAGAGGTCTGCCGACCTATCGCGGCAGGAATTGGCCCGAGATGCGTGAGACGCGAGGATTGTGGCCGGCGTTTGTGGAAGCGCCGCGGCGGGTGATATGCTCCGGAAGTCTCGGAATCGCTCCTGAAAGGACAACCCGTGCAAATCAATGTCTCAGCGCGCCATGGACACCTGAGCCCGGCCTCGCAATCGAAGATTTCGGCCAAGGTGTCGCGGCTGCAACGCTATTTCGACCGTCTCACTGCGCTCGATGTGACCGTCGATCTTGAAAATCATGACCTCCCGATGGTCGAGATCATCGCCAAGGCTGAGCACTTCCACGACATGGTGAGCCACGAAGCCTCCCCCCAACTCTGGAGGAGTGTAGACGGGGCCGTACAGAAGCTCGAGCAGCAACTCCGCAAGCACAAGGAGAAGGTCCGCGACCACAAGCACGCGGAAACCGCCCGCCGGTCCTGACCTGTCCCCGAAAGACATCCCACCGCATGAAATTCTCAGACTTTGTCACACTCGACGCGATTCGCGCGCATGTTGACGCCACCACCAAGGAAGGCGTAATTCGCGAGATGGTGCAGGCCCTCGTCGACGCCGGCCGCATTTCGGTCGACGAGATGGAAGGAATCATCAAGGCGATCATGAAGCGGGAAGATCTCGGCAGCACCGGCATCGGCCGGGGCGTGGCTGTGCCGCATACCAAGCATCCGAGCGTAAACCGGCTCGTGGGCACGGTGGCCGTGAGCCCGGAAGGCATCAACTTCGATAGCCTCGACGGCGAGCCGGTGCACCTCTTCTTCCTGCTCGTCTCGCCGCCGGATCGGCCGGGCGACCACCTGCGGGCGCTCGAAAACATCTCGCGACAGCTCCGCGACGACGCCTTCTGCCGACTGCTCAAGGCGGCCAAGACCCCCGACGACGTTCAACACCTGCTCGAAGAGGCCGACAGCCACGGGATCGTGTCGTGATCCGCACTGCCGCCGAAACCGAGACCAACCGCATGACGATCAGTCAACAAACCGTTTCCCGTGAGGTCGTGGTGGGCATCCCGCAAGGGCTGCATGCCCGGCCGGCCGACCTGCTTGCGCGAGAGGCGCAGCGGTGGCAATCGCGGATCGAGGTGGTCGGGTCGGCCCAACGGGTCGATGGCAAGAGCATCCTCGATCTGCTCACGCTCGCCGCCGAGGCGGGCACGCGGCTGGTGGTGGAGGCGACTGGGCCCGACGCCGACGAAGCGGTGGCGGCCATCGGCCGGCTCTTCGACCGCAACTTCAACGATCTAGAACATCAGACCCAATCCTGACTGCATTCCCCGACACTCCATCCCAGACACAGGAGCCGCAACGACCCGCCAGGCGCGAATCCCCTGAAGATCCCGATCGCTGCGGCTTTGCCGCGGGGCGATCTCTTCAGCCGTGATGTCGCAGCCGGCGCGCGGACTGCGCCCCCATGCTGAAACTCCAAGGCATCGCCGTTTCCGCCGGCGTCACGATCGGCGAGGCGCTCGTTCTCGACAGCGAGGGCTTCCGCATTCCGCGGCGGTTTGTGGCCCGTAGCGCCGTCGATACGGAGCTCGAGCGACTGGCCCACGCCGTTGCCGACACCACCCGCGAGATCGAGCGGGACCGCGACGCCATCAAGTCGGAACTCGGCGGCCAGTACGCCGCCATCTTCGACGCCCATCTGGCGATGCTTCACGACCCGAAGCTGCAGGCGGAATTGACCGCGGCTGTGCGGGACCGCAACTGGTGGCCCGAATACGCCGTCAGCCGCACGCTCCGCCGCTATGCGAAGGTGTTTCAAAGCCTTGACAACCACATCTCGCATCGCGCCCACGACATCTACGACATTGAGAAGAGCCTCCTCCGCAACCTGCTCGGCCAGCGACGGGAGACGCTCGCCGCCATCTCGCAGCCGGTGATCGTGCTGGCCCACAACCTCACGCCGAGCGAGACGGCCAACCTCGACCGCCGCTTCGTGCAGGGCTTCGCCACTGAGCTCGGCGGCCCCGGTAGCCACACCGCGATCGTGGCCGAGGGTCTCGAGATCCCGGCCGTGGTGGGCGTGGGGCCGTTTCTCTCCGATGTGTCGGGCGGCGAGCCGGTGATCCTCGACGGCAATCAGGGGCTTGTGATCCTGCAGCCCGATGAGGAGACGATTGCCCGCTACCGGCTCGAAGTGGAGGCGGCGCAGTCGGCCCAGGCGAAACTTGAGGGCCTCCGCGATCTTCCGGCCGAGACGACCGATGGCGTCTCGATACAGATCACCGGCAACATCGAGTTTCCGAGCGAGGTTGAGCAGTGCATCAGCCGTGGCTGCGATGGCATCGGGCTCTACCGCACCGAGTTTCTCTATTTGACTAGCCGGATGGAGCCGACCGAGGAGGATCACTTCGCCGCCTACAGCGAGGTGGTGAAGGCCCTCCCCGGCAAGCCGGTGGTGATCCGCACGGTCGATCTCGGCGCCGACAAGATGCTCACCGAGACTACGCCCGAGGAGGAGCGGAATCCCTGCCTCGGTCTGCGGAGCATCCGCCTCTCGCTGCGGCAGCTGCCGATGTTTCGCACGCAATTGCGGGCGATCCTCCGGGCCAGCGCCCTCGGAGACGTGCGGGTGATGTTTCCGCTCATCTCGACGATCACGGAATTGCGGCAGGCCCGGATGGTGCTCGCCGACGTGATGGAAGACCTTGCCGAACACGGGATCCCCTTCAACCGCAACATGCCGGTGGGGATCATGGTGGAGACCCCGGCCGCCGCGGTGATGCTCGACGCCTTCGTGAAGGAAGTCGACTTCGTCTCGGTGGGCACCAACGACCTGATCCAGTACACGCTGGCAGTCGACCGGGGAAACAAGGAGGTCGCCGACCTCTACAATGCCTGCGATCCGGCGGTGCTGCGACTGTTGCGGCGATCGCTGGACGTGGCGCGGGAGGCTGGTGTGCCGGCCTCCGTGTGTGGACAGATGAGCGGCAGCGTGATGTACACGCAGCTGCTTCTGGGGCTCGGCCTGCGGCAGCTCAGCGTGCCAGCCAGCGCTATCCCGGAAGTGAAGCAGGTGTGCCGAAGTGTTTCGGTCGCCGAATGCCGCAGGATCGCCGAGCGGGTGCTCGACATGGATGGCGCGCGGGAGGTGAAGGCCTACTTGCGCGACCAGGTGCGCCGCCTGCTCTCGGAACAGACCGCCTGACGGCGGGGGCCGCTCGGGCGGCTCAGACACAATGCGTGGACCAAAGGAAGACTCATGAAACAGGAAATGCTCATCAACGTGTCGCAGCCGGAAGAATGCCGGATCGCGATCATGGAAGACGGCGTGTTGGAGGAGCTCTATGTGGAGCGGACCAGTGGTGACAACTACGTCGGTAACATCTACAAGGGCCGCGTGGTCAACATCGAGCCCTCGATCCAGGCGGCATTCGTCGACTTCGGTGTGGGCCGCAACGGCTTTCTGCACATCAGCGACATCGAGCCGCAGTATTACCGGCAGGGCGGGCTCGACCCCGACAAGGCCTTCGAGCTGGCCGACACAGCGGGGCGGGCCGTTGGCGAGGGTGATGGCGACGGGGGCCGCCGCGGCCAGCGGAAGCCGCGGGTCGGCGACCGGCCGCGGGTGAAGCCGCCGATCCAGGACATCATCCGCCGTGGCGATGAGGTGCTCGTGCAGGTGATCAAGGAGGGCTTCGGCACGAAGGGTCCCACGCTCTCCACCTACATTTCAATTCCCGGCCGCTATCTCGTGTTGATGCCGCCACTGGGCCGCGTCGGCATCTCGAAGAAGATCGACGACGAGCGGGAGCGACGGCTTCTTCGCGACATCATGCTCGACCTGCAGCCGCCCAAGGGTGTGGGCTTTGTGGTGCGGACGGCTGGCACCGAGCGGACCAAGTCGGAGATGGCCCGCGACATGGCCTACCTGCTTAACCTTTGGAAGAGCATCGTCCGCCGGATGCGGAAGTATTCGGCGCCGATCGACATCTACCAGGAGAGCGACATGATCATCCGCACGATCCGTGACATGTTCACGGAAGACGTGGGGCGGATCCTGATCGACGAGCCAGCCGCCTACGAGCGGGCCCGCGAGTTTCTAGAACTCGTGATGCCGAAGTATGCCTCGCGGCTGCAGCTCTACGAGGGCAAGGAGCCGCTCTTCCACCGCTACGGCCTCGAGGAGGAGATCGGGCGGATGTATCACCGCAAGGTGCCGCTCAAGGGAGGCGGGTCGATCGTGATCGATACCACCGAGGCCCTCGTGGCGATCGACGTCAACTCTGGCTCCTTCCGCACCGAGAAGAGCGCCGAGGAAAACGCCTACCAGATGAACCTGATCGCGGCCAAGGAGATCGCGCGCCAGCTGCGGCTGCGTGACCTCGGCGGCGTGATCGTCAACGACTTCATCGACATGCGGAAGGAGAAATACCGCCGCAATGTCGAGAAGGCGCTCCACGACGCGCTCAAGCGGGATCGGGCTCGCACGAAGGTGTTGCGGACGAGCCCCTTCGGCCTTATCGAAATGACCCGGCAGCGGATTCGCCCGTCGCTTCGGAAAAGCATCTTCCGCGACTGCCCCACCTGCACCGGCACGGGCATGGTGAAGACGGCCGAAAGCATGGCGATCGAGGTGATGCGGACGCTCCACCTCTCCGCCACGCGAGATGACGTGACGAAGCTCAACATCTCGGTGCACGACGACGTGGCCACCTGGATCAACAACCGCAAGCGGCGGGAGATGGCCCAGTTTGAAGACATGACCCACATCGAGCTGCATGTGGTCGGCAAGGATGGCGTGTCACCGGAGCACCTCGTCTTCGAGGCCTGGGACGCCAACGGCCGGACGGTGCGGTTTCCGTGAGCCCATCCATCTATTTCGGACGCTGCCCGGGGCTGGAACGGGCTTTTTTTAGCCCACTCGACCCGGGCTGGCAGCGTCGTTATTCTCTTTTTTCCCTTTTGAGCCCCGCAGGACAGTTAGGTAACGAGCCATGGCCACCACCGCAGCAACCCACGCCGCCAGCATGGCGGGATCCAATCACCTCTACGCCGTCATTGCCGATGGCGGGCGGCAGTATCGCGTGATGGAGGGCCAGGAGCTTGAGATCGACTTCCGCCATCTGCCGGCCGGCAGCGAGGTGGTGTTTGATAAGGTGCTCGCCGTGAGTGAGACCGGCACCCTCAAGATGGGCGCACCGCTGGTGAAGGGCGCCACGGTGAAGGCCGAAGTGGTGGGCCCCGTGCAGGGCGAGAAGATCTACGTGCAGAAGTTTGCCCGCCGCAAGAACTATCGTCGCCGCACCGGCCACCGGTCGCTCTCGACGAAGGTGCGGATCACGAGCATCGCGTAGTTTCTTTCGCCTCGGTTCTCTTTGCTCAACCCGGCCATGGGCTCTCCGTGCCCGGTCGCCGGACGTTCGCGATGGGCATCCTGCCCATCGCTCTCTCCCTGCTGGCTGCGCTCTCGGTGTCCATACCTCCGCTTGCCATCAAGGCCGGCTCCCGGGGCACGGGGAGCCCACGGCCTCGCCGTTTTTAGATCAATCCCGCCAGTGGGCCGCCGCGTTTGCAGAGCTCATCCACCCGCGCCGAGACCGCTGGATCCTCTTCGACCGGCGGCGCGTGATGCGGCTTCAGCCGCGTGTCGATCACCAGCGGCCCGTGACAGCCCCAGTGCTTCTGGTGCACGAAGGCATCGACGCCATGCACGTCGGCCGCCGGGTTGGAGCGGGTGAAGGTGACCCACAAGAAGTTTTCGAGGCTGGCTGCGGCAAAGTCGGCATCATCGACAACCACCACCAGCGGCCATGCCCGCAGTGGATGCTCCGGGCCGATTGCCGCCGTGAGCCGCGCCACATCGGCCGCCCACGGGGCCGCGGCCGCCTGCTCCCAGATCGCCGCAGCGCTTGCCGCGTCGAGCCG
>JAYQOK010000092.1:9221-14892 GCA_038144795.1 Candidatus Kuenenia sp. | reverse complement strand
GCCCGCCGGGAGCCTGCGGTCGCCTGAGGCGACCGCGCTGCGGGCGTTGTAATAGAACGATCGACCGTGGCGGACGGTGCCAATAGCTCCACCATGCAAGGCCGTGATCGCGTCCTTCATCCATGTCCGCCGCTGATTGCCCATCTGAACGAGCCGGCCATACCGCCGAGCAGCCGCCACCACCATTTCGGCCTCGCGAGGATTCTGACTCCCAGGCTTTTCCACATACACGTGCTTTCCGGCCTGAAGTGCCAGAAGCGATGCAGGCGTGTGCCAGAAATTGGGGAGGGCAAGGAAGACGGCGTCGAGCGTGGTGTCGTCGAGGGCCGCCCGAAAGTCCTCGATGCCTTGCGGTGGCGAGGATTGTGCTGACGTCACGACCTTCATTCCGGCGGCGAGACGATGCGGGTCAACTTCTGCGAGATAGGCGATATCAATTCCCGGAATCTTGAGCAAGGCTTGAATGTGCCCCATGCCGCGCCCGAGGCCGACAACGGCCACCCGGAGAGGTTTTGCAGCATCTGCGGCGTTGCCAATGCGAGAGACAAGCCCGGCGGTGGCCGTGGTTCCACCCAGCAGAGTGGCATCGTGCAAAAATGTGCGTCGTGTAACGGCAGGTGATTGTTTCATACGAAGTCCTTACAGCGGGCATGGTACAGCGACGAACTCGATTCCCACGAAGCGACGCCGCCCTTCCAGGAACGTGATCTCGTCGGAATAGTCGTCAGCCTACCACAACCGTTGGCCAACCCCAGGAGCCCAGTCTGCCACTGGGTGGGTGTTGCCGTCAGATTGCAATGCGGCGGCGGAGCTCGGCGAGGTGCCGTGGCACCGCGACAAAAGGATCCTCGTCCTCTTCATATTCAAGGGAAACGAATCCCTGATATCCGGCGTCACGGAGGATGCTGATAACCCTGCCTGGATCGGCCGGTTCGGCTGGGTCCTTCGGCCGCCGACGGATGGCTACCTTGTACTGCACATTAATTGCGTAGGGAGCGCAACGAGCCAGGTCGGCGTAGGGATCGGCAGAGTGAAAGTTGCCGGTGTCAAGGTTGATACCGAGCCATGGGCTTTGCACAGACCGGACAACGTCAAGAAGCGCGTCAGCAGTTGCCACAATGCCGCCATGATTCTCAAGACCGAGCATCACGCCCCGTGTTGAGGCGTAGTCACAACATTCTTCGAGTGCTGCCACACAGTTTTTCTGTGCCTCGTCCTCCGAACCCCCATTGGCAATGGGGCCGGCAAATACCCGCAAGTGAGTCGCTGAGAGAAGCGCTGTTCGGTCGATCCATTCCTTAACCAGCTTGATTTCTGCGTTGCGTTGAGGACCCGGCGGAATCGCGAAATTATTTCCAACCGCACTCCCACTGATTGCGAGGCCACGGGTGAATGCCGCCTGCCGTAGAGTCACGATATCAGTGTCGGACGTCTTCGGATCGAAGAAGTAACTCGTCAACTCGGCTCCATCACAGCCCCAATCTGCTGCCATCGCGAGGAAAGTATCCAACGACAGCATTCGATTAGGATCAGCGAGCTGCTGTTGGCGTCCCCGATTCCACAGAAAAAACTGACGGAAGCTGTAGGCCGCAAGGCCGAGGCGGAGGCGTGGCGGGCCGGTCCTTCGGATTGGCTCAGCTGCTGTTCCATACCCAATCACCATCGCTGCGGCTGAGGCACTCAATCCAGTCAGCCAGTTCCGCCGTGATAGTGGTTTGCCGTTTTGAGTCTCTTCGCGTTTCATCGTGTTGGAATTCCTGTGTTTGCTGTTGTTCTCATGCCGCGCAAATCTCTTCTAGCGATTCCCAGCATTTTGTTTACAGTGTTTTGGTGAGTGACCAAGCTGTAGAGTGTATGTGTTTGATGGTGCAGATGCGTGAACAAAAATGTTTTCCCTATGGAACTGAAGCCATGAGAAGCCCCACCATGATCACCACAGCCGTGCTGCGAATCGGAATCTGGGCGATGCTGGCAATCGGCTATGGGCTCAGTGCGGGCGTCGCTGCTGATAAGCAGCGGCCCAACGTGCTCTTCATTGCCATCGATGATCAGAACGATTGGGTAGGACATCTCGGGGGCCATCCGCTCGTCAAAACGCCCTACATTGATGCCCTGGCGGCCCGTGGCGTGACATTTGCCAATGCGCATTGTCAGGCTCCGCTTTGCAATCCGTCACGGACGAGTGTTCTGACAGGCCTCCGACCATCTACCACGGGAATCTACGGACTCGCACCTTCATTTCGTTCGGTGAAATCACTCGCAGCCCGGGCCACGCTACCCCAATACTTTGCTGCGCATGGGTACGTTACGTCCGGTGACGGTAAGATTTTTCATCAGGGCACACGATCGGGTGGCAAGGAAGCCAGCGCCGACTTCCAAACCGCTGGTGGCCATGGCGGTGTAGGAGCAAAACCGCCGCGAAAACTCGTGCCATCATCGCCTGCAATCAGTCATCCCCTCGTCGATTGGGGCGTTTGGCCGCTCGATAACGACGATTCTGTGAAAGGGGATTTTGCGGTTGCGTCCTGGGCGGTTGATCAGATTCGCTCGGCTCCGGAGGGGAAGCCTTTTTTTATCGCCGCCGGCTTCTTTCTGCCGCACGTACCGTGCTATGCAACGCAACGCTGGTTTGACCTCTACCCCGATGATGACATTGTGCTGCCGGCGATTCTTGAAGACGACCGTGACGACACGCCACGGTTTTCCTGGTACCTCCACTGGGCGCTTCCCGAACCGCGTTTGAGTGAAATCCAGCAGATGCGCCAATGGCGGAATCTTGTTCGTAGTTATCTGGCCTGTACAAGTTTCGTGGATGCGCAGATCGGTCGTGTGCTGGTGGCACTGGAAGAGTCTGGTCATGCGGAGGACACCGTCGTGGTGCTCTGGAGCGATCATGGCTGGCACCTGGGTGAGAAAGGCATTACGGGAAAAAACTCGCTCTGGGAGCGCAGTACCCGTGTCCCACTGATCTTTGCCGGAGCGGGCATTCCGCCCGGCCAGCGGTGTGATCGTCCGGTCGAACTGCTCGACATCTATCCGACGCTGATTGCATTGGCTGGACTTCGGGCGCAGAACGACCTTGAAGGAATGAGCCTCGTTCCGTACTTGCATGATCCGCAGGCCCCGCGGGAACGGCCAGCCATCACCACCCACAACCGAGGCAATCACGCCGTCCGCAGCGACCGCTATCGCTTCATTCACTATGCGGATGGGAGTGAAGAACTTTATTGTCTGGACACCGATCCCCATGAGTGGGACAATCTGGCTGGCAAAGACGCGTACGCAGCCGTGATGAATGAGCACAGGAAATGGCTGCCGCGGATCGATGTGCCACCCGTGCCGGGGAGTGCTCACCGTATACTCACCTACGATCAGGACACGGATACGGCGACTTGGGAGGGAAACTCGATTTCGCGATCAGCACCGATCCAGCGCTGAGTTTGTGTGGATCGCAGTGCGTCAATTGCGGCCTTGCCTGCTGCCGGGATAGAATCATTCGAAAGGGCAGCAGCAGGTTTCTGTAATGTGGATCCGCTGTCCGCGTCTCGTGGATTCCGGATTATGTATTTCTCGATCGCGTGTCCGCATTGCCAGAAGAATCTGAAAGTCCGTGACGAATTGGTGGGGAGCACCGCCCGGTGTCCTCACTGTCGAGGCACGATCACTGTTCAGCGGCCCGCTGCAACCGCCGCAGAGGATGCGACGACGCCAGCGGCCGCTACGACGGCTCTCCCGATCGTGCAAACCGGGAGCATTTCACAGAAGAGCAAACCATCAACGCCACCAGTTTCACAGGTTCTCTCCGTTACGGCCAACACCAACGTCAATGTCGGGGTGTTCATCCTCTTTGGCATCGCCGCTACGGTGATTTTTTACCTCGTCTTGTGGCCATTCGCGGGCACTCCTGCGCAGCGTTCTTATCTTGGCCGACTCTTTATGGGTGGCGAAAACGCAACCATGGCTAACGGCCTCTGGGTTCCGTACGCCGAAGTGTTTCTGTTCTTTTGGGCAGTCGGCATGCTGATCTCGAAGTACCTCAAGATTCGTCGCCAACGGCAGGCGCTGTTGTTTGATGTTTTACCGAGTGACATCGGTGAAAAAATCACAACGAAAAACCTCGATGCATTCCTGAAGTACATCGGTGATTTGCCGCGCGATGCGGTGGGGAGCTTTCTGGTCACCCGCTGCGTTCGTGGTCTCGAACATTTCCGGTCACGTCGAAGCGCCGCCGACACGGCCACGATGCTTGCCAGCCAATCGGATCTTGATGCCGGCAGTGTCGATTCAAGTTACTCGCTCTTTCACGTCTTCATCTGGGCCATTCCGATTCTCGGCTTTCTTGGCACGGTCATCGGAGTAAGCTCCGCAGTGGGGGGATTTACCGACACGCTCAGCCAGTCAAGCGATATGGAGTCACTCAAAGCGGGGCTCAAGAACATCACGGGAGGACTCGGCACCTCGTTTGACACGACGCTCGTCGCCCTGTCGATGGCCATGATCCTCACGTTTCCGGTGACCGCCCTTCAGAAGATGGAGGGTGATGTGATTGGTGAGGTGGATGAGTACACGAATGAGTACCTCCTCCGACGGTTGGAGGACGGACGCGGCGGGCCGGAACAGCAGGCAGCCGGGCCAGCGGCCAACCGCATCGACATTCAGGAGGTGGTTAACGCGGCTCTCACGGCGCACAGGGCCGAACTTGAATCGTGGGGGAATCAGTTGAAGTCGCTGGGTAGCACCGTGGCGGCTGATCTCCTCGATTCCTGGAAAAAGATCGACGATCGAGAGACCGAACGGATGGCTCAGACGGAGGCGATGCTCGGCCGCTTCGTCGGGCAACTGGACGGCGTTGGCGAGCAGATCGGCAAGAAGGTGCAGGATGGGTGGCTGCAGGTGACCGATGCCATGCACGCCAAGCACGCCGATCAAGCGGCCCAGCTCAACGCAGTGCTGACGCATAGTCGAGATGAGTTGACAGCAATCGCGGTCGATGCCGAAGCGGCACGTGAACGGGCCTCACAGACGATGGCCCATGCCGCCGACCAGGTGAAGTCGTTCTCGACAACGCTCCAACAGGGACTCTCCGGATTGTCAGAGACGCTCCAGAAGCTCGACGGCAAAACGGTCACGGTGGAGATGAAACCGCGCAGCTGGTTCGGCTTTGGTGGCAAGTCGAAGGCGGGTAGAAATGGCTCTGCGAAATATCGGTCCTGAGGATCCACGAGAGCAGCAGGTTGGTTGACGGCCTCGACGGGAAGCCTTGGCAATGGCGCGGCGGCAGAAGAAAAAACAGGAAGTATCACTCTTCCCGTTCCTCGACATTTTGGCCTGCGTGATCGGAAATCTAATCCTGATCATTACGGCTGTCGTTCTGGAGCAAGTTGACACGAAGCCGGTGGCCGACGCCGCCGAATACGAAGCCAAGCTCGTCAAGGTCAAGGAACAGGAACAGCAGATCGAGGTGCTTGAAAAACAGCTCGAGGAGATGCGACAGGAAACGGCTAGCACGAGCGTTGAACTGGAGAAGATCGAGGAACAGATCGAGTCCGCCGAGGAAAAGCTCCGTGAGGCCAAGAGTCAGGTTGCGAAGATTCCCAAGGCCCCGCCCTCCATCGACCCCGCCCTGCTCCAGGAGAAAAAGCTCCGTGAAGACAAACAGCCGGAATTGCAG
>JAYQOK010000092.1:0-9211 GCA_038144795.1 Candidatus Kuenenia sp. | reverse complement strand
GAAGAAATGACAAAAATCAAGGCAGACCTCGCGGAACGCCAAAAAAAACCGGAGCAGTCAATTTCCCTGCTGCCCGGCAAGATCGCCGGTCTTGCGGGAGGAACACCTTCGAAGGCAGTATTCGTCGAGATCAACAAGGAGGGCTTGGTGATCTTTCCAGAGCAGCCGCTCTGGCCGGAAAAGCAGCCGCTCGTGATCAAAGCGGCGGATATTGGAAAGGATGCGGCGCTGGGAAAACTTTTGACTGCGGTGTTAGCCGACGACGCCGCTATCGTCACATTCCTCATGCGGCCGGACTGCCTTGACATCTACAATTCGGTTCGCGGTCGGTTTGAGGCCTTTCAAAAAGCCAACGAGTCCAAGCTTAAAAGCCCGATCGATCCCAAGGACCCAGACAGTCCGCTCCAACTCCGCAAGCTTTACGGTGCGGTGCCGCTTCCAGGCGAAGGTGTGCTCGACTTCTCGAGCGTGAAGGGCTGAGGGCGAGGGAGGAATCGATGGCTCGACGACGCAGCAAAACATCGGCGACCGGTGGAAACATGGATTCGCTGCTCGATGCGCTGACCAATGTCGTGGGAATCCTGGTGATCGTGCTCGTTGCGGTACAGCTCTCAAGTCAGGATGCAGCCCGCAAGATCGTTGAGGAGTATGAAAAGAAGATCTCGCCTGAGGAGCGAGAAAAGGCGGAAGAGCATGCCATCGAGGTCGCGAAAGAGTTGAAGCGAGTCGAGAAGCTGATCCAGCGAGAAAAGAAGCTTCAGGCTGGCGATCCAGTCAAGGAACTCGAGAAACTTCAGCAGGAACTTAAGGAACTGGAGGCATTGGCGAAGAAGGAGAGTGCCGCCGCAGAGAAAAAACGTCAGGAGGCAGAAGCCAAGAAGGCTGAGGTGATGGAGCAGATCGACGGGCTCCACAAACTGATCGCTGAACTGGAGGAAAAAAATAGCAAGGCTGAGGTCCAGCGTCTGGCACTCATGACAGAACTCAAAGAGACTCGATCTCCCAAGCCACCGCCGGTGAAGGAGGTGCGACTGCCGACGCCGAAGCCCTCTTTCATGTTTGTCAAGAACTCGAAAGGTGAGACTGAACTTCAACCCCTTCAGCCGTTGTTTGTCCTGTGCCGTGGCGACCGCATCATTCCGTTTCCGATCAGGGTGCTGCCCTGGAAAGAGGATCCGAATCTTGAGCGGTGGTTCGTACGAACGCTGAAGTCACTCAAGATGGTGACGGATAAAGACGGCTGGCTCATCCCGAATCCGGCCCTGTATACATCTTACGAGGAGATGGCCGAGGCGATCATCAAGGAATCGACAGAGAAGCCATTGAACCTCCGCGGCTATAACGATTTTGAAATCTCGATGAAGCGGGCCGGCGCAAATCTCACTGTCGTACTTACTCCGAAAGATAATGCAGGAGAACAGATCAAGCGAGCGGCCTCCAAAGTGGGTGACTTCAACAAACTGTTGTTTGAAATTGCGACAGGGGAAAAACCGTTCTTCTACGTTCGCTACATGGTCGAGCCTGATGCCTTTGAAACCTATCTTGAAGTGAGAAACTTCACCGACACCTGGACGATGCCGACAAACAACGCGGTCCAGGGATGGCCGGCGGGCTGGGAGCCGATCTCGCCAAACCTGTTTCAGCGGGAGTATTTCACCGGTGTACGGGCTGGCGAAAAGCCACCGCCGCCTACCACGCCCCCCCCTCCCGCTGGCCCCCGTGTTGTCGGTAACGACCTGGACTGAAGGTTCCTGAGCAGCCGGATTCACTCTTCGCTCAAGAGAATCGCCCAACCCTCGGCCCCCTTGATGTGGGCCAGCACGATCTTGACCGCCGCCAGCATGGGGTAGGCCAGCAGCAGTCCGAGCACGCCCCACATCCAGCCCCAGTATGCCAGCCAGAGAAACATCAGGGTGGGGTCGAGGTTGAGTTGCTGCCCTGACATCTTGATCTCGACGAAGTCAATCCAGACAAGCCGATTAACCACGAGCAACACGGCCAGCAGGATGGCGGCTGCGGTCGAATCAAGGGCCACGAAGCCCAGCAGGATCGGCGGGATGCAGGCGGCGATGCTGCCGATATAGGTGATGTAATTGGCGGCAAAAAAGAGAAATGCCCACAGTAGCCAGTAATCGAGTCCGAGGGCGGCCATGATCAGTCCTGCTGTCGCTCCCATACCGAGGCCGACGATCGTCTTAACGGCCATGAATCGTTCCATCGATTCGGTGATGCCGGTGCCGATTCGCAGTAGTTGCTCCCCGCGGCCACCGGGGAAGGCACGGGCGATTTTGCCGGGCAGCCTTCGGCTGCCCATGAAGAGAAAGACGAGATAGACCAGCACGAGCGAGAAGACCTCCGCGAATTCAAGCCCGTGGGCAAACACATAGTCAATCGCCTGCTTCGATGCGCCGCGAAACATATTTGTGTAAAGGCCGTCTTCGCCGCGAGGCAGCTCGAGACTCGGCTCAACGCTGTTCGTTTCCAGTGCGGGATCCATTGCCCAGGGCAGGAAGTCGGCGAACTGCGGCAACTCGTCGATGAGTCGGGCGATCTTCCGCTCATAGTCAGGCCACTTCGTGCGAAAGGTGACCGCCTCCCGCGAGACGAGCTGGCCGATGAGCGTCGAGGCGAGGAGCAAAAGCAGGAGCAGGCCGAGGTAGGCGGCCCGCTGCCCCAGCCCGAGGCGAACGAGCGTGTTGACGCCGAAGTGGGCCACGTAATAGAGGAATACGGCCAGCAGAAACGGCTTCAAAACCGGCCCCAGAAAGGTGACGGCGGCACCGACCGCGAGCACGGCCAACACGACCACTGTTGCCGTGACAGTCGCCGACCGCTGGTCTGGCTCCGCGGATGTCGTCGCGTCTTCAGCTTGCATGCTAGGGTATCGCTCCTGTCCGCAGCGTTGTGGATTCCAATACAACTGCTCATGATCGCCGCTCCCCCCGGAATTTGGCTAGCCCGCGGGCTTATTCAAACCCCTTCGAGAACCCGAGCATGAATGCTCTCAACCCGTGGCTGATTCTCTTCATCGCGATCCTGCTGGAGGTCGCGGGCACGCTGTGCCTCAAGTTCTCCAACGGCATGGCCCGGCTGCTGCCGGTGCTCGGAGTCATCGTGTTTTATGTTTCCACATTTGTGCTCATGGCGATCTCGATGAAGCGGCTCGAGGTAGGTACGGCCTACGCTGTGTGGGCCGGTGTGGGTACGGCGTTGGTAACCGTATTTGGAATCCTGATCTTTGGCGAGAGCGTCGCCTGGTCAAAGCTGGCGGGCACGCTGCTCATCATCGGTGGCGTGATCCTGCTCCACGCCTCGACCAAAGAGTCCGCCGGCGGGCCCGGCGAGGAGGGCCGGCAAGAGAACGAGGTCACCGACGAGCGCCAAGGCGAGCAGTGAGGCCAGTAGCCCTCCAAACTGGGCGATCGGCGTGAAGTCGCAGAAGGCGAACACGGCAAAGGCCAGGCCGAGGATCAGCGACGTGCGGACGATCGGGGCCGCCGATCGGGCCAGCGCCGCGTCGATCCGTTCCCGTGTCGTAGCCTTCCCGTGAGTGTCGGCCCTCTTTAACCACGTTAGCAGGTGGGCGGTGTCGTCGACCGAGATGCCGAGCGCCACGCTCGCCGTCATCATGCCACCCACATCGAGCGGCCGCCCGAGCCAGCCCAACAAGCCAAACACACAGACCGGAGGCAGGATATTTGGAATCATGGCCAGCACGCCGGCGGTCGGGCTGCGAAGGAACAGGGCCAGCACGGCCACGATCGTGAGGAAGGCCAATGCAAAGCTTTCCAGCAGCGCTTCGAGCAGTTCCCGCTGGGCGGCAATCACGAGCGGCACCCCGCCGGTGCAGATGATCGCCGCCGGTGGCGGTGCCTCGAGCGATTCCGAGGCGGCTGCGACGGCATCCCGAACAGTCGCCTCAAAGGCCCGCTGCCGCTCGGCTGTGAAGTTGGCAACTTGAAGGGAGATTCGCCACAGCTGACGGTCGCCGGGAGTGGACACCATACCCGCATCAGCGAGGGTGCTCAGGCTGCGGCGAAGCCGGCCGTCGATCACTCCTCGGCGAATCACCGACCGCACCTCACCACGGTCGGCAAAGCCCAGCAGGTCATCGGGCAGAAACGACGCCGCCGAGAGGCTCCCCCGCACTTCAGTGACCGCCGCCAGTCGCGCCTGCACCTCCTGCGTGACCGCTGCCCGATCACCGAGCCCGATGTGGGGGGCGGCGAAGTCGAGCACCGCGTCGACGGTCTGAAACGGGGCGACATGTGCGTTGAACCATTCCAGATCAGCGATCCAGCGGCTCTCCGGTGGCAGGAACCGGGCCGGCCGCACTTCCGTGCGGATCGATAAGAGGCCCGCCGTGCCGAGCACCATCGCGGCCAGGCAGGTCGTCATGGTGAGACGGTGATACGACACGAGCCCTCGCACCGCGGTCGTCAAGGTCGCCCAGCGTGTGGTGGGCCGTGGACCGCGGCTCCGCGGTGGAAATACCTGCAGCAGTGCCGGCAGAAGGGTAAAGACGACAAGATAGGCCAGACTGGCGCCGAGTGCACCGTAGAGCCCAAACTGCCAGACCGGCCGCACCTGGCTCACACAGAGCGACGCCAGCCCCAGCACCGTGGTGAGCGTCGCCACGAACCCCGGCTGCCAGCCAATAGCGATGGCGGCCGTGGGGGCAGCCTGGAGGCCATGTCGCTCCACTTCCTCGGCCCAGTAGGCCGTGAGGTGCACACCGGCCGAGATCGCCAACACAAACGTGACTACGGGCACGAGTGACACGAGCATGTTCATCGAACCGCCAGAAAAAAATACGAGCGCCTCGGTCGACACTGAGCAGATGCCGGCTACTGCAATCACCATCACGCCCAGCCGCAGGCTGCCGAGCGACAGGCAGGCGACAAGCAGGGCAAGGCCCATGGCGAGGTTAGACCAGGTGCCGGCGGTGCGTTCGTTCTCAACGTCGATCGCCACACCGATCACGGTATCGCCGGTGAGCCGCAGCGACGCCGGATCAAGAGCCGCTGCCTCGGCGGCAGTGGCCTTCACCCACGTCAGTGCCTCGCGCCGCGCCGGATCATCGAGCGGATGAAGTGTGATGACGCAGCAGGTGGTGCGGCCATCGGGGCCGACGACCACTCCCCGGAGCCGATCCGTGGCTATGGCCGCGTCAACCCGCGCTGCGGCGGCGATACGATCCCGCAGCCGCGTACCCGTGGTGACGGATGCCACCCACCGCTGGGCCTCACCAGCGGCAGTAGCGGCGATACGGGCTTCGACGGCCACCGCCAGTTGTTCGAGCCCCGGATCGTCGAGCGTGCAGTCCTCCCAACTCACGAGGATCGTCTCATCGGGGCCGAAGTCGCGGAGAAACTCGCGATAGGCCTGGGTCACTGGCGAACGTTCGGGTAGCCAGCCGAGCACGCTGTTGTCGCGGCGGTCGTAGGCATGCCAGGCCCCCCAACCAATCACCGGCAGCAGACAGGCCGCCACCAGCAGGAGCCGGGGGGCAAACCGTGGAAAGAAGGGAGTCGACATGGCGGCGGCCCGTCGCGGCTCGCGGCCACGCTTTTCCGATGCAAGGCCCAGAGGGTACCCTCCGCTGCCGAGCTGCGCCAACGCGTCGCCATTACAGACAGCCGCTGCCCCCGCCGTATGAGACCTGCTTGATGCCCGCCCGACGCCTCCCCGTTTTTCCGATGTGGACCGGGGTGCGGCTTGTGCCCTGGTTGCGGCGGCTTGCAGCCAATGGGTTTCGGGTGTCGCCATCACGGATTCCGCGGGCCGCTGCGATCACGGCGGCCAGTGCTGTGGGCGAACTCCTCGCCTTCATCCAGTGGGCCACCTGGGGCCGGGGGCTCGCTGAGGCGCAGATCGAGGCCGACCCGATCGTGATTCTTGGTCATTGGCGGAGTGGCACGACGCTCCTGCATGAACTGCTCGCCTGCGACCCGCGGCTCTGTGCCCCGACCACGGCGCAGTGCGCCTGCCCAACCCACTTCGTGCTCTCCGAGCAGTTTGCCCACGACTGGCTCGGCTATCTATTGCCGGAGCGACGGCCGATGGATGCGATGCCGATGGGCTATCAAAGGCCGCAGGAAGATGAGCTGGCCCTGTGCAATCTCGGCCTGCCGAGCCCGTGGTGGCTTGTGGCCTTTCCAAACGAGCCGCTCCCTGATCCTCGCTACACTGATCTTGAGGCCGTGACCGCGGGTGAGCGGCAGCGGTGGATACGGGCGTGGACCGATTTTCTGCGGCACATTCAGTTTGAGCACCGGGGGCGGCTGCTGCTCAAAAACCCGCTGCATACCTATCGCGTGCCGCTGATCCGCAGCGTGTTCCCGCGGGCAGAGTTTATCCAGATCGTCCGCGATCCCTACGATCTGGTGCCGTCATGCCTCCACTTCTGGCGGAGCATGTTTGACCAATACGGTCTGCAGCGGGCGACTGGCCAGCACCTTGAAACGCAGGTGATGGAATCGGTGACCGCGATGGATGCCCGCCTCACTGCCACCTGGGATTTGATCCCGGCGTCGCAGCGGATGCGGATTCGGTATGAGGATCTGATCGCTGATCCTCTCGGGGTACTTGAGATGACCTACGATCACTTCGGCTGGCCTGGCAGCGTTGAGGCTCGCATCGGCTGGGAAAGATACCTGGCTGCCCAAAAAGGGTATCGGCCGAATACGCATGCCGTTGACGAGCAGCTTCGAGAGCGAATTACCCAGCGGCTTGACGAGGTGCTCACGCGGTATGGCTATCCCCGCCGTCTTCGGGCTTGAGCAAGGTGCGAAAGGCCTGCCAACTCGAGTGGCGGCAGCGGAAGCCGCATTCCTGGGCGAGGCGGTGCGATGTCATCAGCCACGGATAACGCAGGTAGTGAACGAGGCCGGGTGGCGTGGCGATCCAGGGCAGGCGGAGCGTCCACCAGATGCGGGCCAGGGCAGCGACCATGACGAACGGGAGTGGGATCACCGGAATGCCCATCGCTCTGGCGAGTTGTCGCTGGGTGAGGGCATCCTCCGGCGCCAGATTAAAAGGCCCCTGGCCGCCGCTGGCGAGGATAGCGAGTGTGCCGCAGGCCACGTCGTCTTCGTGTACGAACTGCAGCGGCGTGTCGCGGCCATCGGGCAGCATCATGCATGGCACGGTCAGAAAAATGTCGGTGAGAAAATTCCTCACGCCGGGCCCGCAGATAATCGCCGGCCGGGTCCAGGCCACGGTGATCTCCGGGTGGGCCGCTGCGAAGGCGGCGAGTTCCTGCTCTACAATGCCCTTGTGATGGGAGTAGTAATAATCGGGCCGCGGTCGCAGCGGCGTGGTCTCATCACAAGCCGCCGGCATGTCGGGCCAGGCGCCGTAGACCGTTCCGCTACTGGCCACGAGTAGTCGCGCGGCGTCGCAGGCCGCCGTCGCCGCCAGTACTGCCCGCGTGCCGTCGATGTTGATCGACGCCATGGCCCGCAGGTCGCGGCCGGGCTGCACGACATAGGCAAAGTGGATCACTGTGTCGGGCTTGAAGCTGCTGATCGCGGCCGCCGCCGCGGTGGTGCGAATGTCGCCCTCCCAAAACATATCGGGCGGGAAGGCTGCGGCCGGCTGGCGATCAAGCCCGAGCACCGTCGCATCGGGAAGGCGGCGGCGAATCTCGCGCATAACGGCACGGCCATACACCCCGCTACTCCCGGTGACGGCGATCCGCTCAAGCGACCTGGTCAGAGGCTTTTGCGCCATGCGGCGAAATCCTCCCGATGCCTGGGCCACTCACTGAAGAACAGGTGGCCAGCCTTCTCGTAGAGCCGCAGCGTGGCCTGTGGAATGGCCGCCGCGATCCGCTCCGTTTCACGCCGCGGCACCACGGGATCTCGGGCCCCGCCCGCGATCCAGGCCGGCACGGCAATCTCCCCCAGCTGCGCAGTGATGTCGAGCGACCACAGGGCAGCCAATGCCGTCATCAGCGAGTTGGCGTCGTGGTGACCAAAGTCGCGGTGCATCCGATCGATTACATCCTGCGGAATCCAGGCTGCGGCCTGGCGGTCGGCTGCCAACAAACCCAACAGCATCGCATACCCACGAGGCCAGGTCGCTGCCAGCCGCATGCCGATGCGGCTAGCCAGCCGACCGAGTGGCCGGCCGGCTAGCCAGACAAACCACCGCATCATGCCGGCGATGCGTCGGCCACTGGCAAACCCGGCAAGGCTGGCCACTGCCACCACCCGCCGGGGGCGACGAATGGCGAGATTGAGCGCGGTAAACCCGCCCGTCGACCAGCCGGCGGCAATCACGGGGCGGCTGCCGATCAGCTGCTCGAGAGTCTTATCATACAGTTGGGCAAAGAGGGCTTCATTGAGGTCGGCCGGCGTGCAGTGCGGCGGGAGCATACCGGGAAAGTGGCCGGGCAGGCTGAGCGCAATCCAGGGCTCCGCGGCGGGATCGACAAAGAACTCGTTCGCCAGGTCGAGTGAGGCCAGGATGCCATGCCAGAAGACGACCGGCGGCCGCGTGTTGCCGGGGGGCAGATGGATGTCGGCCGCCACGATATGGCCGTCGATCGGCACGAGTTCACGACGAATGGCGAGCGATGGTTGCAAAGCGGTGGCTGACTCCCGTTGAATGATCGCATGATTTCGAAATCCTTCTGGCAAGGCAAATCGGTTCTCATCACGGGCGGGTCGAGCGGGATCGGCCGGGCTCTTGGGTTGGCCGCTGCCGCTGCAGAGGCCCGCGTGGGGCTGCTGGCCCGCCGCGGAGAACTGCTGGCCGAGGTGGCGGATGGGATCCACGCCGCAGGGGGCGAGGCGGCAACGGCGGCCTGCGATGTCACCGACTCGGCGGCGGTTGCCCGAGCAGTAGCGGAACTGGAGGCACGCCTCGGACCCGCCGATATCGCCATCGCCTCGGCCGGCCTGCACCGCGTCACCTGGCCGCTCGATGCAGAGCGATCGCGGGCCGTCATCGATGCCAACGTGAATGGCACCATCAATTTCTTTGCGGCAGTACTTCCCGGGATGCTCGACCGAAGAAGAGGGCACCTTTGCGGCGTCGCCAGCCTGGCGGCAGTCGTGGGCCTGCGGAAGAATGCCGCCTACTCGGCCAGTAAGGCGGCGGTGCAGATGCTTTTGGAGAGCCTCCGGGTCGACTGCCACCCCGCCGGCATCAGCGTGACAGCCGCCTTTACCGGCTATGTCGACACACCGATGATCACCGCTGA
>JAYQOK010000091.1:0-14916 GCA_038144795.1 Candidatus Kuenenia sp. | reverse complement strand
TTAGGATCGCCGACACGATGAAGATCGCCACGACTGCGGTTCGCCACTGGGAGGCGTAGGCGGCGGCGTCGAAGACCCCGATTAGCTCCAGGAAGAGCATGACCGGCGGGAGTTGGAAGCCGATGCCGAAGCCGATCGGGAGAATGAGCACGAACGACAGCCACTCGCTGATTCGCGGGTCGGGGTCGAGCCCGAGCCAGCGGTTGAAATCGAGCAGGTAATCGAGCACGAAGTCGAAGACGAAGAAGAAGGCCAGGCAGACGCCGGCCAAGAAGAGGCCGATGCTGATTGGCAGAAACGTCCAGACGAGCTGCTTCTCATGGGGATACAGCCCCGCCGCCACAAACGTCCAGAGCTGATAGAAGATCCAGGGGCTTGAGAGCACGATGCCCACGAGCAATGCCGCCTTCACATAGATCGCGAAGGCTTCCTGAGCCGACAGCGTGGTGATGCTCACCCGCGAATCCTTCTCCAGCGGCTGCCAGAGAAAGATCGGCACCAGTGAGTCGGTGTCGAACGTGGTCGGCGGAGGGGGCTCATCAGTGGTCGGCTTGCCGGCGGCGAGCACTCGCGCGAGCTGCTGCGGATGCACCTCGCGGAGCTCAAAGGAGAACCCCCGCTTCTCGACGGCATCGACGACTTCTGACCGCGAGTAGGGCAGGGCAGCGGTGCCCGCGGCTCGTGGCCGCCACGTGTCAAACGTCTCGACCGCCCGCTCGGTGTAGTAGGTACCAAGCGCCTTTCGCAGTGGCTGCTCGATGAGATGGACGACAGGCCGCCCGAGAAAGAAGCCGATCACGACCCCCACGGCCAGCCCCATGGCCGCCCGGATCAGGCAGATCCGCAGCTCTTCCAGGTGCTCGCCGAAGGTCATTGTGGAGCCTTCGAACAGGTCTTCGTCGTCGGTGCGCGGCATGCGTGTTTGCGTCGTGAGCGTGGCGTCGGGGCTGCCCATGCCCCAGTCGCCGGATGTTCGCTACGAGCATCATGCCCTTCGCTCACTCGATGCTGGCCACGCTCTCGGCATCCTGCCTCCGCTTGCCAACAACGCCGCCTCTCGGGGCATGGGCAGCCCCTCACGGATTCATCGACATCGCATGTCAACAAGCCGTGCTCGGTTGAGTATACTTCGCCGATCCGGCGATGCCGGAGTCACCCCCTTGTTTCCCGGGCGACACAGATGCTTTTGGAGGCCCTTCGATTCCGCATGACCGTCGCCAGCGGAACGGTGGCTGTCGCCCTGCTCGCGGTTGGCGAGCCTGTGCTGGCGGACAGCGGTGACGTTCCTCAGTCGGCTCTCGTGACAACACGGCAGGTGGCTTCCCGACCGCGGCTGGGGTGGCTGCAGCAACCGAGCGACTGGCAACTGAACTGGTCTCGGCCGCTGGTGGCACAGGCTCCGGTGCCGGCTGCGGGGCTGGTTGCCTGGCTCGATGCGGGAGCGGTGCATGGGGTACGGGCGGCCGACGGCCTACCGGCCTGGCGGCGGGTGCCGGCGGGCGACACGTTGCTGTTTCCGCGGTCAGCCCTGCCACGGGATGGCGGCCTCCGATCGGGGGCCATTAGCCCGGTCGCCATCAGCAGCGTCGGGCATCTGCTCTACGCCGTGATCGACGCGGGGCGGCTGGGGCCGTTGCTCGTCTGCCTGGATTGCTCTGACACCGCCGAAGGGCGACTGCTCTGGTCGGCGTCTCCCCCGAACAAGTATCCAGCATTTGATGGCCCCCCCGCTGCCGATACCAAATTGTGTGTTGTCGTGGTTCGTGGCAGCGGTGATCGAGGTCCGCTCGAAGTCGTGGCCCACGATGCCCGTGATGGACTCGTTGTCTGGCGGCGGCCACTGGCGACAGCCTTCGCACGGGATGGCATCGATCATGCCCGCGGTCGGCGGCAGGCCATCTTTGTCGAGGACCTTGTCGTCGTGGCTGATCATGCCGGGAGCGTGTGGGCTGTTCATCGTGATGGCCGGCCAACGTGGCGGCATGCCTACGAGCTCTCACCCGACGTGGGTGAACGCCTACCCGCCGAAGACTCTTGGCCCATGGTCGCTGCGCCGGTGGTGGCGGCACGCGAAGGCCTCGTCGTGGCGGCCCGGGATCGTGGTGGGCTGATGATGTTGCATCCGGTGCCGCAACCGCCACGGCTCGGCTGGGAGACGGCCGCCGGCGACTGCCTGCGGATCGTCGGCGTCGCCGACGCGGGCGTGGTGGTTGAAGATCACACCGCAGCACATGTGGGAGACATCGCCTTATACGATTCCATCACCGGTCGCATAACAGCCACGCGGGAAGTAGCCACCAACGTATGTGGGCCGGCCGTGATGGCAGGAGGCGTGATTCTCCAGCCCGGTGCTGAAGACGTTGCCGGGAGGCAGCGACTGGCCATCACGGCCATCGATGCAACCACCCTGCAGATGGCAGGGAAGCCATATTCGTTTTCGCATGCCGACAACGGCCCCGCGACGGCCGACGTTCTCCAGCGGCAGGCGATCTCTCTCACGGTCACTCCGACTGCCGTGATCGTACCCAGTTCAAGCCAGCTTATTTCCCTGGGGCCTGCTCCATGACGACGAATCCCGTGGCAACCGTATCCGAGCTCGATGCCCGCACGGCGTTGGCTCATGTGGCCCGTCTCCGTGAGCGGCTCGTGACTGCGGTCGCTCCGGTAATCGTCGGCCAGCGGGAGGTGATCGACGACATGCTGGCCGTGATGCTCTGCGGCGGCCACTGCCTGCTCGAGGGCGTGCCCGGTTTGGCAAAGACGCTGCTTGTGCGATCGCTGGCCACTGCGCTTGATCTCCAGTTTGGACGCATCCAGTTCACGCCCGACCTGATGCCGGCCGACATCACCGGCTCCGAGGTGCTCGATCCGGATGGGGGTGATCCGAGGGCACGTGGCGGGCGACGGCAGCTCCGCTTTCTGCCCGGGCCGCTCTTTCATAATGTCGTACTCGCCGATGAGATTAATCGTGCGCCGCCCAAGACCCAGTCGGCATTGCTCGAGGCAATGCAGGAGCTGCAGGTGACGGTGGGCGGCGTGCGGCATCCATTACCGCTGCCGTTCTTCGTGTTGGCCACCCGCAATCCGATCGAGCAGGAGGGCACCTATCCGTTGCCCGAAGGCCAACTCGACCGGTTTATGGCGATGCTGCGGATCGACTATCCGGGCCGCGATGATGAACTGGAAATTGTCCGCCGCACGACGGCTGCCGCGGGGCCGGTGGTGGAGCGTGTGGTCGACGGTGAGTGCCTGGCCCATGCCTCGGCGGTGGTACGGGCGTTGCCTGTGGCTGAGCATGTGCTGGCCGCCGCGATTGATCTGGTGCGGGCGACCCGGCCCGGCTCGGTCGAAGCACCGACCTGGACAGGCGAGTGGGTGCGGTATGGCTGCGGACCGCGGGCCAGCCAGTCGCTCGTGCTTTCAGCCAAGGCCCATGCCGCCCTCGCCGGTCGGCCGTGTGTCGAGGTGCACGATGTCGTGCGTGCGGCGCCGGCCGTGTTGCGACATCGCATCGTGCGGTCGTTTGCTGCCGAGACCGATGGCATTGACCCAGACCAGATCGTCGCCCGTCTGCTGGGAGACGTTGGGCTGCGGAAGGGGTGAGCATGATCACCCCGGCACTGGTCGCGATCGTGTTGCTCTGGCCGGCCTTGCTCCCCTGGCTGGTGGCCGCCGGGCTGCCGTTCGTGCTGGCCTGGTGGGCGATCCGCCATGCCAAGCCAGTCGGCTGGGGGGCGATCGAACTGGTTGAGAGGGCTGCGCGGTCGGCCCGCATTACCCGCAGTGGTCTGCCGATGCCGCTGACGCTGGTGCGGATGCTGCTCATCATCGTCGTGGCCCTGGCGGCGACGCGACCCTTTTGGGGAAGCGATCCGCTGGGGGAGCGGATCGTTGCCGGCGATCCCGCGCGGCGGATCGAACTGGTGACGGCTGGCTCGAGCGTTGATACCAATGCCGACAGGTCGTCGCTTGCCATTCGCAGGGCGGTTGAGGCGCTGGCGTGGGCCCGGCCAGACACGATCCCGGCAGTCGATCGTGTCACGATCGCCACCGCGGGCCGGACGGCGGATCCGCCGCGGCTGATCATCCTCTGTGACGGTGCCGTGCCCACCGGAGACGATGCGGCAAGGCTGGCCGCGGCAGTCCGTGGAGGGAGTACGCTCCTTCTCTGCCTGGGGCCCGAGTCGGTGGCGCTGCCCCTGCGGACGCAGGTCGCGGCGTGGCTTCAGGAACTCGCGGGATTGTCGGTCGCGGGGAGCGTGTCGCTCGATGCCGAGGCGATCATCATGTCGGAGCCGGACGTGACCGACGTGCGCGGGCCACCCGCGGTGCTGGCCGGGCCGACGGTGAATCGTGCCGCCGACCTTGTCTTTGGGAGCGAGTTTCGGCCGGCCGCGACAGTCTGGGTACGGTCGGCAACGACAGGTCGCCCGCTGCTTGTTGAGTTGCCCGTGGCCGCAGGGCGGGTGGTGGTGTCGGCGCTACCGCTCGCCCTGCCGTCGGGAGCCGTCGGCCAACAGGCATGGAGCGATCTGGTGGTATGGCCCGCATTTCTTCCTTTCATCGATCGGCTTGTGTCACGATTGACTGACCCGATTGAGCAACCGTTTGCCGCAATCACACGGCTGGCAGGCCGGTTTGCCGGGCTGCCGCTGGCCCGGCCGCTGCTGGCCTGCGGCGGCCTGTTGGCCCTGCTGGAACTGATTCTTGCGCGGCGGCGGACGCGGGCGGCTCGCCTTGCGTTCGATGCTTTATCGCTCGGAGGCCGGTTTGGGCTGGTGGCCTCGTTGTCTGTGATGGCTGCCGTGTGGGGAGGAAGGCCGGCGGAGTGGCTGGCCAGCCCGCCAACATCGCCGGCGGTCGCCGTGGTGATCGACGTCTCGCCGAGCATGGGCGGCCGAGATGGTGGGGGGACGGCTCGTCTTGACCGGCTCATGAAGGCTGCCGCAGGCAGCGATGCTGGCAACGCCATATTCGACCGCATGGCTCGCGATCGGCCGATCGTGGTCCATACGGTGGCAGAGAAGCTCGTATCGCTTGGCCGTTATCCAGCCGATGTCTCACGGGCCGATCTGCGGCAGCTCGTTACCGCCGCGCCGGCGGCCGACGCCAGCCGCATCGGAGAGGCCGTGGCAGCGGTGCTTGATCGTCGAGAAGGCGAGCAGCCGGCGGCGGTGGTCATTATGAGCGACGGTGCGATCACCGGCGGCTCCTCGTGGGCTGCTGTTGTCGCTCTGGCTGCTCGGCATGGGGTGCCGCTGGTTGTTGTGCCGATCGGCGATGATGCGATCGCGTCGGCCACGCTGCCGACCGGCTTTCGGTTAACGGCGGCGGCTGCCCCGACGATCTGCCGGCGGGGTGAGACGATCTCGATTCCCGTCCATGGCGTGGCGTCAGCGCAGAGTTCCCAGCCGTTGCCCCTGCGGAGCGAAGGGGGCGAAGCATGGTTCACCGCTGCCGAATCACCAACAGCGTCAGGCTACGACTACACCTGTGCCGGAGGCTTGAGCCTGCAAATCAATGGCACCGATCTGCCGGCTCCAAAGCAACCAGGCGATTCTGTGCTCCCTGTCACCGCCCACACGATCAAACTCGTTGTGGGCAACAACAACGATCACGTTGCCACGCTGCCAGTCGTCGTGGCAGACGACCCGATTCGCGTGTTGCTTGTCGATCATGGACCGCGATTCGAGTATCGGTTTCTGACGCGGCTGCTCGCCAGTGATCCTCGATATGCCGTGACGACGAGGCTCTTGGCGGCTCGCGATATCGAAGGTCTCCGCGCCGAGGCCAGCCTGCCGCAGTCGGTCAAGGAATGGAGTGGCTTCGATGTCGTCGTGCTGGGAGACCTGCCGATCGAGTTCGCTGCGACTGATGCCCCGGCGTGGGATGCGCTCCAGGAAGCCGTGGCCAGCAAGGGTGTCGGCGTCGCCTGGCTGCCGGGCCGTCGCTGGGCGGAGGCCGACGCCGGGATTGTCGGCTGGCTCCCGGCAGTGCCCGCGGCTGTGGTCACTGCCAGTGAGGTGCCGTTGATACCGCGTCGCCTGCGGCTGCTGCCCTCGGGATGGGCAACGGGCTGGCTCTCGTTTGTTGACGGTGCCGGTGATTCGACGGCAGCATTCGCTCCGCGAACCTTCTCGCCGCTCCCACCGTTCACACTTCCACCGCTGGCACGGGTCATCGCCGTGACGGAGACCGATGCCGGCGGTAACCCGCAGCCGGCCATCGTGGCGAGCCAGATGGGGCAGGGGATCATCGTCGGCCATCTATGCGACACCTGGCGGTGGCAGGGCGATCCCGACGCCACCGACCACGCTCGCTATTGGCTCCATCTCCTGCCGCGGCTGGCGGAGCGGCGGCGGCTCGGCCGGCTTGTGGCGGCCACGATTGCAGTACGGCCGCTCGATCCGCTGCTCGGCGAACCAGTGCGAGTCGATCTGATGCCGACGCGGCCGACCACCGATCTCACTGGTTGGACGCTCGCGGTCGAGGCTTCGGATCACCTGTCGCATCAAATCAAGATTTTGCAAAACCGGCCCGGGTCGGTGGCTTCGCTTCAGCTTGATGGGCTGGCTGCCGGTCGCCATCAACTCACACTCGTGCCACCAACTCCGACTGTCGGTCTCCCGACAGCTGTGATGATGCATGAGATCGTGGTCAACGAGTGGGACATCGAGGCTGCCGACGGGCCGGCCGGCACCGGGCCCCTGCGAGAGGCGACCGCTGCTGGAGGCGGCGCCGTGGTGCCACTCGACCAGATTGACACGCTGCCGGATACGATTGAGAGAGTGATCAGTGGGCGACGGACCGGAGGTGACAACAGCCTGCCTTGGCTCGCATCGCAGTCAGCCGCCCACCTCGTGCTTGCCGCCTTCGTGCTCGCCTGTGCAGTCGCCTGGTGGCCACGGCTGAATCCTCGTCTGCTGGAGATGGCCCAGTGATGGAGCTTCGTGATCAATCGCCCGCGGCGACTCAAGCCGCCGCGCTTCGCAACCGCCTCGATCGCGGCGTGACACTGGCGCAGGCTGTGTGGCTGGCTGGTTGGCTGGGTCGCTTTGCGGTGTGTGCGGTGGCGGCTTTCGTGGCTGTCGCCCTGGTCAACCGTCTGCTCGCACCGGCCGGCGTGGCCGTTGGCCGCGGGCTGTTGCTCGTCGCCGTCCTCGCAGCAGTGGCTGCGGTCTGGTGGCGCCGGGGCGGAAGGGCTCCCACTCGGCTCGATGTGGCTCGGGCCATCGAGGCCGCGCACGCTGACGTCGGCGAACGCGTCTCTCGGGCAGTGGCGTTTCTCGATCGGTCGGCGGGCGGTGTGCAGGAGCCTCCGCTCACGGCTGATCTTCGCGAACTGGCCATTGAGGATGCGGCATGCGCGACAGCAGCAATCCGTCGCCTGCCGGTGCCGGGGCTTAAGCGTCACATGCCGTGGGCTGTGGCGGGAAGCATTGCGGGCCTCGCCTGGGTGGTGGCGATGCAGATGGTGCCGCGTGACGTGGTGGAGACAGGGCCGCGTGAGACACTCTCGACCGCGTCGCCAACTGCTCCAGCAGCGGCCGATCACACTGAGGCCGCGGCCCGGCTGGCTGCCTTGGCGGCAGTCGAGTCACGGCTGGCGGAAAACTTTACCCGGCGGTTTGCTGCGGCACCCGGGCAGATGGTCGATTCGCTGCCGGACATGCAACGCCGGGATCTTGCGGCGGTTGCTGGGGTTCATGACGAGTCGCTGCGCGCCGTAAGCCGTGTCAGCATGGATTTGGCCGCGAGTGAGAGTCCAGCGGCGCAGGCAGCAAGGGAGCAGCTCAAGTTGCTCATTGATCCACTGGCAGCCGACGTTGCCTACGCCATCACGAGCAATCGGCTCGCTGCCGCGGCATCTGAGGCGCGGCAGTGGGCCGACACTCTTGCAGCGGTCGCGCGGCTGCTTGGCAGAGAAGAAGCTGATGCCACTGCCGCACTCCAGGAACTTCCGCTTGCGGAAGTCGTTTTGGTTCGTCGCGCCGAGGCGACGCTGGCGGCCCTCGAACAGCGGCCGCTGGATGGCAGCCAGAATAGCGATGCCCGACGCGCGGCGGACGTTGTGTCCCGCGAGGCGGCGGGTCGGGAGCCGCTGCCAGACGGGGCAGAGCGACCGACGGAGACCACTGCTGCCGAACCCGAGGGTGAGGCAACGGCGGCCCCGACGTCGGAGCCGCGATTTGCCGCTGGCGACTCCCAGATCATCCGCCCGCTCGATGAGGCAGCTACACCGCAGGCTCGCGTCTGGAGCCTCTTGCCATCGGCCTCACGCCCCGCTGCGCGGAGCGGCGGCGTGACAGACGTGCCTCCTGGCTATCAAGCGGCAGTTGATCTCTACTTTCGGTTGGTGCTCGAGTCGCTCGTGGGCGAGTCAGGCGGGAGGTCCGCACGATGATGTCGCAAACGATTCTTGGGAAAGGCAGCCCGAGCGGTCTGCCTTGGTGGGGCGCGGCATGCATCGCACTGGCAACGCTGGTCAGTCATGGCAAAGAGCCAGTGATTCAAGCGGATGCCCAGGCGGCGGCCGCGCGAGGGCGGGCTTGGCTGGTGGCGGCTCAGGCTGCCGATGGCTCGTGGGGCTCGGGGCTGTTTCGGGAGAGCGTGGCAGTGACGGCGCAGGCCGTGATGGCGGTCGTATCCGGCGGCAGCACGCCCGCCAGCGGCGAGCATGCGGCGGCGGTTGCCCGTGGCATCGACTTCTGCCTCGCCTCCGCCGGCGCCGATGGCCTCATCGCCAGCCGCGAGCAGGCGGCCCATGGGCCAATGTATGGCCATGCCTATGCCACGCTGGCCCTGGCCGAGGTCTATGGCGAAACAGCCCGCGATAAGGACATTGCGGCCGTGCTCGTGCGGGCGCGGGATCTGATCGAACGGACGCAAAACGACGAAGGGGGCTGGCGGTATCAGCCGTGGCGGGCTGATGCCGATGCCTCTGTGACGGCGGCGATGCTGGTGGCCCTTCGCGGGCTGCACAACAGCGGCTTCGCGGTGTCGGCAGACTGTGTCGATCAGGCCGTGAGCTATCTCGAGCGGCTGCAAAACGATGACGGCGGCTTTCGCTATCTCTTGACAGCCGGGCCAAGTGCCCCGCCGCGAACGGCCGCATCGCTGTTTGCCATGCTGGTGGCCGACCGGGCTGGCGCGGGCACCGATCGCGGCTTTGCCTGGCTGGCCGACCATCCCGTCACGCTCGGCAGCGCCGACGGCTATGCAATGTATGGGCTGGCGCACGGGGCAGCAGCCCATTGGGTGCGTGGAGCAGACTCGTGGGCTCGCTGGTATGCAGCAGTTGAGAAACCACTCCTTGCTGCTCAGCAGGTGGATGGATCGTGGCGGGATCCGTCATGCCCTGAATACGGCACGGCGGCGGCTCTCACGGTGCTGCAGATGGCCGACGGCCTCTCACCGCTTTTTGGCCGACCGCCCGGTGGCGAGGAGGCGGAATGACGCTGCGCTGTTGGATCCTTGTCTGGATGCTGGCAGCCGCCAGCTTCGCCGCTGGAAAGGCTGCCGAAGACGCCGCCCTCCGGCTGCCCCCCTATCCGCTCGGCCCGGTCGTGATGCTCGCCGATGGCGGCATCGTGGCGGGGCGTCTGACCGTGATCACGGCCCAGCGCGTGGTGGTCGACTCACTGCTGCTTGGTCGTCTCGATCTGCCGCGGGCTTCTGTCGCCGGTTATCGGGTGAGTATGGCTCTCGGTCCAGTGCCACCGCGGCGACCGGATCCTGCGGCTGGAGATGTGGCCATTGTACGGTTCGTCAATGGTGACAGCGCGATCGCGTCAAGCCTCATCGCCCTCGGGGGCGAGGTGACGATTTGCATGGCAATGCCGGCTCCGCACGAGGTGGTGATTCCGCTCGAGTCCCTGCGGGCGATCGACTTTGCGGTGGCGGCTCTTGAGCCCACATTGCCGCGGACGCTGGTCGCCCTGGTCGACGGATCACGCGTTGCCGAAGCGAGTCTGCCACTGGCGTGTAATCCTTGGGATGTGGTCACGACCTTCGTCGATGACGAGGGAACAGTGTTGCTGCCGAGGCTTGAGCCGCTCGACTTTGATCAGGGAGATGCAGGGTCGTCTAGCAAGCCGCTCGCTCGTGGTAGCACCCTCTCTGGCGACTGGCCATCGGCGCGAGGCATGACTGCTTTTACTGGCCTGGGCATGCACGCACCGGCCCGCGCGCGGTATCGGTTGGCCGCGGCGGCCCACCATCGGTTCAAATCGCTCGTGGCGATTGACGACTCAGCGGGATCGGAAGGGAGCGTGATCGCGCGAGTACGGACGATCAATGCAGCCGGCGCGGGCTGTGATGTCTACGTCTCACCAATCCTGCGGGGCGGTGACGAGCCGCATCCGATCAGCGTCGATCTGGGGGAGGCGGTGGAACTGGAACTCATCGTCGATTCTGCTGACGGCAGCACCTTCCTCGACCGCACGATCTGGCTCGACCCGCGGGTGGTCTCCGTTCCCATGGCCGGATGATAGAATCGAGGCATGCAACGGCAGATAGCACTTGAGGATACCATCGCATAGAAGCCTCACGAGCGGTCTGACCGTGAGTCCCTTCTAGAGAGGAGTCGCTGATGCATCGATTGTCATGGCGTTCGCTCTGTGTTCTTGGCCTTGTGGCACTCGCTGGTGGCCGTGATACGGCAGCCGAGTTGCCAAATGTCATCATCATCTTCACCGATGACCAGGGATATGGTGACCTCGGCTGCTTCGGTTCGGAGACGATCGAGACACCCAACATCGATCGTTTGGCTCGCGAAGGGCGGAAGTTGACCTCCTTCATGGTGGCCGCGCCGGTTTGCTCTCCATCACGGGCGGCGCTACTGACCGGCTGCTATCCAAAGCGGGTGGGGATGCATCAGCATGTTCTCTTTCCCACGTCAACAAAAGGCCTCCATCCCGCCGAATACACGGTTGCCGACCACCTGCGGGCCGCCGGCTACGCCACTGCGTGCATTGGCAAGTGGCACCTGGGCCATCAGCCGGAGGTATTGCCGCGGGCGCAGGGCTTCGATCACTATTTTGGCATTCCGTACTCGAACGACATGAACCATCCCGACAACAAGGGCAGGGCCAAGGGCGGGCCTGACGGAATGGATGTCCTGTGGGCAGATCCGGAATCGACGCTCACAAAGTGGCGGACGCCACTGGTGGAGAACGAGGAGATTGTGGAACTACCGGTCGACCAGCGGACTGTCACTCGTCGCTATACGCAGCGGGCGATTGACTTCATCGCGGAACACCGAGACCAGCCATTCTTCGTCTATCTGCCGCATTCCATGCCGCACATCCCGCTCTACGTGCCGGACGACGTCCGTGACCCCGATCCGCACCATGCCTATGTCAATACGATCGAGCACATCGATACCGAAGTCGGCCGCTTGCTCGATTCGCTTGATGAACTCGGCCTCGCCGACACGACCTATGTGATCTACACGACCGACAATGGCCCATGGCTTCCATTCAAGCATCATGGCGGGTCCGCGGGGCCGCTGCGGGATGGCAAGGGGACCACGTTTGAAGGTGGCCAGCGGGTGCCATGCCTGATTCGTGGGCCGGGCATCCCGGCCGATACCGTTTGCGATGCGCTCATGGGAACGATTGACGTGCTGCCGACGCTGGCCGCCCTCATCGGCAAGCCATTGCCCGAGGAGAGGCAGATCGACGGCTTTGATGTTTCCGGGTTGTGGCGGGGCGAGTCTGATCAGTCGCCGCGGGACGAGTTTCTCTATTACTCATCCCACGGTGAGATCGAAGGCATTCGGCAGGGCGACTGGAAACTGCTCGTGAAGCAACCTCGTGGTGGCAACACGCAAAAGACGGCAGGAGAGCCGCAGGTGTTGCTCTTTAACCTCGGCACCGACCTCGGTGAACAAGAGGACCAGTCCGCCAGCCATCCCGAGGTCGTGGCCCGACTGCGAAAGCGGATGGCAGACTGCGATGCTGAGATCACTCACAACGCGCGACCTCCATGGGTTCAGCCCAAGCCTGGACAGGCTGCCGAAGAGCCGTCTTCGTAACAGGCAAAAGTTATTCGTCTCCTGGGGCCCGGCAATCAGCCGGCCCTACGCCCCATATTTGCCGAACCGTTGGGCGTGGGCCAGCGCCAAGAGCATAAGGTGCTTGGCGGGGAAGATGCCAAAGCCGCCACGGAGGCAGTTTCGCTCCGAGAATTTTTCGCTGCCGTCCGGCCGGCAGGTGTCGGCCACGAGCAGCGTCGGCACCGGATGCCAGGAATGGCTCTTGAGCTTGCTCGGCGTCGAGTGATCACCGGTCACGATCAGCACGTCGGGCTTGAGCGCCTCGATCCGTGGAATGATCGCATCAAGCTCCTCGATCCGCTTGATCTTCTGTTCGAAGGCGCCGTCTTCGCCTGTCGAGTCGGTGTATTTGAAGTGGAGAAAGAAAAAGTCGTAGTCGTTCCAGGACTTGGCAAGCTCGTCGATCTGCTCGGCAAGCGACTGGGCCTGGCCGACGAGCGTCATCCCGACGAGCCGGGCGAGCCCCTTGTACATCGGATAAACGGCAATCGCGGCCGCGCGGAGGCCGTAGAGCGCTTCATAGGAAGGAAGGGCGGGCTTGGCGGCGAAGCCTCGGAGCGTGAGGCCATTGGCCTTGGGCTCATGGGCAAGGATCTCGCGGGCCTGCCGCACGAACTCCTTGGCGACATCGGCCGTCCTCTGGGCCGCCGGGTCGAGGGGCTGCGGATCAAGCGGCGCGACGCCCACGGCTTGCGGGTCGGTGTCGGCCACCCGGCCATCGAGCCCGGCCGCACGGAAGACCACCACAAACCGATGCTCCTTCACCGGCTTCACAAACGTCTCCACTCCGGGGATCTTCACCGCCTGCAGTTTCTCGACGACGGCAAAGCTTTCTTCCGACGGAATCCGCCCTGCGCGACGATCAGAGATCAGGCCGGCCGAGTCGAGCGTGCAGAAGTTGCCGCGGGCGGCGACATCGTGGGGGCCGAGCTCGAAACCGATACCGGTGGCCTCGAGCGCCCCGCGGCCGATCTTGAACTCGAGCGGATCGTAGCCGAAGAGGCCGAGGTGGCCGGGGCCCGAGCCAGGGGTGATCCCCGGCAGCACCGGAATGCTCGACCCGCTGGTGCCCACGGCGGCGAGGCGGTCGAGGTTGGGGGTGGCCGCCGACTCGAGTTCCGTCTTGCCGCCCGGCTGCATGGGGAGGCCACCGAGGCCGTCGGCCACGAGGAGGACGATCTTGGAGGAGTTCTTTTCGACGAGTTCGCGGACGAGGTCGTGTTCGGTCACGGCGTGGGTTCCTTCTCAACGGTGGTCTGCTACATTCGGCGGCCAGAATACCGCAGCCGCCAGCGGTGCGACAGGTGTGGCCCCGTGAGGATTTGCCCCCGTCAGATTTTTCGAGAGGACATGAGGAGCACCGATGAGCGTCGTCCGCCCCAAGCCCCCTGAGGATCCGATCCAGTACGACCCTGCCGCCGTCTTTGCCACCGGTGGCATCGATCGTCAGAGTCTCGACGCCCTCACTCCTGCCCTCGACACGGCGCGGGCGGAATCGCTGGCCGACGTCGATCGCTGGCGGGCCGGGGGAACGCAGCCCGGCGAGGTGCTCGACCCGGCCTTCATCGACCTGCCCGACCGACTGCTGGCCGACTACATGACGCAGCGGCCCGAAAGCGAGCTGCATGCGATCCTCGGCACGGCGAAGCGGCTCCGCGAGGCGGTCGATCGGGTCATCGTACTCGGCATCGGCGGCTCCTACATGGGTACGCGGGCCCTCTTCGAGGCCTGCTGCCACCCGTTTCACAACGAGTTGCCACGGGGCGAGCGGGGAGGCCGGCCACGACTCTCGTTCGAAGGCTTTAATATGGACAACGATTCGGCGCACGGGCTGCTCGACCTTGTCGCCCCGGCCGGTGCAGTGATGCTGGATGATCTGCTCCATCGCTGGGCGATCCTCGTTGTCAGCAAGAGCGGCGGCACGCTGGAGACGGCTGCCGCCACGCGGCTTTTTCTCGACGCGCTCCTGAGGAATGTCAGCGGCGACGTAAAGATGCTGGCCGATCTCGTCGTGCCGATCACGGGCCAGACCGGCAAGCTTGCCAGCCTTGCAAAGGCGATTGGCTGCCCCGAGGTATTCGACATTCCCGACGGCGTCGGCGGCCGCTTCTCGGTGTTCACGGCGGTCGGCCTCCTGCCGGCATCGATTGTGGGCATCGACATCGTGCGGCTGCTCGAAGGGGCTGCGGCGATGAACCGCCGCTTTCGTGAGGCGCCAGTCGCCGAAAACCCTGTGCTGCAATACGTGGGCGTGTCGCACCTGGCCGAGGAGCGCATGGGGGCTACGATCCGCGTGCTCTCCTCGTGGAGCAACCGGCTCGAGGCCGTTGGTCTGTGGTACGACCAGCTACTCTCCGAGAGCCTCGGCAAGCACGGGAAGGGGGCTACGCCCCTCACCACGGTCACCACCCGGGATCTGCACTCCCGTGGCCAGCAGCACCAGGAAGGCCGCCGCGACAAGCTGATTACCAATCTGCTTGTGGGTGAGCCCCGCCGCGATCGGCTCACGCTGCCGAAGCTCGGGCCCTACAGCCACGACGAAGACAAACTCGACGACCTTGTCGGCACCGCCTGGCCCGACATGCTCGCCGCCGCCGCCGCCGGCACCAACGAGGCCTACGCGCAGGACAAGCGGCCCACCGCTGATATTCTGCTGCCGCGGATCGACGAGCATACTGTCGGCCAACTGCTGCAGATGCTGATGCTCGCCACCGTCGTTGAGGGCCGGCTTGTCGGCACCAATCCGTATGGCCAGCCCGGCGTCGAAGCCTACAAATCGTTTATGATGAAACGGCTCCGGCCGTAACTCCAGACATGAGGAAGACTTCCGATGCTTGTCACGCTCACCTGGATCGGCC
>JAYQOK010000090.1:0-15035 GCA_038144795.1 Candidatus Kuenenia sp. | reverse complement strand
ACGAGCAACGTCTTTGCGATCCTCGGCCTGCGGGCGCTCTATTTTCTGCTCGCCGGGGTGATGGATCTGTTTCGTTTTCTGAATTACGGCCTGTCGGCGGTGCTGGTCTTCGTCGGAGGCAAAATGATTGCCGAGGCGGCCCGGCATAACGAGTGGCTGGCCGGGCTCGGAGGCTGGGACGCCCACGCCAAGGGGCACCTCGTCCACCCGGCCGTGTCGCTCCTCGTGATCGTGACCCTGATCGGCACGAGCGTCGTCGCCTCGCTAATGTTCCCGGAGCGACGCGACGGCGCCGAGATCGCCGAGCATGGCGATTGCCCGCCATCAGCCTGACACGATCTGGCGATACAGGTCCTCGTGTGCCGCCGCCATCTGGTCGGCGAAATGACGCTGTCGCACAAGGGCATGGCCATGGGCAGCCATCCGCCGCCGTGACTCGACATCGTCGAGCAGGGCGATGATCACGCGGGCGAGGTCGACTGCATCGCCTGGCGTGTGCAGTCGGCCCGCCTGTTCGCGGTCGAGCAGTTCGGGAAATGCCCCATGGGCGGGCGCGATGACCGGCACGCCCGCGGCCATCGCCTCGATCACGGGGAGCCCCTTCGCCTCAGGAAACACCGTCGGCATCGCAAAGAGGTCGAGCGATTCAAAGAAGGCGAGCTTGCCCGAGCGATCGAGTTGGCCGAGCCAGGTCATGTGTGTGGCCACGCCGACCGTATCGGCGGTGGCAAGACACTGCGCGATATAGCTCCGTTCGGCGTCGACCACGGCGCCGGCGGCACGCAGTTCCACGTCGTGCTTCTCCCGCACGAGCGGGAGTGCCCGAATGAGGAGATCGAGCCCCTTTTCCGGGCAGGCGCGGGCGAGCGACCCGATGGCAAACCGCGGGCCCGCATTGACGGTGCGGGCTGCCTCCGGAAATCCTTCGGGATCGATGCCGTGCTGGATCACGGCAATCCGCTCCCGTGGTACGGCGAGATAATCGGCCATGAAGTCGGCAAAAAAACCATTGAGCGCGACGAAGCGATCCACGTCGCTGGCCCGTTCGCGAAGGAGGTTGCGAATCTGCGAATAGGCCGGTTCGGGAATCTTCTCGATGAAGATGTCTTCGCCCGACAGGCTGCACACGATGCCGGCCCCGGTCGCTTCGCGGATGCGGCGGGCCATGCCGAGTAGCAGGGCATTGGAGAGATGGACCACATCGGGCTGCAGTTCGCGGACGAGGAGTCGGCAAAGCTTGGCAATCTCTTTTCGCTGATGGCCCTGCTCGCCCTGGAGCGACGACACGGTCAACAGGCCGAGGTCGGCCGGCTGGGTCTCACCCGTGCGATCCGACAGCCAGGCCAGCAGCCGTGGTGAGTCGAGCAGTTGATCGACAAACCAGGGCGTGTGGCGAAAGAGGGCGACATGCTCCTGCAACCACACGTTGGCGCCCCCCATCACGATCCGCGGTTCGGCGACGTTTTCCTCGTCGGTCGTCGTTGGCACGTAGGCTGGGAGCAGCAGGGCGTCGCCGCCCCGGGCCCGCAATGCCCGCACGAGCGTATTATCGTGAAGACACGATCCGCAGAGCCTGCCCCCTGCTCCGGCCGTGATATGCACAATCCGCATCCGTTAGGCTCCATTGTTTTGTTGGATGATTCGCGGAGCGAGGGGTTGCCCGTACCACATTGCCGGACGTTCGCCTCGGACATCCTGTTCTCGGCTCACTCGGATACAGACGGCGCTCCGCCATCCTAGCTGCGCTTGTCTGCATACGCCGGCTCCGTGGTACGGGCAACCCCTCGCTCAATTTCCACCATGGTGATCGAGGGAGACAAGCACGAGCGCGAGATCGGCGGGGGTGATGCCGCTCACGCGGCCGGCTTGGGCGAGTGTGCGGGGGCGAATGCGTTCGAGTTTCTCACGGGCCTCGGCCCGCAGGTGACGCACAGCTGCGTAGTCGAACCCCGCAGGAATGATCCGTTCGGCGAGTTGCTGCCGCTTCACGATCCGCTCTCGCTCGACGGCAAGATAGCCCGCATAGCGAATGTCGGTCTCGATCTGGGTGGCGACGTCTCGCGACACGACTGCGAGCTCGGGACGGGCCGTCACGACGTGTTCCCAGCGGACCTCAGGCCGCTTCAGCCGATCGGCCAGCGACACGCCCTCGACCCGATGCGCGGCGAGCACTGCAAGCGTGGCGTCGATCGCGGCCAGCTTGGCTTCGAGCCGAGCAATTCGTCCCGGCTCGGCGAGACCCAGCCGCATGGCCGTGGGGGTGAGCCGCCGGTCGGCGTTGTCATGCCGCAGGGCGAGCCGATGCTCGGCTCGGCTCGTGAACATTCTGTAGGGCTCGTCGACACCTCGGGTGACGAGATCATCGATCAAGACGCCGATGTACGAGTCTTCCCGTTCGAGCACGAGTGGATCGCGGCCGGTGAGAGCGAGCGCCGCGTTGGCCCCCGCCACGAGACCCTGCGCCGCCGCCTCCTCGTAACCGGTGGTGCCGTTGATCTGGCCGGCACAAAACAGTCCGCGAACCCGCTTGCTTTCGAGGGCGGACGTGAGCTGGTCGGGGGGGCAGTAGTCATACTCGACGGCGTAGCCGTATCGCATGATCTGGGCCCGCGCGAGCCCCGGCACCAGCCGAATCATCGCGTCCTGCACGTCGCGAGGGAGGCTTGTCGAGATGCCGTTGACATAGATTTCCTGCGTGCGACGGCCCTCGGGCTCGAGGAAGAGCTGGTGGCTTTCCTTGTCGGCAAACCGCACCACCTTGTCTTCGATACTCGGGCAGTAGCGGGGCCCCCGCGACTCGATCTGGCCGGTGTACATCGGCGCCCGATGGAGGTTGGCCCGGATGAGATCGTGGATCTCGGGCGTCGTGCGAGTGATCCAGCAGACCATCTGCTCCTGCCGGATGGCATCGGTGAGGAAGGAGAAGGGCTGCGGGTCGGCGTCACCGGGCTGCTCGTCGAGCTGGGAAAAATCGATCGACGTGGCCGACAGTCGACAGGGAGTGCCGGTCTTGAACCGGTCGAGCGTGATGCCCGCCCGGACGAGCGCCTGGCTCACCCCCGACGTCGTTCCCTCGCCTGCCCTGCCGCCGGCCGTCTGTGCCTCGCCGGTGTGCATCACCGCCTGGAGAAAGGTGCCGGTGGTGAGCACGATCGACTCCGCCCGGTATTCGGCATCACCACGCACCCGCATCCCCGTCACCTTCCAGGGAGCAGCACCGAGCACGGGCGACGAAACTGGTTCGAGGAGCAGGTCCTCAACCGTCTCCTGCCGGAGGTCGAGATTCGGCGTCTCTTCGACGATCCGCTTTACCTCCATCTGGTAGAGCCGCTTATCGGCCTGGGCGCGGGGGCCGTGCATCGCCGGGCCCTTGGAACGGTTGAGCACGCGAAACTGGATGCCGGTGGCATCGATCGCGCGGCCCATCACGCCGCCGAGCGCATCGACCTCCCGAACCAGCTGCGCCTTGCCGACGCCGCCAATCGCGGGATTACAGCTCATCTGGCCGACGGTATCGAGATTGGCCGTGAGAAGTGCGACGCGGCACCCAAGCCGGGCCGCAGCGCAGGCCGCCTCCACGCCGGCATGGCCGGCGCCGACAACGACCACGTCATAGTCATACCGGCAGATCATGCCGCGGATTATAATCGGTGATTGATAGCGATGGGTTTGGGTTGACGGGCCTGCTAGGGTCTCAAACCCCGTCTGCGTTGCCCGATAGGGCTCTCCGAAACCATGGATGTGACCATCCGTTGAAAGTAGAGCCATGACTATCCGCTACGTGTTCACCCTGATCGTCACGGTCCTTGCGATCACATCGCAGGCGGTCGTGCCTGCCGCCGAGCCGGAAGGGTCAGTGCCGGGCCACGCGTGGGTCACGTCGGCAATCACGGCTCCCGGCGTGTCGTTCCACACCTTCGAGAGTTTCGCCACCAAGGCGCAGGTCAGTTACCACATCTTCACGCCCACCGCCTATGACAGTGAACCGGCTCGACGCTTCCCCGTCGTGTACTGGCTACATGGTTCCGGGGGTGGGCTGCTTGGAATCCCGAAAGTCGCTGCCCATTTCGCCGCAGCTATCGAAGCCGGCACGACGCCTCCCTGTCTCGTCGTGTTCGTCAACGGAATGCCCAACGGGATGTACGTTGACTGGAAGGATGGTTCGGTCCCTGTGGAGACCGTCATCGTCAAGGAACTGGTGCCGCACATCGACGCGACCTATCGCACGCTCGCCACCCGGGAGGGCCGGCTGCTCGACGGCTATAGCATGGGCGGCTACGGGGCAGCTCGGCTGGGGTTCACATACCCTGACCTGTTCCGTGCCGTTTCCATAATGGGTGGCGGGCCGCTGCAGGCCGATCTTCTCAACGATACGCCGCGAGCAGGCCGACGACGGGCCGAGGAGGTGCTCGCACAGGTCTACGGGGGCGATCCGGAGTATTTCCGGCGAGTCAGTCCGCGGGCGCTGGCCGAGCAGCATGCGGAAGCCATCACACAAGGCTCACTCCTTCGCCTGGTGTGCGGCGAAGAGGACGAAACGTTCGCCAACAATCGGGACTTCCACGAGCATCTCGTGCGATTGAGGATCCCCCACACGTGGACCGCACTGGCCGGCGTGGACCACAATCCGCTTCGGACCCTCCAGGCACTCGGTGACTCCAACTGGGCCTTCTACCGACAGGCATTCGGAGAACAGTCAGACGTCCGATCGCCAACGCGAAAGCCCGAGATCGACATCACCTTCAAGGTCAAAGCGCAGGAGCGCCGGGCGGTCGTGGTCAACGCCCCGACCGATGGGTCTCGGCGACCGGTTGTGATCGTGCTGCACGGGGGTATGGGGAGCGCCGAGGTCATGCGGGGCAACTCGGACTTTGACGAGGTCGCTCGTGCGCAGGGCTTTATGGTGGTGTACGCGGAAGGCACGTCGTTCAGTGGCGATCTCCACGCGTGGAACACGGGCTTTCTCCTGCGTCGACAGGTGCAAGATGCTGATGACATCGCCTACTTTGACACGCTCATCGATACGCTTGTGAAGAAGCATGACGCCGATCCGAGCCGGATGTTCATGACTGGTGGATCGAACGGCGGAATGATGACATTTGTCTACGCCGTCGCGCGGCCGGAGCGGCTGGCCGCCGTCGCTCCGGTCGTGGCTTCGATGTTCACGTTCGAGACCACGCCGTCGGTGCCGCTCCCGATCCTGATCATCAACGGGGCCAAGGACGATGAGGTTCCTCTGGAGGGAGGCATGAGCCGTAATCCGCTCGTGCGCCGCGCACAACAGGCACCCTTTAAGCCGCTAGACGAGGTCGTGAAGTTTTGGGTCGAGGTGAACACGTCGCAGGGCGAGGGCCAGGTCGACTCCCGAGGGACCGTCACCACGACCGTCTACGAGGCGACTCCCGACGGCGCGGCGACGGTGTTCGTCGTCGATGCGGCGGGTGGACACGGGTGGCCCGGATCGAAGCAGCACCGCGAAGGCGCCGCTCCGATCGGGTCTTTCTCCGGTGCGGAAAGGGTCTGGCAGTTCTTCCAAGACAAGCGCCGAGAGGTACCCCAAGAGCCATGAGCCCGCGCTGTGCGACCTACGTGATCGGAGCGGTGCTCCTCGCCTCTTGCGGCGTCGTGCGCGTCCGGCTGGCCATGGGCCAGCAGTCAGTCGGAGGGCGGTTCGAGCAACTCGACAAGAACGGCGACGCGGCGATCACTCCCGACGAACTGCCGGCGGCTGGGTTGTTCCGACGGTTCGACCTCGACGGCGACGGCGTGATCACCAAGTCCGAGGCGGTCGAGGCGGTTCGCAGGGGCGCGCTCAAGGCCATGCGACCGGCCTCGGCGGCCGCTCCGTCTGACTCGTCAACAACTCCGTCGGTATTGGCGCAGCCCGGACTGGCGGAGCCGCCGGTCCGCGAGGGCCCGAAACCCGTGCGGCCGGGCGATCATGGAATCGGTCGCCGCATCGCCGATCTCACATTCACCGATCTGGCGGGAGTACAGCGATCAATGGCCGAGGTCACTGATGGTCGGATCGTGGTCTTTGCAATGACGAGCACCAGTTGCCCGCTGAGCCGGAAGTATCTGCCGCGGCTCGAGGAACTCGTCGCAGCGTCTGGCGAAGGAATTCCCTGGATCCTCGTCAACCCGGTGGCGACCGACAAGTCTGCCGACATGCAGGCCGCTGCTGCGGAGTTCATTGGACGGGTGGCCTATGTGCACGATCCGCGCGGCGAACTCGCCGCGTCGATCGGTGCGGTGAGCACGACCGATGTGGTCGTGCTTGCACCCGACCGAACGGTCGCCTATCACGGTGCGATCGACGATCAGTATGGCTTCGGCTACTCGCTCGACGCCCCGCGGAGGCGGTATCTCGCCGATGCGCTCGCGGCGATCCAGCGGGGAGAGGAGCCGCTGGTCACGGCCACCGAGGCGCCGGGCTGCGTGCTCGACAGGCCTGCGAACGCCATCCCGGCCGCCGACGTGACTTACCATGGCCGGATCTCGCGGATCATCGATCGGCACTGCGTCGAGTGCCACCGCGACGGCGGTGCGGGCCCCTTCCCTCTCGACACCTACGACGATCTCGTGGCCCATGCGGCGATGGTGCGGGAGGTGATCGACCGTGGCACGATGCCCCCGTGGTTCGCCGCCCCGACGCCGGCCGATCCCGAGACGGGCCTTGTCCACACGCCGTGGGCTAACGATCGTTCGCTCGCCGAGTCCGAGAAGCGGGATCTCCTGCGGTGGATCGGTGGGGGGCGGCCTGCGGGAAATCCCTCGGACGCGGCGGCCCCGAGGCACTATCCCGACGGCTGGCAGATCGGCATGCCAGATTCCGTCTTCGAGTTCGCCGAGCCGGTGGCCGTGAAGGCCACTGGCGTGATGCCCTACCAGACCGTGATCGTGGAGACGCATCTGCCCGAGGACCGCTGGGTGAAAGCGATCGAAGTGCAGCCCGGCGATCGCAACGTGGTGCACCATGCGTTAATCCACATCGTCGGGGCCGAGGAACAGTCGGACAACGCGGAAAGAGTCGGCGACCGGTGGAGGGACGCCGCCGCCGAGGAACGGGGCGGATTCTGGGGCGAGTACGTCCCCGGCCAGAACACGCTCATCTACCCCGATGGCTTCGCGAAAAAGCTACCGAAGGGAGCGAGGCTGAAGTTCCAGATGCATTACACGCCAAACGGCACCGCTACAACTGACCGAACCCGTGTGGGCGTGATTTACGCGAAGAAGCCACCGAAGCACGAGGTCCGCGTCGCAGGGATCGTGAACACGCGGATCTCAATCCCACCGGACACCGCCGACCATCGTGAGGAGGCGTCACTCCGGCTCCCATTCGATGCCAAGATCATGGGTTTTCTGCCCCACCTGCATGTGCGGGGCAAGGCCTGCAGATACGAACTCGTCCGCGGCAACGGTACCCGCTCAACGCTGCTCGACATTCCGCAGTACGACTTCAACTGGCAACTGCTCTACCGCCGGCATGAGCCGCTCGCACTCGATGCGGGCGACACGCTCGTGTTCACCGCCTGGTACGACAACAGTGCGGGCAACCCGGCGAACCCTGATCCGACGCAGACCGTCCGCTGGGGTCCGCAGACGTTTGACGAGATGCACTTGGGTTACGTCGAGTACTATGTGACGGGAATTACGGCTGGCGACCCGTTGCCCGGCTTCCGCCAAGGTCGCGGCGGTCGCCGCGGCGCTCTGCCGCGTCGAGAATCGGGATCATGAAAGGCGGTCGACGAAAAGTGGTCGACATGAGGCTTCCGATGTGTGGGACGTATCTCCTGACTGCGGTGCTGTCGGTGGTTGCCGGCTTGGCAGCCGCCTACGACCCGCTTTCCGTGCCCGGCGGGCAGGCTCAAGAATGGCGCGACCTTGACGTGATCGATAACGCACGGAACCGCACGATTCCGCTCCGACTCTTTCTGCCACGTGATGGAGGTACCGCCACCCGCTGCCCCGTCGTACTTTTCAGCCATGGGCTGGGCGGCTCACGCAAGGGGTGTGGCTACCTTGGCGATCACTGGTCGCAACGCGGCTATGCCGTGGTTTTTCTGCAGCATCCAGGGAGTGATGAATCGGTCTGGCAGACGGTGCCACCGTCCGAACGCATGGCGGTGATGCGCGACGCGGCATCGCTGAAAAACTTCCGGGCACGGGTAGGAGACGTCGCCGCCGTCCTGGATCAGCTCGGGGTGTGGAACTCCACGCCTGGCCATCCCCTAGCCGACCGGCTCGACCTCGACCGCATCGGCATGTCGGGGCACTCGTTTGGCGGGCAGACAACGCAGGCAGTGTCGGGGCAGTCGTTTCCATTGGTCGGCCGCCGCTTCACCGATCCGAGGATCAAGGCGGCGGCCGTCATGAGCCCGGGTACGCCGCGGGGACGGCTCGACGCCGGTGCCTCATTCAGTGACGTGGCTATTCCCTGGCTGCTGCTGACGGGAACAAAAGACAAGGCCCTCATTGGGGGCCAGAGTGTCGAATCCCGCCTGGCCGTCTTCCCTGCCCTTCCGCCGGGGCAGTCGTACGAACTTGTCCTTCATGATGCCGAGCACTCGGCATTCACCGACCGGTCGCTGCCGGGTGACCAGGCACCGCGAAACCCGAATCATCATCGGGTGATCTTGGCGATTACGACGGCTTTCTGGGATGGATTTCTGCGGAAGGATGCCGCTGCCCGTGACTGGCTTGATGGCTCAGGTCCGCGCAGCGTGCTTGAAGCCGAGGACCGCTGGCAGCACAAGTAGGTCTTGTCGACGACCGTTCTCTTTGCCGGCTCTACCTCGTGCGAAACGCTGTCGGCAGTCGTTCGAGAAGATCACGGGCGGTCATCGAGATTTCGCCGATCTCGGTGGCGGCGAAGTCACCGGCCCGTCCGTGAATCCATGTCCCGAGACGGGCCGCATCGAAGGCTGGTAAGCCCTGGGCAAGAAGGGCAGCGATCACACCGGTCAGCACGTCACCGGTACCGCCAGTCGCCATACCGGGATTGCCTGTCTCATTGCGGGCCAGCCGAGTGCCGTTAGTGACGAGCGTACCGGGGCCTTTGAGCACCATGATTGCATCGATTGTTGCTGCCATCTCCCTTGCCCTCGCTTCAAGCCAGCCCCGGTCGCTGGATTGAGGTGGTGGCGTGTCAGGGCCAAGGAGTCGGAGCATTTCCCCAACATGCGGCGTGAGCACGCGGGGCCCGGCGTGATGAGCCCGTTTGGCTGGTACCATCTGGGCGATCGCCCAAAGCGCATCGGCGTCGAAGACGGCTGGCTGCGGCAGATCCTGCCACAGGGCAGCCACAAGTGCCGCGACTGCCGCCGACCGGCCCATGCCCGGCCCGATTGCGACCACCGTCGCGGCGGCAAGCCGTTCCTCGATGAGCGGCCTGGCGGTTGGAGCGAGGGTGCCGTCGGGGCCGCTTGGAAGTCCGCGGGTCATCACGCACGGATCAAAGCTGGCGGTAATCGTCGCCATTGCGTCCGGCACGAGGACCTCGACCAGCCCCGCGCCGCTCTTGATCGCTGCCATGCCGGACAGCGCCGGAGCTCCGGCCATGCCCGGAGCCCCCCCCACGATGACCACTCGTCCATAGTCGTGCTTGCTCGTCTCGCGGCCACGCGAAGCGAGTTGGGGCAGATCAGAAGGCACGGCTTGGCTGGCATCAGGCATAGGGTGAATAGGAGCCCTGGCAGGTGGACAAGGCGGGCGGCAGGAAGCGATTTCGCCCATTACCTTGACTGAAACAACGTTAACGGGCTACCTTCGCCGCGAAATCCACGCGGTTTTTCACCTCAGGCGACCAGTATGAGCCCGACGCAGCCCAAAACCGATATTTTCGACGTAAAAAAGGTCACGAAACTGATCGAGCTTATGAAGGAGCACGATCTTTCGGAAATCGACCTGAAACAGGGTGATACCGCCGTTCGCCTGAAACGGGGCGGCGACGTCGTGATTGCTCCTACCGCTGCTCCGGCCGTGGCTCGCCCAGCTCCGGGCGGGGCTGCAGTCGAAGCGGCCCCTGCGGCCGACGACAAGATGCTCGTGATCACCAGCCCGATGGTGGGCACTTTTTACCGGGCCAGCGGCCCCGAGGCGGCTCCGTTTGCGAAGGTGGGCGACCGGATCGGGCCGGAGAAAACCGTGTGCATTGTCGAGGCAATGAAGGTTTTCAACGAGATTCCGGCTGGTGTCTCCGGGCAGGTGGTGGCGATCCTGGTTGAGAACGGTGCGCCGGTTGAGTTTGGCCAGCCGCTCATCAAGGTCGACCCCGAAGCGTGAGTCGCCCTAGGCAACAGTTGGGGTAAGGTTTCCAAAGCAGCAAGGCGGCACCTGTGGGTGCCGGGCGGCAAGTGATGTTTAAGCGGATTCTGGTGGCCAATCGCGGCGAGATCGCACTGCGGGTGATTCGCGCCTGCCGCGAGCTCGGCATCGAGACGGTGGCGATCTTCAGCGAGGCGGACCGCGGTGCGCCCTATCTGGAACTGGCCGATGAGGCGATCTGCGTGGGGCCCCCACGGGCGGCCGATAGCTATCTCCGCATTGATCGCGTCATCAGCGCCGCTGAAATCGGCAACGTGCAGGCGATTCATCCTGGCTATGGCTTCCTCTCAGAGAACTCTCACTTCGCCGAGGTCTGCCGCTCGTGCGACATCGGCTTTATCGGCCCCACACCCGAGGCGATGGAGCGGGTGGGCGATAAGAATTCTGCCCGGGCGCTCGCGCGGGAGGCGCAGGTGCCGACTGTGCCCGGTAGCGAGGGGATCATTTCCAACGAGCAGGAGGCGGTGAAGGTCGCCCGTGAGATCGGGTTTCCCGTTTTGCTCAACGCGCCGGCGGGCGGGGGGGGCAAGGGCTTGCGGGTGGCCGCGAATGATCTCGCGCTGGCCAGCGCCTGGCAGCAGGCCTCGGCCGAGGCTCAGGCGGCGTTTGGAAACCCGGGCATCTACATCGAGAAATACATCGAACGGCCGCGGCACGTGGAAATCCAAATCCTCGGCGACCAGCACGGCAACATGTTTCATCTTTGGGAACGCGACTGCTCCACCCAGCGGCGACACCAAAAGCTGATCGAAGAGAGTCCCTCCCCGCGGCTACCGCAGGTGACGCGGCTGGCGATGGCCGAGGCGGCGGTGCGGCTGGCAAAGACCGCCGGCTACTATTCGGCCGGTACGGTCGAATTCATCGTCGATCAACAGGACAACTTCTACTTCATCGAGGTCAACGCCCGCATCCAGGTAGAGCATCCGGTCAGCGAGATGGTTACCGGCATCGATCTCCTCAAGGCCCAGATCCGCGTGGCAGCCGGCGAGAAGCTCGATCTCAACCAGGAAGAGATCGTTCCTCGCGGCCATGCCATCGAATGCCGCATCAATGCCGAAGACCCGGCCGCCAATTTCCGCCCCTGCCCAGGCCGGATCGACCGCATCGTCGCGCCAGGGGGCTTCGGCGTCCGTTGGGATTCCCATGCCGCTTCCGGCTACGTCGTGCCCCCCCACTATGACTCGCTGATCGGCAAGCTCATCGTCCATCAGCCCACGCGGAAGGATGCCATCGATACGATGATCCGCGCGCTTCGTGAACTGCGGGTCGACGGGATCAAGACCACGGCGCCGATCCACATCGAGCTATTGCAAAACTCAGCCTTTCACGACGCCCAGGTCGACACCACGTTTGTCGAACGGGTCGTGTTGGCAAAGTAAGGACTCCCATGACTGAATCGCTCTCCCGCCCCCCGCAGGCCATCCATCAATTCCGTCGCGTTGCGATCCTCTTCGCCGGTGGCCCCGCCCCTGGTGCCAACGCCGTGATCTCGACGGCTGCCACGTCGTTCATGCGAAACGGCACCGAAGTGATCGGTATGAAGCACGGCTACTCGTCACTGGCTGATTATTCGGCGTCGAAGCCACTCGTCGAAGGGCGGGACTACATCCGCGTGACGCCGGAATTCCTCAAGCGAACCCGATCAGGCCAAGGCATCATGATCGGCACGGCCCGAACTAATCCGGGCAAACTCGTTTCGTCGCCGGCCCACCTCGACGATCCCGAGCGAGTCCAGCCGCTCAAGAATGTCTACGAAGGGCTCCGGTCACTTGGCGTCGAGGCGCTGATCTCGATCGGAGGCGACGACACGCTCAAGACGGCCAATAAGTTCAAGCTCTATCAAGATCACCTGCCAACCGATGCCCCACGAATTCCGGTGGTACACCTGCCGAAGACGATCGACAACGACTACATGGGGATCGACTTCACATTCGGCTATTTCACCGCCGTCGACACGCTCGGCGGAGAGATTCGCAACCTCCTCTACGACGCGGATGCGAGCCGCGCCTACTTCCTCTGCGAGACGATGGGCCGCAGCGCCGGCTGGCTCTCCTACGGGGCGGCGATCGCCGGTGAGGCGAGCCTCGTGATCAGTGTCGAGGACATCCACGGGAAGTACCGCGGCGAGGAGACGATCACCGACGCCGATGGCAGCACTCGCGTGAAGCCTGTCATGAACATTGACGAGGTGGTCAACCGGATCGTAAAGACGATGCGGGTGCGGGAGGAGCAGGAAGGCAAGCAGTATGGTGTGGTGGTGATGGCCGAGGGGCTGGCGGAGTACCTGCCGGCGAAGGCCCTCGAGGGTATCAAACGCGACGACCACGGGCACATCTCGATCACCGATGTGCAGCTCGGCCGAATGTTCGCCAAGCTCGTGGCGGCGGAGTATCAGAAGCAGACCGGAAAGACGCGGAAGGTCGTGGGCCTGCAGCTTGGCTACGAGGCCCGCTGTGCCAAGCCGCATGCCTTCGACGTGATGCTCGGCAGCCAGCTCGGCGTCGGGGGCTATCGGGCGCTGGCGGAACGGGGCCTCAACGGCGTGATGGTGAGCGTGTCAGGGCAGCTCGACCTGAACTACGTGCCATTCGAGGAGCTTGTCGATCCCAACACGCTTGTGACGGTCGTCCGCTATGTGGAACGCGGCAGCGACTTCCACAGCCTGGCCCGGTTTCTCGAGACGTTTGTCAACGAGTAGCGGCCCGAGATGGTGACGCGGCTCGGGGTTGCCCGTACCGCGTCGCCGGACGTTCGCTGCGGGCATCCCTGCCCTCCGCTCAATCGGAGGTGGCTGCGCTGTCGCCCTCCGGGCTTCGCTGGCCACCTACGCCGGCTCCGTGGCACGGGCAACCCCGAGCTCATCCACCGTAGGCGGTTGTAGGACAGCTTTCCCAGGCTGTCGCGGTAGCTTAAGCCCTCTCTCAACCCTTGGAAGCTAACAAGGAACCGCATGCCAGCGGATGTGCTCCGCCGTCATGTGCTTTGCAGCGAGCCCTTCGTGCTCGGGATGCCGGGCTGTCGGGGGTCGGTCTCGACCGCCATGCGGAGGGCGCGGGCCGTGGCCTTGAAGACAGCCTCCGCGATGTGGTGACCGTTGCGGCCGTGATGCAGGATCGCGTGGACGTTCGCGCCGGCAGTGGCCGCCACGCTCTCCCAGAAGACTTCCACCAGTTCGGTGTCGAAGCTGCCGATCGCCGGCACCGGAAAGTCGACGGCCAAGACGCAGGCGGCCCGGCCACCGAGGTCGACGGCCGCCGTCACGAGCGATTCATCCATGGGAATGATGGCGTGGCCGTAGCGACGAATGCCACGGCGGTCGCCCAGGCAGTCTTTCAGCGCCGTGCCAAAGGCCCGGCCCACGTCCTCGACGGTGTGGTGACCATCGACGTGCAGATCACCCACACAGCGCACGGTAAGATCGATGAGCGAGTGCCCGGCCAGAAGCGTGAGCATGTGATCGAAAAACCCGAGGCCGGTTGCGATGTCCGCCACGCCGGTGCCGTCGAGATTGATCGAGAGCGTGATATCGGTCTCACCGGTCTTTCGCGTGATGGTGGCTGTGCGAGGCATGGATGGAATGGGCTCCGGTCAGATGGTTTTCAGAACGGTGAGGAAGGCATCGATCTCGTCGTCGGTGCCGACGGTAATTCGCAGGCCGTCTCCCCAGCTGGCGTATTGCATATACCGAATGAGAATCCCCTGTTGCTTGAGGGCTTCGTAGATTGGCTGGTGGGGCCGCTGCGGGTGCGTGCACCAGACGAAATTGGCCTGGCTCTCGGTGGCGTCGTAACCGAGGTCACGCAGGGTATCGGTGAGCCGACGACGAGTGGCGATGATCTTCGCCCGGTTGTCAGCCAGCCATGCCTGATCGTCGATGGCGGCCGTGGCCGCGGCGATCGAGAGGGCGTCGCAGTTGTAGGAATCCTTCACCTTCTGCAATTGATCAATCATCGACGGCTGGGCGACGGCGAAGCCGAACCGGAGGCCGGCCAGGGCATACGACTTGCTAAATGACCGCGTCACGATCACCCGCTCGTTGTCCTTGACGAGATCGAGGCAGTTGGCGGTGGCGAAATCCCCGTATGCCTCATCGACAACGAGCGGACAGGGCAATCGTTCGGTCAGTTCGCCGATGCGGGAAGGCGGCAGCAACGTGCCAGAAGGACTATTGGGATTGGCAATGATCGCGAGCTTCACGTCGGCCCTGCAGGCCGATTGCGGGGTGGTAAACCCGTCGCCGAGTGACCAATCGCGATCGTAGGAAAACGCGTCGTAGACGGCCCCTTGGATCTCGGCGAGGGTGCGATAGAGGATGTAGCTCGGTGTCGGTACCCGCAGGCACTCCCCTGCCCCGACGAAGGTCCGCACGAGAATCGTGAGCAGGTCGTCGCTGCCGTTGCCGCAGATGATCCAGCTTGGGTCGACGCCGAGCACCTCGGCCGCCCGCATGCGAAAGACGGTGGCGAGGGGATCGGGATACTTGGCCAACGTGCGGCCCACCGCCGTGGCCGCGATGGCGCGGGCCACCGCGGGTGACGGGGCGTAGGGATTCTCATTCGTGTTGAGCTTGATCCATTTGCCGCCCTGGGGCTGCTCGCCCGGCTCATAACCGGCGAGCGCCGCGATATCGGCGCGGACGAGTGAGGCGGCGGCAGAGGGCGTTGGAATGTCTGGCATGGGGGCTGATGCTCCGATGCACGAGTTTACCT
>JAYQOK010000089.1:4031-15078 GCA_038144795.1 Candidatus Kuenenia sp. | reverse complement strand
CCCCCAGGCCTTCGCTCACTCCCTGCCAACTGCGCTTTGGCATCCATGCCTACGCTTGCTGCCAAGGCCGGCTCTCGGGGCATGGGCAGCCCCTCACAGATTCACCGTGTACTACCCGCCTGGAGGGCAGGCTTACAAGAGCGAACGGACGTTCGCCAAGCGGTGATCGACGGAGGACGAGTCCATGAAGCCTGTGGCAATCGATCCTGGTGACTATGACTTCGCGGTGCCTCCGCTCGTGCGGTTTGGGCGTGGGCGGATCCGCGAGGTGGGAGAGGTGGCGGCGTTCTATGGGCGAGTGGCGTGGCTGGTCACCGGTGGCCGGAGCTTTGCCGCGAGCGGTGCCGAGGCGTTGATCGCGGAGAGTCTGCGTCGGGCCGGGATGGCCAGTCACCATGTGGCAGCCACGCACGGTGAGCCGACGGTCGATGATGTTGTGGCTGCGGTCGCGTCATTGCCGCCGGAGCCTGCCGAGGTGGTGGTGATCGCCGTCGGGGGCGGGGCAACGATTGATTTGGCAAAGGCCGTGGCGGCGCTGGCGACGAACCTGTCGGCAGAGGAAGTGCGCGGTGATCTCGACGCAGCGGTGGTCGATCGCCTCGAGGGCGTAGGCCGCAACCTGCCGATCACCACGCGGCCACTGCCGGTGGTGGCCGTGCCAACCACGGCCGGTACCGGGACCGAGGCAACCCGTAATGCGGTCATCTCGTGCCCGCGGCGAAGATTCAAGAAAAGTATGCGGAGCCCGATGATGGTGCCGCGGGCCGCGATTGTGGATCCCGAACTCACGAAGTCGTGCCCCCGGGAGACCACGGTCGCCTCAGGGCTCGATGCAATAACTCAGTTGATAGAAGCCTTCATCTGTCGTTTTGCGAAGCCATTGCCACGGGCGCTGATCATTGAGGCGCTGCCGCGGGCGATCGCCGCCTTGCCGCGAGTTCTTGCTGATCCGCTCAATCTGGAGGGACGGGCAGCGATGAGCCACGCTGCATTGGTTTCCGGAATGGCCTTGGCCAACTCCGGTCTGGGTATGGCCCATGGGGTGGCGGCCGCACTGGGGATCGAGTGCAAAACCCCGCACGGACTCGCATGTGCAACCCTGCTTCCGATCACCCTGCGCGTCAATCTCGATGTTGCTGCTCCCGCTCTGGCTATGCTTGAGCGGTCAACTGCCGCTGGTCATTCGCGTGGCGAGCAGGCGGATGCAGAGGCTTTTGTTGAACGCATCGAAAAGCTGTGCCAAGAGGCAGGCGTACCGCAGCGACTCTCCTCCCTCGGTCTCAATGCCGATCGTGTTGGCTGGCTGGCCGAGCATTCCTTTGGTTCGAGTATGCGGGGGAATCCCCGCGACTTGGCCCCCGCGACGCTCCAAGAATTCTTGACGGCGGCATGGTAGAGAGACCCAGGGACAGAGTGGGGCTATTGGCGGGCGACGCGTGCAAGGTCCGCAATCGTCACTCAGGAAATCCCTCGTCGGCCCCGTTCGTACTTTCGGGCGGTTGCTGAGTGCGGTTGGGAGGCGTTCGTGCTGCTGCGACAGTACGATTTCGCAAGAACTCATGCACAGTGGCCCACTGGCCGGACGCTACGGATCCTTTGAATGAGCGGGTTTCGCCGTCTACGAGAAGACGCACCTCAAACTCACTGGGGTCTTGTCCACCGTGGTTCGCATAGTGGTGAACCGCGATGACGAACTTTCCATTTGGAGCGCTACCATGTGGCCAGAAAATGTTCTCAACAGGTGCGAGTGATCTAAATCCACCTGCATTCATGTCAATATCGAGCATGCCCATGCAGGAGGAGACCCGATTTCCAAAAAAGATTTGTTGACCAAACGGGGTCATGACGTGAAGGTCGAGGTCGTTCCAGTTATTCCAGGCGAGAGAGACTTGAATATCCCCCGTGCCAGCACCCGCTCGCGCGAGCCGGCGGCCGATTGGGTCCCCCCCGCCAGTCGTGAGACCCATCCCCAAGCCTTGCCCGCGCCGGGCACCCGCCCAGACCTCACCGCCAGTGGCTCGGCTGTGACCCGATGACGTGAGAATCACCATTGATGCCACTGACGCGGCAGTGCCGTTCATGGCATCGCGTACAGCGACGTTTTCCAGATCGAAACTTCCAACTTCCAAGCTTTGGTGAGGTGGCTCGTGCGGGTCACTGCTGGATGGGATTTCAAGGGCCGCGTGCTCGACGGTCACCTGATCAGGGGAGGGAATTTCCACTTGGAGCGTCCATGACTCAAGATCGATACCGTCGTCGAGAGGAGCAGTCAACATGGTAATGCTGACAGGATCAATGGACGGCTTGTTCGACGAAAACGCCAGGGCCATGCCCACCAGACCAATGACATGAAGCACGAGGCTGATTGCGGTGCTCGAATGCAACTAATTACGGAAGCCACGGCAGAGAAAACTTTTCGCCGACGTCAAAACCGATGGACAGAGGACGGATCTTCGGCGAGAGCGAGATTGAATCACAGCAGCGATCCATGGAGGGGTCTTACCCCCATGAGTGTAGGGACTCCTCAGTTTTTCGCCACACGGTCATCTCGGCGATCGTGTGCTGGTGCTTGCGGGCGGTTTCCCGGATCACGAAGGGAATGTCTTCGCGGTGAAGAAACTGGAAGTGGGGTGCGAGGGCTCGCGACAGGCCGTCAAATGTGGTCAGTGGCTCGCCCGCCTCGCGGATGCCGCCGAGCCACTTGGCCTTCGGGGTGTAGTCTTCCAGCCAGGTGTAGGGTGACGTGATCACGAGCAGGCCTCCGGCCCGCAGGCGACCACGAATGCTCTCCAGAAAGAGCAGCGGCTCGTAAAGCCGGTCGATGAGGTTGCCGGCAAAGACGAGATCGTAGTCGGCGAAGATTTCCTTGAGGTTGCAGGCATCGCCCTGCATGAAGTTCACACGGGCCGCCGTGTCCTCGAGGCCGAGCCGGTCGAGTGCGACCGATCGCGACACGGTGAGTTCACCTTCGGTCGGCACCTCGTAGAGCACCTCGCCTCCCTGCTGCAGTCGCACGCCCGATTGGATGAACCGAGCCGAGAAGTCGATCGCGTCAACGTGCCGGAAGTGGCGGGCAAACTCCAGCGCCGAGCGACCCACCGAGCAGCCGATGTCGAGGCAGCGATCGCGGCGATCAGGGGCGACATGCGGCATCGTTCGCTCGACACACGCCCGCGGGAAGTTGGGCACGCCGAGGGCCGGTTCGCCGTAGTGAAACTCGATGTATTGCGTGACAAGTTGGTCGGTCTCGTAGAGCCGCGACCCCTCGGTCACGGCCTCGCTGCCCGGCTCCTCAACGATGGTGCGGAAGCCTGCATGCTGGAAGAAGTGGCGGCGGAAGGCATACCGCGCGCTTTTCAGGGCCTCGTTGCCGGTGGAGATCCACGAGCCCCCCTTGATCAGGTTGTGGCGGCCGTCGAAGGTCGGCACTGAAAAGTCGTCATAGAGTGGATGCACCTCGAAGCCCTTGAAGGGCATGATGGGCGTGCGGGTCCACTGCCAGACGTTGCCGACCACGTCGCAAAAATCCCCCTGCGGGAAGGCGTCGACGGGAGTGCTGGAGGCACCGTGCTCGAGGTTGATGTTGCCCGGAGCCGTCTTCCAGAAGGGCTGGTCGGCGGCGAGATCGGCCAGCAGTGTCTCGCGGAGGGCATACCAGTGAGCCTCCGTCGGCAGTTGCACATTTTCCCCTGTCTTCCCGGCAAGCCACGCACAGTAGGCCTGGGCTTCGAGGCAGTTGACTTCGACCGGCCAGTCGCGGGGCAGCGGCATTTCGTTGAGCAGGTTTCGCTGGACATAGCTGCCGCCCCGACGCACCCAAAACCGCGGGTGTTCGGCCCGCGTGTAATGCAGCCAGCCGCGACCCTCTTCGGTCCACAGCGACTCGTCTCGATAGCCACCGTCTTCGATGAAGGCGAGAAACTCGGCATTGGAGACGAGGCGACGGGCCGCTCGGAATGCGGGCAGATCAACTTCTTCGGAGCCGTATTCATTGTCCCAGCCGTAGGTCTGATCGTCGGGCCGCTTGCCGAGCCGCACGGTCGCGGCGGCGACCGGCAGCCACTCGTTGGCCGGCGGATCGTCGCTGGCCTCACACATCGCCCAGAATTGCTGCTCTTCGGCCGAGAGATTGGCACCGGTGCGGAGCTCATCGAGCGGCATCATCCGCATGATCACGCTCGAGGTCTCGAGGTGGATCCGCTCATGCTCGATCCCCATCAGGATCACCCAGGCCGGCTGGTCAGGAGTGATCGGCAGGGAGACCGGCATCGACTGGATGAAGTCATCGACAAATTCCCGCATCGCAGCACGATAGTTTCGCACCGTCGCTACGGAGGGCCAGTCGTAATGGGCCGAGTTGAGGTCGTCCCATGACATCTCATCGACGCCCACGGCCATCATCGCCTCGAGGCGGGCATCGAGTCGGGCGGGGATATAGCGACCGGCTGTGAGCTTGTTAATGTAGAAAACGGCCGGATGGGCAAAGTAGAAGATCAGCGGATGCCGCAGCGGTTCGTGCCGCTCATAGTAGGAAGCATCGTCGCGGATGAGCGTGAAGAGCCGTTCGTAGATTTCGCAGGTCTGATGGAACGCCCGCCGCAACTCCTCCCGCTTGGCGGCCACCGGATCGGCGGCGGCTGGATCGGCCGAGAGCAGCACCGTCTTGGTGGGGGCGAGCGGGGTTGAAACCGCGGCGAAGCGGCCGGCGGCAGAGGTGGCGGCGGGGTGGGGTTTGGTCGAGGTGCGGCTCATGAAGCGCTCCCTGCAGAAGGACGAAGCTGGAGGCCCGGCAGCGGCCGAAAAGCCTCACACTCTATCATGAGTCGCCAGACCATTCACCAATTCGTTTGGAATCGGTGCGTTCGCCCCGAGGAGTGAACCGACCACGGCGGCACGATGGCAGTTGTCACCACCGCAGCGGGCGTTGGCAAAGACCCCGGCGGCGAAATCGTCGGCATGCCGCCAGGCGAGATAGAGCGCGGCCGGAAAGGCGTCGGGGATGTAGCAGGCCGAGGAAAGCAGGCCGCCGACGACCATCCGATCGGGATTCCGTGACCATTTCTCGATCTTGGCCGCGGAGATCCAGTCGCTCGCCTCGGCGAGGATTGTCTCCCGCAGGTCATCTCCCTGACAGACCTTCGACAGGATCGTGGCGAGGATGGCGGCCGCCTCGATCACACCGTCATCCTTGTGGGTGAGGCCCACATGGAGCCGCACGATTCGCCGTATGTCGTGGTGCTTCGGCCCGAGCGCCGCCACCAGCGCCGGCACCGGCACGAGCCCGCCGATGTGGACGTCGCGGACACCACAGTTGACCGGCTTGCGGCCGGTCGCCAGGTTTGTGAAGAAGTGGCGATGATACTCCTCTACGTAGGTGTCGCGGTGACGGCCCGGCGTGAGCATGAAGGCCACATAGCGGTCGAGCCATGACTCGGCATCGTAGTCGCGGCGGCTGCGGACGAAGTCGTAAAGTTCGATCGCCAACTGATAGTTGAGCGTGTTTTGACCAGCGGCAAGAAACTGGTGGTAATGAATGCCCCGCTGCCCCCAATACTGCGTCTGCTCCCGCAGGATGTCGGTCTTCTCATTGGGCGGCGTGAAGCTCGACCGCCAGAGGATGCTGTCAGCGTGTGGGTTTTTGGGCGCGAGGTAGGCCGCGGTGGTGCCGAGGGCCGGATAGTCGCGGTCGAGTGCCTGTTGGTTGTAGTACCAGTGAACCGGCATCGCGACGGCGTCACCCACGAGACTGCCGAGGAAGGCGTTGCGGGCGGCGGTGTCAGCGGGGGCGGCGGCGATCATGCGAGGATCCTGTCGAAAAAGTTTTTGACGCGGGGTACAGGGCAACGAGTGAGGATTTCATCCGCCGGGCCGTGGGCGAGAATTTTCCCATCACCGACGAAGGCGAGGTCGTCGGCCACCCGTCGGGCAAACCCCATCTCATGGGTCACCATGACGAATTGCGTGCCCGACGCCTTCAATTCACCGATCATTTCCAGCACCTCGGCCGTCATCTCGGGATCGAGCGCCGATGTCGGCTCGTCAAGAAACATCCGCTGCGGCTGAATCACCAGCGCCCGCAGAATGGCGATCCGCTGTTTCTGGCCGCCCGACAATTGCCCTGGTCGCTTGTGGGCATGCGCCGCCAGGGCAAACCGCTCCAGCGGCTCGCGAACCCGTTCTTGGGCCGCCTGCGGCGTGAGCCCATGCACCTCCACCAAGGGGAGGAGGAGGTTGTCGAGTGCCGTCAGATGCGGGAATAGATTGTAGGCCTGGAAGACGGTGCCGACCGTCTTGCGGTAGATCCGTAGGCCGGGCTCATCGCGGGGCAGCGTCGCCCCGTCGAAGGTCACGCTCCCGGCCGTCGGCACGTCGAGGCCGGCAAGGATCCGCAGCAGCGTCGACTTGCCACCACCCGATGGCCCGACCAGCACCAACGACTGAATGTCGCCGGTGGTGAGTTCTAGGCGATCGAGGATCGTGGCTGTGCCGAAGCGTTGGGTGAGGTTGGTGACGGTGAGATTCATGCGCTGCTATCGGGGTGCGTCTCGGTACCAAGCGTCGTTGAAGATGGTCCGGTGCGGGACGGCAAAAGTCTCCTCGCGGAGGAACTTCCTCGCTTGCCCGTCCAAGGAGGGTTCATTCCGCCTGAGGCTCGAAAGTTCCTAACGCTCGTCGAGCTTTCGCCGATCCCTTCGCTCCTCTTCCATGATGCGTGCCATCCCGATGATGCGTGCCGAACTAAAGAGCAGTGCACGTGTCATGCCTCGTATTTATAGCGGTGCTCGAGCCAGCGGCTGGTGGCGGAGAGGGGGAGGGTGAGGAGGAGGTAGCCGGCGGCGAGCGGGAGGTAACTTTCGAGAGTCGAGTACGTGAATGAATTCACCTCCTGGGCGGCGAGGGTGAACTCGGAGATGGCGATCACCGAGAGCAGAGAGGAGTCTTTGATGAGCGAGACGAGCTGGCCGGCAATCGGGGGCAACACGAGCCGGATTGCCTGCGGTAGGATCACCAGCCGCATCGTCTGCCAGGGCGTGAGGCCGATCGCGCGGGCCGCGTCACGCTGCGTTGCCGGGATCGCCGCGAGCCCGCCGCGGAAGATCTCGGCCATGTAGGCGCCGCTGAAGAGCGACAGAATCAGGATGCCCACCACAAAGCGGTTTTCCAGACCGACGGCGCTGGCCACCACGTAGAAGCCGATCAGCAACTGCACAAGCAGTGGGGTGCCGCGGACGAGTTCGACATAGACGCGGCCGATCGCCTCCAAGAGGGGCTGCCGGGCCTGGAGGAGCAGCGCCGCCACGAGGCCGATCAGGCCGCTGCAGACCAACGCCGCCAAGCTGATGCCGACGGTGGTCAGCCAGCCCTGCAGAAACTTCTGTCGATACTCCCACACGCCGACCCAGTTCCAAGTGTAGTTGACCCGCGCAAACGCCGCCGCAATGGCGACAGCCAGTACGGCGACAACGACGAGATGGGCGAGCCAGCGCGGCATACGTAGGACAGGCTTCAGCGTGTGAATGGTTCTTGGGTCACGCGGGGCTCAGGGTTGCCCGAATCACATCGCCTGACGTTCGCTGCGGGCATCCTGCCCTTCGCTCACTCGGATGCAGACTGCGCTTCGCAATCCTTGCTGCGCTTGTCCGCATACGCCGGATCCGTGATTCGGGCAACCCTGAGCTGAGTGTGGGACCAAAGGAAAGTGGGGAACCTTTGTTGGTTGACACGAACCAAGTTTAAGAAAAGTTCTTCAGCCTGTCAGAAATAAAACGGGATTCCTTGTTCCAAAAAATAGGCCTTTTCCTCAGGGAGGAACTCGTCGCCGAGTTTTTCGAAGCCACCTGATTCGTGGAAGGCCCAGAGGAAGGCGTTGACTTCGTTGCGGAGCGGCTCGTCGCCGGGGCGGAGGCCGACGGCCCAGGTTTCTTCGCGGAAGGGCTGGAGAATCGCGCGGGTTGTGTCGGGATGCCGCTTGTGGTTTTGGTAGACCGACAGCGAGTCGTAGATGAAGGCGTCGGCCTTGCCCTGGGCCACCTCCATCACGGCGGCCGATTCCTTGTCGAGCACGAGGAGCTTCGCCTGCTTGATTGATTGCGAAGCGTATTGATGGCCGGTTGTGCCCTTCTTGACGGCGACGACCCGGCCCGGCTGATCAAGATCGGCGGCGGCGTTGACCGGCGAGGCTTTGGCCACGAGTAGCGCCAGGCCGGTCTTGAGGTAGGGGTCGGAGAAGGCGATCGAGCGGGCCCGTTCCGGCGTGGCTGTCATTGACGAAATGATGCAGTCGATCTTGCCCGTCTTGAGCGCTGGAATGAGGCCGTCGAAGGTGATGTTTTCAATCATCAAGTCGCGGCCGAGATGGGCGGCGAGGGCTTCGGCCAGTCGCACGCTTACGCCGGTCGGTCGGCCATCGGCGTCAGTCATTTCAAAAGGTGGATACGACAGTTCCATGCCGACCCGCAATGGCCGGGTGGCCGGCGCCGGGGAGCAGCCCCACACGGTGAGCAGGGCCGCCGCGATCACGCCAAGAAAGGACGGGAAGGATCGATTCATGCCGAGGTGTCCAGAGGAGGACCGTGGAGTGTATCGCATGATGCTCGAGTCGGCGTGCGGCACGGCGTACGATTTTGCGATGGCTCCCTCTGTCTCCCAGCATATCTTGGTGCTCATCCTCGGCGGAGGTATGCTGGCATCACCGTCGCCGCCCGACTGCGGCGGGCTGATCGTGAACTTGGGATGGCGATCATCGAGCCATCCGGGCGACACTTTTATCAGCCACTCTGGACGCTCGTCGGCGCGGGCGTGTTACCGACGTGAGGCTGACTACATTCCCTCGGGTGTCGACTGGATCCGTGAGCGAGTGAGTGAGATCCTGCCCGATGAGCGGGCGGTGGTCACCGATGGTGGCCGGCGAATGACGTATGACTGGCTGATCGTTGCCCTCGGCATCCAGATCGACTGGTTGAGCATCCCCGGATTAGCCGAAGGCATCGGTACGCGGGGCATCTGCAGCAACTACTCGGCTGAGCACGTGGCCTCGCCGGCCTCCGCGATCTTCTCGGTGGCGAAGTACCGAAAGACGCTCGAGAGTGTTGTGGCCCGCAAGGGAATCGAGACGCGGTTTCGGCACAACCTCGTCGAGCTGCGGCCCGATGCCGACGAGGCCGTCTGCGAGAATCTTGACACCCACGAGCGGGCGACGATCCCCTATGACATGGTTCATGTCTCGCCGCCGATGAGTGCGCCCGATGTGATCAAGCAGAGTCCGTTGGCCAACGACCAGGGCTGGTGCGCTGCCGACAAGTACACGCTGCAGAGCCCGCGCTATCCAAACGTGTTTGCCCTTGGGGATGCGGCCGGCCTGCCGACGTCGAAGACCGGGGCGGCAGTTCGCAAGCAGGCTCCGGTGCTGGTCGTCAACCTGCTGGCTGCGATGCGGGGCGGGAACCTTTCCGCCTCCTACAACGGCTACAGCTCCTGCCCGGTGGTCACCGGCTATGGGAAAATGATGCTCGCTGAATTTGATTACGACAACGAGCCGGCCGAGTCGTTTCCCTTCGATCAATCGAAGGAGCGTTACACCATGTGGCTGTTGAAGACCCAGGTGCTGCCGCGGCTCTATTGGCACGGCACTGCTCGATCGCCTGCTTGGTCGGGTTGTAGATCCGCAGCGTGTTGATGCCTGCCGTGCCGCTTTGCATCTGCATCTGTGACCAGTGGACACCAGGTTCGAAGTCGAGGAACTGCCGGGCGAGGTGGATGTCCGTCGGCTGCCAGTGGAGCCAGAGCGAGTAGCTGGCGAACGACACGAGGTCTCGGCTGCGGCGCAGCCCATGGCTCGTCAGGTTGCGAATGATATCGAGGCCTCCTCGGCCTGACGCGGGCCGCACGATGGCCTCCCGGCGAAGCCCTTCGAGCATCGCCACCACCTCACCATGGCGCGTGATGAGGCGGATGCCAAGACGGGTGAGCGATTCGGCTACGGCCAGAAGACACTCGTGCTCAAAGCCTGTGTGCCGCGAAGACCACTCGGGCTGGGCATAGATCTCTGGCTTGTAGAGGAAGGTGGCGAAGACCGCACCGCCTTGTGCCCGAGAGACTGCCGTGGCAAGTGCGGCATGATCGCTCACCCGGAGATCTCGTTTGAGCCAAACACAGACGGGAGGGCGGCTACACACGGATGATTGATGCGCTCTTGGAAGAGTGATGGGCACGGGTTACAGGCCAAGAACGGTCTTGGCGATCACAAAGACGGCGACGCACACAATGGCCACGGCGAAGATCCTCGCCAGCAGCGGCCCGGTGAGCCGCCGGCCGATGAACGAGCCGGCAAATAAGCCGGGAATGCTGCCAGCCACGAAGCCCATGGTGACGTCGGGCGGGATCGTGCGGCCGACGACGAGTTGGGACGCCACGGCGGCCATGCCGACGAGCGTCATCACCATAAGTGACGTGCCGACAGCCCGCGGCACCCCCATCGAGGCAAACGTGACCAGGGCTGGCACGATAAGAAAGCCGCCGCCAACACCGAACAGCCCGGAAAGGATGCCGACGGCGAGGCCCACGGAGGTCAGCACGGTGGCGCAGCGGCTCGTCATCCGCAGCTTGCCTTCGGGATCACGGCGACAGGCGGGGCCGCTGCCGGCATCAAGGCTGGCCGGTGACAGCCGTTCCACGTTGTCTCTTGCCTTGAGCCACATCCGCGCGGCAATCACAAGCATCAGGACCGCAAACGCCGCCAGGAGCACCGGCGCAGGGATGAGGGTGCCGAGCCAGCTTCCCGGCGGCGCAGCGACCATGCCGGCGGTGGCGAAGAGCAGCCCGGTGGGAAGTTCCAACTGGCCATACCACCAGCGTTCGACGGCTCCCACGAGCGCCGTCACAACAACGGTGACCAGCGAGATACTGACGGCCGTCTTCGGATCGATGCCCAGCCAGTAGATCAGCAGCGGCACGGCGAAGATCGCCCCGCCGCCGCCGGTTAGACCGAGGGAGAGGCCGACGAGCCCGCCGGGCCCGCCCCCCCCCGCGGGGGGGGGGGGGGCGCGCG
>JAYQOK010000089.1:0-4021 GCA_038144795.1 Candidatus Kuenenia sp. | reverse complement strand
CGGTTTTCCCCGGGGCCGAGGCCGAGGTGCCCGCGGGCCGCGACCGCCTCGGGGGGGAAGGTGGCGGTCGCGGCGCCGGCCTCGGCGAGCAGCGGCGGTGTCAAAAGCCAACTCACGCGGAGAGCCTCGTGGCCGCCCACGCCTTGTAGCCACCCACGAGGTCATGCACATGTGGGCGACCCAGTTTCTGAAGCAGGCTCGCGCCGATCGCCGAACGGTAGCCCCCTTCGCAGTGCACGACCACCGGGCGATCGGGCGGCAGTTCCCCGATCCGCTCCTCAAGCCGCGGCAGCGGGATATTGAGGCTGCCCTCGATGTGCCCGCTGGCGTGTTCGGCTTCGCTGCGGATGTCGAGCACCACGGGCGTGGGGCCGGCGTCGGGCCGCTGGCCATCGATCCACTCGGCCAGGGCAGGGGCGGTGATCCGCTCGGTCCGCTGGGCCAGTTCGAGTCGCGTCTCCAGGGCCCGCATCCCCGTGGCGAGGTAGCCCGCCACGTTGTCGAAGCCGATGCGGCCCAGCCGCATCACGGCCTCCTCTTGGCCCCCCTCTTCGGCGATCACAACGATTGGTTTGTCGTGGCTGAGCATCGAGCCGGCCCAGGTGGCGTATTTTCCGGAGAGCGCGACGTTGATCGCTCCCTTGAGGTGTTCGCCCTCGAAGTCGATGCCATCGCGGACGTCAAGAATCTGTGCCCCCGCCTTCTGCATCGCCAAAACCTCGTCGATGGAGAGCGGCTTGAGTTGCTGCTCCATGGCGTCATGGAGGGCGGTCCGTTCCTTGCGGTTGAGAATGGCGTCGTGCACGAAGTAGTCGGGTGCCTCGGGCTGATCGGCTGTTACGATCTGCTTGAATGCCTCCCGGCTCATCGGCTGGAGGGCGTAGTTGAACTTCTTCTGCTCGCCGATCGTCGAGACCGTCTCCTTGGAAAGGCTCTTGCCGCACATGCTGCCGGCACCGTGGGCCGGGTAGACGAGTGTGGCGTCGGGAAGCTTCACGAGCTTGTTGGTGATGCTGTCGTAGAGCATGTCGGCCAGCTGATCGGCGGTCACGCCGATGCTGGCCAACAGGTCGGGCCGGCCGACATCGCCGATGAAGAGCGTGTCGCCGGTGAGCACCGCCTCGGGCGCGGTCGCGTTCTCGGCGAGGTCGTAGACAAGGATCGAGATGCCCTCCGGAGTGTGCCCCGGTGTCTCCATGATCTCGAGCTTCACGTCTCCGAATTCAACCACGTCGCCATCCATCATGTGGACGCACTCAAACTCCGCCTCGGCGCGCCGGCCGAGGTGGATCGTCGCCCCCGCCTGGTCACGCAGTTCGATGTGGCCGGCGATGAAGTCCGCATGGAAGTGGGTGAGGAAGACGTGCTTGATCGCATAGCCGCCGGCCTTGGCGTTGGCGAGGTACTGATCGATGTCACGTTGCGGATCGACCACCGCGGCCGTCTTCGTCTTCTCGTCGGTGATCATGTAGGAGGCGTGCGACAGGCAGGCCAGGTAGTACTGCTGGATCTTCATCGATGCGGTTCCGTAGGTTGGCTGGGGATGGTCAAAGGCGACCGTGTTTACTGGCCGACGACCGCAGGAAAGCCGGCCTTCACGAGGGCCGGATAACCGGGCTTGAGCGGCCGCGCGTCATAGCCGAGCGGCTGCAGAATGCGGGCGGCATCGAGGCAGCGACCGCCGGCGAGACAATGGCAGTAGATGATCTTGTCTTTTGGCAGTACCCGGGCGAGCTCGGCCGGATTCACGCCCTTCTCGAGGGCGCTGAGGGGCACGAGCCGAGCACCGGAGAGGTGGCCCTGCGCCCACTCCTCCGGCTCGCGGACATCGACGATCACGGCCTTGTTGTCGGCGACCGCCTGCTGCACCTGCGTGAGCGAGTCTTTCGTATGCTCCGCGAAGGCGGTGCCGGAAAGACCACCAAAGACCAGCCCGAGGAGGATCGCTCGGGCGCAGGTGGTGGCGCCGGAATACCGCTGGTTCCACGGCATGCGAGCGATGAGCATCGCCATCCCGCAGGTGTCGGTGATCCCGGCAAAGATGAGGCCGCAGCCGACAAACCCGGCGAGGCCGGCACCGATGAGCTTCCAGGTCGGGTCGGGGCCGAACGCCGCTAGAGCCGCCCCGATTGCCACGAGGGCACCGGCGGCGATTCGCACCTGCCGCTCAAGCGACATCGCTTTCTTTCCACGGATCACCGAGACGCCGGCCGACTCGCAGGCTGCCGTGCCGCCATCGACACTGACGACATTCTCAATGCCGGCCGCAAGCATCTTCTCGCAGGCCTGCTTGCTGCGACCGCCGGAGCGGCAGACAAAGTAGATCGGCCCGGTCTTTCCGCCATGCTCGGCGACGACGGCCTGGGGATCGAGCCGGTCGAGGGGCATGTTGCGGGCGCAGTCTACATGCACCTCGCCGTATTCGGCCGGCGTGCGGACGTCGATAAGAGTGAGCGACTCGCCGCGGCGGCGGAGATCGGCAAGGGCTGGGGCGGAAATCGTGGCGACCATGATGGAAACTCCTCCGTGGAAATTGATCAAACAGGGTGCAAAACGTGGACGGTCTGTGCGGACTGGTTATTCGGTTTTCGGCTCACCGCCGAAGCGGGCCTCGATGCAGGCCATGATGTTGGCGAGGTGGGGCTCGGCGATCGCGTAGTAGGTGCAGCGGCCCTCCTTGGCAGCAGTCAGAAAGCCACAACGCTGCATGAGCCGCAGGTGCTCGGACGCCATGTGGCTCGGGATGCCGCAGGCCTCCGCCAGTTCGCCCACCATATACCGACCGCCAAGCAGCATCTGCACGATCCGCAGGCGGTGCGGATGGGCCAGAGTCCGCAGGCATTCGGCGGCCTGGCCGAGGGCGTCGAGGCCGATCAGCGGGGGGCGGCTGGGTGGTGTTTGGGTGACCATGGAGGGAAATCGCTCGTGGCTTAAGAATTGATATATCGGAAGGTAACGATATGTCAATCCATCTTTTTTGGAGTTTTGCGTTTTACTTGCAGTAATGCTCGGTTCGGGGCTGCCCGTGCCATATCGCCGGATGCACGCGGAGGAAACCTCGCTTTCGCCATCCTGGCTGCGCTCCATTTCCTACGCCTGCTCCGTGGCACGGTCAGCCCCGCGCGGAAGCAGCCCAGAGTTCCGGGGCGGCGGCAGAGGAGGGCAGGTGCATCCTGTCACCGTGGATGACCCGCGGTAGTCTGATTGAGATGTTTTCCTCCACCTCCACCCTCGCTGGCCGGCTGGTTGCGCCTGTCGTCGTCCTTGTCTTGGCGGCCGTAGCGGCGAATGTCGGCTTCACCGCCTGGTGGGAGTTGCGGCAGGAGTCGCTAGCAGCACAGCAGCGACGGGAGCAGGTGGCCGACACGCTCGCTCAGTCACGGGTGGCGGTGTCGGCGCCGATCCTCGCGGCGCTTCACCGGCTCACCGGCGATCATTACGTCGTCTGGGATCCGGCCGGCGAGACTCCCGTGCTCACCACGCTGCCGGTCGATTCCGCTCAGGCACCGCTGCTCGCGCAAGGGTTGGCCAGAGGCTCGGTCACGCTCGATGAAGTCTCCTACCGTGTCGGCAGCGTGCGGGCTGGGGGCGTGCGACCTGAGACGGTGCTGGTGCTGTCGCCCAGGGAGAGCCTGGCGCGGGCGACGTGGAATCGTGTGTGGCCGATTCTTGCCGTTGCCGCCGGTACGCTCGCCGTGCTCCTGCCGCTGGGCCTGCGGATGACGAGCAGAATCGCCAGGCGGCTGGGGGATATCGACCGCCAGGTAGCGAGGATCGCGGATGGCGACTTCGGCAGTGTGCTGCCGGAGCAGCCTCCTCGTCACGAGCCCGACGAGATCAATCGGCTCGTGTCGGGAGTCAATCGGATGAGCCAGACGCTCGCTGGCCAACGCGAATCACTCGTCGCCGGCGAGCGGCAGCGACTCCTCGGGCAGATGGCGGCCGGATTCGCGCATGAGGTGCGCAACGCCGTTCCGGGTGCTCGGCTTGCGGTCGATCTCCCCCGGCGGCGGTGCTCTGG
>JAYQOK010000088.1:0-15086 GCA_038144795.1 Candidatus Kuenenia sp. | reverse complement strand
AACCTTTCCAAATGTACATTCCAAAGGCAGCGACAATTCTAAGGATGCCCCCAGCAAGAAGCATCGCGCCGATGAGAAACGTGAGCGTGAGCGAGGGAACAAGTGGTCGGGCGAAGCAGGCCACTCCGAGGAGAACCAACACCGCTCCGACTCTGAAAGACCAGTTGCGAAGCATACTGATCACGTTCGTGTCTGAGCCCATAACAACTTCTGTCGTTGACATTGTACGCGTTCCTGGACCCGCCTCAAATGAAGCGTTTCTACCACTTCAAGCGGCAGCGCACTAGACCACCGCAAATAGAACACATTTTTGGAAGTATCAACATGCAGCGGAAACAGTTTTGCAATGTGAGGAAAGACTTCCTTGCCTCCCGAGGGATTTTGTTCGCGCTGGTGGTGACCAGTGCGTCCGTGAGGATCGTTGGCGCTGGTTCTGTCGATCCGGCCGCTGCAATCCAACTAGCCATTTTCGACGTCGATGCCACACCCCCGTTGGGTTCTCAAATGGCATACAACACCGCAGTCCGCCATGCCGATCTTTCGCTGCGGAGTCGGGGGATCGTCGTGCTTGGTGCCGGCGGTCCGATCGTGTTGGCAGCCGTCGATTGGATTGGGATCGGCAACGCCGCCCACACGGCCTTTCGTGAAGCCCTCGCCGGTGCGGCGGGTACATCGCCCGCCCGCGTCGCGATTCATGCTCTCCATCAACACGATGCCCCACAAGCCGATTTCACGGCGGAGCGACTGCTCGCCGACATGGACATTCACTCCTACAAACGTTTCCAAGGGGACTTTGCCCGCGAAGTGATTCGCCGCACCGCCACTGCGCTGCAGGAAGGACTGGCGAAGGCTGTGCCACTGACTCATGTGGGATTCGGACGAGGTCGCGTGCAGGGTGTAGCGAGTAATCGCCGGCTTATCGGCGACAACGGTCGAATCCGCGGCTGGCGGGCGAGTGCAACCCGTGAGGAGGCTCTCCGAGCCGAGCCCGAGGGGATAATCGATCCCTTCGTCGCAACGCTCGTACTCTGGTCAGAGAACACACCGGCGGCTGTCCTCTCCTGCTACGCAACCCACCCGATGAGTTATTACCGCACCGGCGTTCCTGGGCCCGACTTCCCGGGGATCGCGCGGCTGCTGCGGACCCAGGATGTGCCTTCGGCACTGCATCTCCACTTCACCGGCGCTGGCGGAAATGTCGCCGCCGGCAAGTACAACGACGGCTCCCCGGAGAACCGGGTGACGCTAGCGTTGCGACTAGCGGCGGGAATGCGGGCGGCCTACGAGGCGGCCCACGTGGGGCGGCGGCCTCTTCTCCCTGAGGATGTCGGTTGGCACAGCGAACCCGTGCGACTCAATGTTCGCCCGGAACTTAACCGAATGTCGCTTGAGGAAGGTATCCGCACTCATGCCGACCGCGGCACCATGAACGCTGCGGACGCCCTCGCGTGGATGGAGAGATCAGCCGCAGGGACACCGATCGACATCACGTGCCTGCGGGTCGGGGATGTACGAATGCTTCATATGCCTGGGGAACTTTTTGTTGAGTACCAACTGGCGGCTCAGAACATGCGGCCCGATCTCCATGTGATGATGGCGGCCTATGGCGACTATGGTCCTGGCTACATCGGTACGGCTGAGTCGTATGCGCAGGGTGGATATGAAGTTGACATCCGGAGTTCGTTTGTGGGGCCGCAGGCTGAAGAGACTCTCACCACTGCGATGAGAAAACTTCTGGAGCAGGCACCATGACAAGCGGGCATGTGCTGCAGGCATCTTTGTTGGTGGCCTTCCTGGCCCTGCCCCTCACCACCGGAGGAACAGTGGCCACGAGGGCCCACGCCGATGACTACGGCCGTGACCTTCCCCGCGTTGCGTCGGTGTCCGCCGGCGACGCCCTTACCACGATGCATGTCGCCCCCGGTTTCTCACTGGAACTCACCGCTGCCGAGCCATTGCTGGCGAGCCCCGTGGCGATCGACTGGGATGAGGATGGCAGGCTATTTGTGGTCGAAATGCGTGGTTACAGCGAGGACCGCGACCAGCAACTCGGTCGTGTACGGTTGCTTCTCGATGACGACCGCGATGGACGGTATGACCGGGCGTGCGTCTTTGCCGAGGGGCTCGCGTGGCCGACGGCGATTTGCTGCTGGAATGGGGGTGTGTTTGTGGGAGACGCCCCCGACCTCCTCTATCTGCGGGACACCGACGGCGATGGTGTCGCTGATGAGCGGCGGCAGATGTTGACGGGCTTTGGAACGGGAAATGTGCAGGGACTATTGAATTCGTTGCGGTACGGTATCGACAACCGCATTCACGGCTCGGCGAGTTCCAACGGTGGCGAGGTTCGCCGTGTCATCGACGGTCAACCGGTGGGCCCGGCGATCCAGCTTCGTGGCCGTGACTTCTCCTTCCACCCACGGTCTCTTGACGTGAGGGCGGAAACCGGGGGTGGCCAGCATGGCATGGCATTCGACGATCACGGGCATCGCTACACCTGCGCCAACAGCGACCACGCCATCAGGTGCATGATCAATGATTGCTATCTCGGCCGAAATCCTGACTTCACGCCGCCACCGGGCCGCGAGAGCATCGCCATCGACGGGCCGCAGGCTGCAGTCTTTCGTGTCAGCCCCGTTGAGCCCTGGCGGGTGCTGCGCACGCGACTGCGAGCCAGTGGGGTTGTGCCGGGCATCGTTGAAGGAGGCGGCCGACCGGCCGGATACTTCACTAGTGCGACAGGCATCACAGTTGTCCGGGGGGATCGTGTTGGTGAGCTTCGTGGAATGCTCGTGGTGGGAGATGTGGGCAGCAACCTTGTTCATCGCAAGCGACTGCTGCCGCATGGTTCGGGTGCGCGGGCTGAGCGGGTCGATGTCGCAAGTGAACTCATCGCCTCGGAAGACATCTGGTTTCGGCCCGTCCAGTTTGCCAACGGCCCTGATGGCGGGCTGTGGATCATCGACATGCAGCGCGAAGTAATCGAGCATCCGGCCAGCCTGCCGCCGGAGATCAAGCGGCATCTCGATCTGACCAGCGGCCGCAATGCCGGGAGGCTGTGGCGGCTCACAGCCGACGACGCACGTTCGCCCCCTCTCCCCTCTCCGCTGGGTAACACCGACGCCACAACACTGGTGCGGCTGCTCTCTCACACCAACGCCTGGCATCGAGAAACCGCGCAACGGTTGCTCGTCACCCGTGGGGGCAAGGAGGTCGCACCACTTCTCCGCGCAGTACCCGATGATCCTGCCAGTACGGGCCTCGGGCGGCTTCATGCCCTCTGGACGCTGGAGGGGCTCGCCGCACTATCACCGCTTGATGTGCAACGTGCGTTGACGGACGATCTGGCGGCTGTCAGGGCCGCCGGAATACGGCTGGCCGAGCCGTTTCTTGCTCGCCGCGAAAGCGGACGTCTCGTCGAGCAACTTGCATTGCTGGTGGCCTTCGACCATGACCTCGAAGTGCGGCTGCAACTGGCCTGCACCGCTGGCTTGGTGACAAACGATTCCAGACGTCGAGACATCATCTCGACGATTCTTGCGCGCGACGGCGAAGATCCATGGTGCCGCATCGCGGCGTGCACCTCCATGCGGGATGACGCCGCCTCGATCGCTGCGTCGTGGATGGCATCTCCGGAGCGGCTCGGCTCGGCGGCAGCCGCTGCCGTGATGCCCGCGCTCTTTGCACAGATCGGCAGGCGTGGTGATCCGGCCGCCGTGCACGCTGCAGTGGCCGCGATTGATGCGCTCGCCGTAGCTCCGGCCGCGGGTGAACGGGATTCAAGGCCAGCGGCGACTCGACTCTATGCGGAGCTTGAAGCCGCGCTGGCAGTCGCCGGCTCTTCACTCAGAGCCGACGGCCAGTCCACCACGGAGGCCGACGATCTGGCAAGCAGGCTCGCCCAGTTCAACTCGACCGTGGCTCATACTGTCAGCCGTAGCGCTCCTGAGCGTGCGGCGGCGATTCAGGGCATGGCGTTCACTGGGATCGATGTCGTCTTCACCTTCCTTGATGACCCCGAACCGGCCGTCGTGCGAGCGGTAATCGATGTTCTCGATCGCTCTGCCGACCAGAAAGCCGCTGAGCAACTCATTGAGGCGCTACCGCGGATTCCGGAAGCGTTGCTTCCCTCGGCGGTGAGAGCACTCACGCGGACGGCCTCACGCAGCCTGTTGCTCCTGACGGCCGTGGAAGACGGGCGGGTGGCAGTCGATCGACTGGGGCAGTCTGCTGTGGATCTGTTGCGCCGGTTTCCTGACAAGGCCCTGCAAGAGAGAGCGACGGTCGTCCTTGGGCCCCCATCCCCTGCCAATCGGCAACCAATCGTCAATGCCTATCAGGCAAGTATGCCCAGCAGCCCTGGAAACCCGACCGCCGGGCGGCTGGTCTTTCGCGCCCACTGCATGACATGCCACCGCGTGGAGGGTGTCGGATATGAACTCGGCCCCAATCTCACCGCCCTCCAGGCCCGTGGCCCCTCCGTGATGCTCCACGGAATTCTCGACCCCAATCGCGAGGTGCTGCCCGCCTATTCAGCGCACACCGCCGTCCGCCTCGATGGCCGCGTGATGACCGGTCTGCTGGTGACCGAATCCGATACCGCGGTCACCCTCCGATCGGCGGAAGGCATGGAGTATGTGATGGCACGTGATGAGATTGAGGTACTGATCGACACGGGCCGCTCACTCATGCCGGAGGGCTTCGAGCGAGCGATCGACCCGCGCGCCATGGTCGATCTGTTGGCATACCTGATGTCAGATCACTGAGAAGCGTACCAGGAAAATCCAGCACCGCTCACTGGCGACATCTGTTTCGCAGCGGCAGCGATTGAGGTATTCTCCCCGTCTTGTCCCGGCCCCCGTCCCGTGTCTCACACGCTATGTCGACTCCGCTCCGTCTCGCCGTGCTGCTTTCTGGTTCGGGGCGCACGCTTGACAACCTACTCGGCGAGATTGCCGCTGGCCGTTTGGCCGCCAGAGTCGACGCCGTCATATCAAACAAGTCCGGCGTACGGGGCCTCGCGATTGCCGACCGAGCCGGCGTACCCACGCACATTGTACCGCGGCGCGACCTCTCCCGTGCCGATTGGAGCCGCCAGATCTTTGCCGTCTGCCGCCGGGCAGAGGCTGATCTCGTCGTCATGGCTGGGTTCCTGCAACTGCTCGAGATCCCGGCCGATTTCAGTGGCCGCGTGATCAACATTCACCCCGCCCTGCTGCCGGCCTTCGGGGGGAAGGGTTTTCACGGGATGCATGTGCATCGGGCTGTCGTGGCCCGCGGCTGCACTGTTTCCGGTTGCACCGTGCATCTGGTCGACAACGAATATGATCACGGGCATATCCTGCTTCAGAAGACCGTGCCTGTGCTCGCCGATGACACAGCCGAGTCGCTCGCCGCCCGCGTCTTCGCGGCGGAGTGTGTAGCCCTACCGGAGGCCATTGCGACCTTTGGCCCAGAGCTTTCGTCACCGCCATCATCAGGGAGTGCATCATGAGCAGTCGTTCACTGGGAAACATCATTGCCGATTCGCTTCAACTCTCGGTGGGTTATGCCGAGCGACTGCTCCGGGATGTGCGGCCCGATCAGGCGGGCCGTTTCGCCCGGGTCGGCGGCGTGCCGGTGGAATCCAATCATCCGGCGTTCATCTATGGCCACCTGAGTCTGTATGCCCCCAAGGTGCTCTGGCAGCTTGCCGCCCCGACCCCACCGATTCCTGAGCATTTCGACAACCTGTTTTCCAAGGACGCTATCTGCCGTGACGAGCCCGATCTCTATCCGCCGCTTGATGACATCACGGCTCTGTTTTTCGAGGGCCATCGGATGCTTGCCGGGGCTCTGCGAAGCACGCCCAACGAGACCTTTGACAAGCCCAACCCGGCCGGCGGGAAGATGGCGGAGCGGTTCCCAACGCTTGGCTCGGTGCAGACTTTCTACTGCGGAGCCCACATCATGATGCACCTCGGCCAGATGAGCGCCTGGCGGCGGATGATGGGGCTCGGCACCGCGTGAAAACGAGGGCTTGCCCGGTCGCCATGCACCTGCGCAAGTTTGCCCCAGTCGGTTGGTGGGCCGCACGAGATAGTGTCGTCAGTCGCCGTCGCAGGGTAGCGACCGGACCACGGCTGAAGGTGATTCACACTCTGATGGCCGGCACACCGAACATGAACGGATTCTGCGGCGACTCGTTCCATTGTCCGCGGGTCGGAGAGTAGTCGAATGTGAGCGTGGTGCCGTTGAGCCGCATTTCGACGAGCCGCAGCCAGCCGTCCCCGCCGTTCGGCCGCATTTGAAAATTGACAAGTTACTGCGAAGTTTCCCTTCCGTGAGCGGTAGTCGAGAGGTGACCGCGCCCGTCCCCGAGTTCATCCCCATTCATTGCGAGAATGGCTATCCTTACCGCGGCCCGTCGAAGCGCGATCGTGGCAGCATCGCCACCGACCCGTTGAGTCATTCTGGCGATGCCCCCCGAGACGCCTTCCGCTTCCGATCTTTCTGCCGCTCGACAGCGGGGTCGAAGGCTGGGTTGGAGGACGTCGCCTGCGGAGCGTTGAGAGCGATCTGCCAGGCCTCAAGTTGGGCGTTGAGCCGGCAGGTGGTGGCTCGCTCGGTGTCGGCAAGATTCCTGGTCTCACCTGGGTCATCGCGGAGGTTGTAGAGTTCGATCGACTGGTTTGCGAACTTCTCAATTAGTTTCCAATCACCGGCCCGCATAGCGCTGGCTGGCTCGCCGCGGCCGATGTAGCAGGGAAAGTGCCAAAAGATGGCGTCGCGGTTCAGCGTTCCCTGGGCCGTCAGGAGCGGCAGGAGGCTGACTCCGTCGATCGGCTGTTCCGCCGGGAGTTCCGCCCCGGCCACAGCCGCGAGCGTGGGATAGAAGTCCATGCTGAGCACAGGCTCGTCGCAGCAGCGGCCTGGCTCCATGATGCCCTTCCACCAGACGGCGCATGGTACTCGAAGACCACCCTCATACAGCGCGCCTTTGCTGCCGTTGAGCGGCGCCACATCCTGCGGCGTGCCCCCGTTGTCGCTCGTGAACACGATCAGCGTATTGTCATCACGTTGGTGCTCACTGAGGAAAGTCATCAACCGGGCGACGTTCTGATCAATCGCCTCCACCGTAGCCGCAAGCACGGGGTCGCCCTCCACCTGCAACCGCGTGGCCTTCGCTTGGTATTTCTCCACAAGATCTGGCTTCGGCTCAAAGGGAGCGTGGATCGCATGCGTTGGCAGGTAGAGAAAAAAGGGTTCAGTCGGGTGCTTCTCGATAAACCGCAGGCCCTCATCGAAGAGCACGTCGGTAAGATACCGTCCGTCATCATCCAGATAGGCATGCTGCGCAAAGCCAAGGTCTTGCGGCTTCTTGTATGTATCGAAGCCCTGCCCCAGGGCCGTCGTCGGACCATTCCGGCCACGGCCGAGATTCCACATCCCAAAGCAGGCCGTGGCATAGCCGCGTGCCTTGAGCACTTCCGCGATCGTGACGGTTTCGCCCGCCAGCGATTCCTCGCTCCGGGTCGCCAGGATGCGGTGCTGCGGCTGCCCCGGATCGTGTCGAGGGTCGATCACGGTATACACCCCATGCCGGGGCGTGTACTGGCCCGACATCAAACACGCCCGGGTGGGCGCACAGTTGGGGGCGCTCGCGTAAGCCTGCGTGAAGTGGATGCCCTCGTGTGCGAGCCGGTCGATATGTGGTGTCTCGATGAAGGTGTTGCCGGCAAAGCCGACATCCCGCCACCCCATGTCATCGACCAGGATGAAGATGATGTTCGGCAGCTGCTGTTCACCCGTGGGCCGCGGCTGTTGCTCGATCGTCGCCGCCGGACCCACCGTGATCGAAATCCGTTGATCGCCGTCGCCATCGGCTTTCAGAAACATCCGTCGGGCGCTCGCCTGCACTTCGTCCAGGGAGAGCGTGCCACTGCTATCGCGATCGAGTTCGTCGCGATGCTCCCGAATGAACCCGCCCATGGCAGACCGGACGGGCCTGCCTGCAGCCAGCGCTTCCAAGGCAACCACACCATCGCCATCCGGGTCATAGCCCGCAAAGGCCGTGGTAGCTTCGGCCTCGAGTTCGTGAGCGGTCAGCACGCCGTCAGCATCAGTGTCCATCTCCGCGGCGTGCACCTCGATCCACGGTCTTCTCGGACTGGCCGCCTTCTCGCCTCGTGGCGGGCCCCCACGCTGGGGCGTGCCCGCGCGTTGCCTGTTGCCGCCCCGTCCCGGCCCACCCTCTTGGCGAGGTGGCGACGTGCCTCCCTGGTTCCCTCCTTCCGCTCGCTGTGGCTGTGCCGGGAACGTCTCTCGGCGAATGCCTTCGCTGCCGTTGTCGAACGTGAAGGTGACCTCACCTCCCTCGTCGATCTCGTAGCTCACGGCTCGCTGTTCACCATGGAGCGTATACGCAACGCGGGCGGACAAGCCATGCTCACCGCGCTCAAAGCCCACGATCGTCGCCCCACGCAGCGGTGTCAGCGAGGGCCGCGGGCTTTGAGCACGGGGCTGCGGATCGACCTGCCCATTCCGCTCGACAACCTCTCCGAAGAAGCCGCCGTTGAGATACGGGTAGGTCTTCGTGGTGTGGTAGTGATAGCCACCGTCGCGTTCACGATGACCGTTGAACTTGTCGAGAGGCCCGAGCGCACGGCAGCGCTCATCAACTTCACCAAGGATCGGATAGCCGTCGAGGGCATAGGCAATCGGCTGCCCCTTGCCCACCACCGCCTCGAGGTGCGTTGGCGCCACATGGTAGTGGTAGTCATCGCCGCGGCCGCAGTGCCCGCCCCACTGGTCGAGTTCGCCCGCCAGCAGCGTGTCAGTACGGCCATCGTTCTTGATCGGATTGAAGATCGGCACACCGTTGACGGCCAGCGCGATCGCGCCGCGAAAGAAACTGTCCTTCGCACTCATCGGCAGCTTGGCCGGCACCGGATGCAGCGGAATCCGCCAGGCGTTGGCCCCGGTGTAGTTCTGCGGGAGAGGCACCTGCTGCTGCCAGGCCGTGATGCCCACCATCATCGGATGGTCGGGCATGCCGTCAGACTCGACATAGTAGAACTGCTCATCCCACCGCAGGCCGAGCGAGTCGCGGAAGGGCAGAAAGTGCTCGTGGATGGCGGGCGCCGTGGCCGCAAACGCCACCTGCCTCACCGGTACACGCACCTCCAACTTTTCGGAGGGCTCGTCATCGTGCTCGTGGTCGTGACCATGGCCGCCGGGATGGGCCTCAGCGCCCATGCACGCACCGATGGCCAGCAACACCGCCAGCACGACGCGAACATGTTGCTGCTGGACTTCTGTCTTCAGGGTGTTCATCGCTCCCCTCCGCTCTGGCGTTGCTGACTCCGACGTGGCCCCTTATCACCTCCCCTGCCCCGACGAGGCGACTCGGGGATCGTGTCCGTGAGACCGCGAAATCCTGAACGTGCTTTTCCATCGGGGGGTGCATGGACCACGGTCCGAAACAGCACCACGTTGTCGAGTTTCAAATCGCCAGACCAGATGAAGCATGCCCCATCGAAGTCGTGCTCGAAGTACGGCCCCTTCGGGTCGACCGTCGCTTCGGAATACTCCGTGGCGTGAGGCCACTCGCTGTCATCAAACCCCTCGTCAGACCACCCGTCGGGCAACGGCACACGTTCGACCCGGGGGTTTTGGATATCACCACCAAGAGGCCCCCAAGCAATCCGCTTGGCCTTCCATGACGCGTCGGTCACCGTTCCGTCGCCGAGTTTCAGGATGAACCCACCGTCACCGATCGAGGTGTTCGCGTACTCCATGCCCGTTATTGGGTCCGCATTGTCGATTGCCATCACGGCGATCGCCATCGGATAGGCCGGCAGAATGTCGACTTCGATCACGTTGTGTGGCACAAACCTGATCGAATCGACCGCCACGAGTTCACCATTAATGAACAGCTGAAACGCATTGTCGGCATATACCGTCGCCCGAATCGTGTCGTCGATGGTTGGCTTTCGGATGCCGGGCTGCACCCGCGTCTCTTGGCCTGGGGCCACCACTGACAGCGCCAGCCAGATCACCACCGGGGCGATGGTCTTGAGTGATCGCCTCATGACTGCTTCCTTTCCTTCTTCGTGGGCTTGCCTACCTTGGGCTTGCGTGTGAGAGGCTCGGGAGGAGCCACTGGGTCGTGGTCGGGGTTGGGCGTGGCCATCAGGGCGTCGACCTCCGTCAGGTACGCCATCAGCCGCTCCTCAAGCGCACGTGCGGTCGCCGGCTGCTCGGCAGCGAGGTCCTGTTGTTCGCCGATGTCGGCCTTGATGTTGAACAGGCGTAGGGAATCGTCCTCGTAGAACTTCATCAGCTTGAGATCGCCCAAGAACAGCGCTGAGTGCGGCCCGTCGCCTCCCTGGTAGTGCGGAAAGTGAAACACCAGCTCTTCGCGTGAGCGACGGACATCCCCCTGACCATCGTCGAGGAGCCCCGTGATGCTGCCCCCTTCAAGGGTTGGCGGAAGATGTGCGGCAGGCACGCCGGCCCACTCGCAGAACGTCGGGAAGAGGTCGTAGCCCACAATCCGCGTGTCGCACCACGAGTTCGCGGGCACGCCTGGCCCGCGGATGATGAACGGGCAGCGAATCCCTCCTTCCCAGACGCCCCCTTTCCCACCAGAAAGCCGGCTGCGATCACGACCGCTCCCGCCTCGCCCGCCTCCGCCCCCACCAGCACCGTTGTCCGACATGTAGATCACGTAGGTCGTACCCTGCAGCCCCAAGCGATCGATGGCATCGAGCACCATACCCACACCGGTATCGAGGTTCTCGGCGATGGCCGCACTGCTGACCCGCTTCTCGTCGACGGGGGCCTGCAGCCGGTCGGCATACTTCGCCAGCGTCTCCCGCACCGCATTGTTTGGAGCATGCAGCGCGTGCCACGAGAGCTGCATAAAGAACGGCCTGCCTGACCTCGCGTTCTGTTCCATGAAAGCCGTTGCCCGCCGGGCCATGCCAAAGATGTCGGCCGGATTCGGGTCGGCATACTCATGGGCATACTCGTTGCCAATGTCGCCATCGCTCTCGTCATACCCATGCGCCGCAGGCCCGCCTCCGTTGATGTGCCACTTGCCGAAGTGGGCTGTGGCATAGCCCGCTTGGCGGAGCAGTTCAGCGACGGTCACCTCCTCCGCGGCAAGCTGCTTGATGCCACGAGGCTCAAGCATGGGGTGGCCCGTCTCCATCGGGGCAGCCTTCGTCCAGTGGAGAGCTGCTGGCGAGCGCCCCGTTTGCAGGCTGATGCGCGTCGGCGAACAGACCGACGCCGGAGCATAGGCCGCAGAAAACCGCATGCCCTCGGCGGCGAGCTTCGCGAGTTGCGGCGTCTCGACGACGTCACTCCTCGACCAGGCGATCGTGGGATGCATGGCCACCGACAACCCGTTCCATGCCTGATCATCCGACATCATGAACACGATGTTCGGCTGTTCAGCCGCCGCAGATGGCACACCGACCCATGCCATGAGGCACACGACGATCCATCGCTGAAGACGCATCATTCCTCCACAACATCCCGCGACGCCTCGTGATGCGCCGCGTGGCTAAAAAACCCTGGTCCCAGATCAGACGAATCCACCAGCGTCAGTTCCACACTCCGCGGGCCACCCCGGGCCTGCGGGAGCCGCTCCAGCACCATCGCATGAATCAGGCCGGTCTCGGCGTCGTAGTGAATCGTCACCCGCTTCGGCCCGCCGTTCACCGACGGCTTGCGAGTGGCGGTGCTCTGCCGCCACCGCCAGGACGACACCGAGATGGTGTCCGCGAGTTCATAGGCATCGGTGAGTTGCCGCAAACTAGTGGTCATGTCGACGAAAGGAATCGCATGCTGCTGGCCGGGCACCGTTCCACGGAAGCGGTTGATATCTCCACTGACACGCACTCGGCCGTGCGGCGGCACCGCCCAAGCCGTCGCGCTATCGCTGCCAGTCACAAACCGCGTGCCATCGGCGTAGAACCGCTCGAGGACATACTGCTCCGCACCGCGAACATGCAGGAGCGCGCCATCCACCGACGGCTTGGCTCCCTGGTCGCGGCCTTCCTGAGATCGCGAAGCCGCGCCGTCCTCCAAGGCCGCGATCCGATAGGTGCGATCCGCCACGCGTTCGCACGCCTGGATGATGCGTTCGAGAGCCACGCTGGCCGCCACCGCCGACGTGTTCGAAGCCCGCCAGCCGACGAAGACTGCCACGAGCAGCAGACAGACGGCAGAGAAGATTCCCGCCACACGACGTCGCTTGCTCGCTTCGGCGACGCCCGGCACCCGAGAAGGTGCTGCCTGCAGGGCAGTCGCCGGCCCCTCCGCCGTGAGCACGTCGGCAGCGAGCATGTCGGCACGCAATTGATCGTGCAGCATGACCGCCTCGGCGAACTGCCTGGCATGTGACGGATCGGCTTTGATCCAATCGGCCAGTTGATATTGTTCGTCAGCGGTGAGGAGTTCATCGAGATAGCCGTCGATGAACTCCTGCGAGATGCTTCCAGAGGGTGTCGGCATCACGCACCTCCTGTCGCTACACGCCGTGACACACAGTTGCGGAGCTGATCGCGGATGCGTTGCAAAGCCTTGGCGACCGCGTTGGGCTGCATGCCGAGCCTGGCGGCAATAACCCCGGGCTTGAGATCGTCGCGATAGCGCAACTGACAGAGCGTGTGGGCCCGGCCCGTAATCTGCTTGAGGCAGTCGACAAGCGCATCAAGCTGCTGCCGCTGCACTGGGGCGACCTCCGAAAAGGCCGTCACCAAACACTCCACCGTCGCTTGATCAAACATCAGGCGATCCCGGCGGCGACGACGGAGGTAGAGCCCCACCTGGTTGCGGGCCACGCCCATCACCCAAGCCACAAACGGCCGCTCGGCGTCGTAGGAATCAAACGACTCGATCGCCGCGACGGCGATGTCCTGCAAAACATCATCGCGATCCTTGAAATCGCGAATAACCGACGTCACGAATGCAGACACCACTGGCTGGGCCACTGTCCACAACCGTGTTGCCTGTCGCCGTGTTTCGTTCATGCCGAGACTCCTCCAGCCTCCACCCTCTCCTTATCCGTGACAGCGAAATCGTGACACGTTTTTTGATGGGGGAGGGAGCCTGCGGGTTCGGCCGGCCTCTGTGTTTTGTGAGGGTTACCCGATCCCCGGCACTGCCGCGATGGTTTTCCTGCCGACGGACTGGGCCTCGCGGGGCGAAAATCCCCGCAGAACATCCTTGCTGCCGTGCGCGAAAACGTGACCTAGGCTCTTTTAAGCAACTGCCGGCACGAGTTCCCTAGACTACGCAACCCGAGCACATTCATGCACTTGCATCAATTTCGATCGCTTCCTTCATGCGTGATGCTCGTTATCTGCGCGGTTACAGTCGCTGGACGCTTGAATTCTATCGTCATTCAGCCATACTGGCTCTCGCAAGGAGCCAGATTCGTGCAAAACCACGAGCGGCGCAGCCGCCTTATCGACATCATTCGTATCCAGGGCTTTGCCGCCCTGGAAGAGTTGGTGCGCGAGTTGGGCGTGTCGGAATCCACCGTGCGGCGGGATCTCGACGCCCTTGAGGAACAGGGCGTCGCCAAGCGGACCCACGGCGGCGTCCTCTACTCCGGCGGGATGCCGCGGCTGGCAGAGTTCGACGATCGGCAGCCGGCCAACTGGGCCGCCAAACGGGCCATCGCTGCCCACGCTGCTGAGATCATCGATGATGGTGAGACCGTGCTGCTCGACGGCGGCACGACCACCTACGAAGTGGCCCGCCTGTTGGTCGGCCGCTCGCTCCAGGTCGTCACCAACAGCCTACCCGTCGCCAACCTTTTTGCGTCCGAATCACGTACGGACCTCGTGCTTCTCGGGGGGTACGTGTCACCACGCACCGGCGTCTGCCTCGGCCCGTACGCCAATGAGTTACTCAGCCGGCTCCATGTGACCACCACGGTGCTTTCGGCGGCTGGTATCTCTCGTGAGGGACTCTTCAATGCCCACCTGCTGCTGGCAGAGACGGAGCAGGCGATGCTTCGCGCGGCTGGCCGTTGCATCGTGGTCGCCGACAGTTCGAAGTTTGGCCGGAAGAGCCTCACGCTGGTCGCCGGCCTCGAGGCTGTCAACGCCGTCGTCTCCGACGACGGGCTGTCGCCCGAATGGCGCGACTTCGTCACCCAGTCGGGCGCCAAACTCGTCATCGCCGAGGTGCCCCCCGAGGCCCCCGAATCGCCCACCCGTCCGCTTCGCAAACGGGAAACACCAACCACATGAGCACCGCCACCATGCCATCCCCACTTGCCTCCCTTCCCGCCGGTCTCGACCGCGGCCAGGTGGAACGGATCGTCCGCGAGATCGTGCTCCGGTCGCACGGCCTGCCTCCCTCTCAGGCCAGCCGCAACGGCGCTCCTACTGATGCCGCCCCGAAACTCGTGGTCAGCATCTCAGCCCGCCACTGCCACCTCACTGATGGGCACGTTGAACGACTCTTCGGCCCCGGCCGCACGCTCACGCCGATGAAGAATCTCTACCAAGACGGCTTCTATGCCGCCGAAGAAACGGTGATGCTCGTCGGGCCCAAGCGAAAAATGCTGCCGACCGTTCGGGTCCTTGGCCCCACCCGCAAGGCCTCCCAGGTAGAGCTCGCCTTTACCGACGGCATCTCGCTCGGCATCGACCTGCCGGTGCGGGCCAGCGGCAAGATCACTGGTACACCGGGGTGCGTGCTCGTCGGCCCCGCCGGGGCGATCGAGCTCACGGAGGGCGTAATCCGTGCCGAGCGTCACGTCCACATGAGCTTCGCTGATGCCGAGCACTTCGGTGTGAAGAATGGCGATCGGATGAGCCTGCTCATCAAGGGTGGCTGCAGCATCGTCTTTCGCGACCTGCTCGTACGGGCCGACGCCACAAGCAAGCTCGAAGTACATATCGACACCGACGAAGGTAACGCCGCCGATCTGGACCACGCGGAGAGTGTCGAACTGATGAAACAGTGAGACAGATGGAGCCTGTAACAAGCAGCACAGGCTCCATCTGTCGCGGATCTACGAAACAGCGACCGTCTTGCCGGCGTGTGCCGACGCGGTCGGGGGGGGCGGGGGGGGG
>JAYQOK010000087.1:12682-15126 GCA_038144795.1 Candidatus Kuenenia sp. | reverse complement strand
GGCCAATCCAGGCCGCGTCGGCCAGCGGCAGTGCGGCGGCGATCTGCCCGATTACCAGCGTGAAGAGGCCGTGGGCCTCGGGCGAATTGAGAAAAAAATCGTTCGCCGCCCACAAGGAATCGAAGTCGTGCCGCGCCCGCGTGAGGTAATGGGCCTCGTTGACGTCGGGCGTGGGCCAGGCACCGCTGGCCGCAAAGAGCAGGAACACGACAAGCACTTCCGCGAGCCGTGGGACAATGCCGTCTGCCGAGACTAGTGTGTGCTCTCTTTCTCCAGACATGCCCGGGCCCTATAACGACGCTTCATTTGGGATTCAATCCAAAGAGAATACCGTGTGAGGCCTCGCCGCGACGAGATTCGGAGGTCAATTCATGACCGCATATACAAGCTCACGAGCAGCCGCACTTCGCCGCAGTGTGCGGGATCACGCGATCGCGATCCCCGGAGCACCGATCGCGCTGGCGGCGCGACTCATCGAGCGGGAGGGCTTTGAGGCGGCCTACCTGTCGGGCGCGGCCCTGTCGGCCGGTGTGTTTGGCGTGCCCGACATCGGCATCGTCACGCTCGATCAACTTGCGGAGCAGACGCGGGTGATCGCCGCGGCCACGTCGCTCCCGCTCATCGTCGACGCTGATACGGGCTTTGGCGGGCCTGATGCCGTGGCCGACTGCGTGCTCAGGCTGGAAGCTGCAGGGGCTGCGGCGATCCAGCTCGAAGACCAGCGGTGGCCGAAGCGATGTGGCCACCTGCCCGGCAAGGAGATCATCGACGCTGCCGAGATGTGTGAGAAGCTCGCCGCCGCCCGCGGGGCCTGCCACAACCCCGACACCATCATTATCGGCCGCAGCGATGCCCGCGGCGTGACCGATCTCGACGATTGCCTCGCGCGGCTTGCAGCCTATCGCGATGCCGGGGCCAACTGGCTCTTCCCGGAGGGGCTGACCTCGCGTGACGAGTTTGCCCGCATCGGCCGCGAGTTTGGCGGCGAGGCCGGTACACCGCTGCTGGCCAACATGACCGAGTTTGGCACAAGCCCGCTCATCTCCGTCGACGATCTGGCCGAGATGGGCTTTGCTGCCGTGCTCTTCCCCGTCACGCTTCTCCGGCTGGCGATGAAGGCGATGGAGGTGGGCCTCGGCATTCTCGGCGACGAGGGCACGCAGGAGAGCCTCCTCGATCTCATGCAGACGCGGCAGGAGCTCTACGACTTGCTTGACTACGATCCTGCCCATCCCGAAGCCCATCTGCCAGAGCCCCGCCCCTCATGACTGCCCCAGCCCCACAGACCGATTCGTTTTCCAAGGGCCTCGCCGGCATTGTCGCCGGCTGCACCGCCATCTCGTCGCTGGAGGGCGACCTTCGCTACCGCGGCTATTCGATCGAGCCACTCGCCCTCGCAGGCGACTTTGAGGAGACGGCCTACCTGCTCCTGCACGGCGAGCTCCCCGACCGCACGCAGTTGGCGGCCTTCTCCGGCCGCGTCGCCGCGGCCGCCCGGTCGCTCGATTCGGTGGTCATCGATGTGCTTGCCCAGTTGGCGAAGACCGCCCCGGATCCCGCCCCGCTCGCCTCGCCGTGGCTCGCCCTCCTCACTGGGGGGAGCGTGCTCGGCGAGATTGAACGTGACGAGGCCCCTGGCTCCCGCGACCAGCTGCTCACCCAGGCCGAACGGCTCCTTGGGCAGACGCCGGCCGCCCTCGCGGCATGGATCGATCTCTCCGCCGGCCGCCCCGTGGCCCCCTGGCCCGACGGCTCGATCGCGGCGGCACTGCTGGCTCGGCTGACGGGTCGCACACCGCCGGACACCCATGTTCGCGTCTTTGGCACCACGCTCGTGCTCTACGCCGAGCATGAATTCAACGCCTCCACGTTTGCCGCCCGCACGGTCGTGTCGACCGGCTCCGACATGCACTCCGGGGTCGTTGCCGCGATCGGCGCCCTCAAGGGCCCCCTGCACGGCGGCGCCAATGAACAGGTGCTCGCCCAGCTCGCAGAGATCGGCGCGGTCGACAAGGCCGATGCCTGGGTGGCGGAGCAGTTCGCGGCCAAGCGAGTGGTGATGGGCTTTGGCCACCGCGTCTACAAAGATGGGGATGTGCGGGCAAAGCTGCTTGGCCGGCTCTGCCGTGACATGGTGGCGGGTGACGCGACGGCCGAAGCACTCGAGGAGCTCGCCGCCCGCATCGAGTCGCTGATGCTCGACCGCAAGCAGCTCCGGCCCAACCTCGACTGGCCGGCAGCCCGCGTCTATCACGCGCTCGGCCTGCCGATTCGGGTGTTCACACCGATCTTCGTGGTCGCCCGCATGAGCGGCTGGACGGCCCACATCATCGAACAGGTGGGCGACAACCGCCTCATCCGGCCGATGTCGCTCTACACAGGCCCCGCCCCGCGAGACTATCAACGGCTCACTTCGCGGTGACCGCCGGCCCGAGGGGCCGGGG
>JAYQOK010000087.1:0-12672 GCA_038144795.1 Candidatus Kuenenia sp. | reverse complement strand
CTGCCCTCCCCGGCCCCCCCCCCCGATTCCCTCCCCGCCCCCCGGCGGGGCGCCCCCCCGCCCGCGGGCGGGCCCTCGGCTGCTCGACTGCTGGGCAGTTGGTGCAGGTTCACTTGTTGTCTGCTCGACGATCACCTGCACCGTCACCGGCGGCACGGCATTTTCGCCGAGGTCGGTCGTGATCTTGAGCTGCCGCTCAACCTTGCCCGCCACCTCGCCCGCCTGGAAGGTCACGGGGAGAATATGCACCTTGGCGGGCGTCATCTTCGGCTCGCATGTCAGGCAGCCGTCGGGACAGACAACGCCCGTCACGGAGAAGGGCCGGTTGGCTCGCACGACGACGTTCTTGGTCACGCTGGTGCCCGGCTCCACAACGCCGAGCGCCAGGAGTTGCGGGCTGACCGTTACAGCTGCCACGACGCGGCCCTCCACGTCCATCGGGATCTGGGTGGCGACGGAGTCATTCGTCACGAGAATCAGTTGGCCATTGACGTAGCCGGCCGGTGTCTCCTGCTTCAGCTTTGCCACAAGGTCATACCGGGTCTGTGAACCTGACCGCGATGGCGACGAAAGCTGCACTTCAAAGTTGGGATTAGCGCTGCGGATATCCTTGATTTCCCACTGGGAATTCCCCGACCGCGTCACACGCACACTCCGCTCGGCCCCCTTGCCGAGATTGACATTCCCAAAATCGATGAACGACGGCTCGAAGGTCACATCGCCGCGAATGTTGCCGGCCACCCTCAGTTGCACCTCGGCAAAAAACGGTTTGTCGAAGGTGACCGTGAGGGTCGCCCCCTTTTGGCCAAGAAAACGGTCGGTGTTGAAATGAGCCAGCACCTCGCTCGTCTCGTGCGTCTTCAGGAGGTTTTTCGACACGGTCGGGGTGGTGCAGCCGCAGCTGGTTCGGACCCCCGACACATGCACCTCTTCTTTGTAGATGTTGCGAAACGTAAAGCGATGTTCCGCCTTGGAGCCCTTGGCAACGGTGCCGAAGTTGTGGCTCGTAACGGTAAACATCTTCTGGGCCCATTCTTGGGCCGAAACCGATCCCGGAAGACAAGCGAGAGTGGCGACGAGGGCCGCGGCTGAAAAGCGGACGGCGGTCACCGGTCGGGCGGTGAACATGCGATCAAGACCTGATGGGAAGGGGCTGTCTGCCAGCGAATAAAAGTCTATCCCCGGCAGGTTGAAGTGGCATACGGCAGTGGGCGGAAAAAGGTGGTGTGTAAAGGGGAGCCACCTGGCTTCCACCCCCCAAGTATCCCGCGCGGCAAGTGTCGGGGGGGCGACCTAGCCCACATTTTTGCCGGAAATTCATGCTTCCCGCCCGCATGACCGATAGAGACGGCGAAGTTTCCTATACTTCAGCATGTCTCCCCGAAACCCGGGAAGACGCCTTTGGTTCCGGCGATTGGCTCCACCAACTGCCGGCGTTCCCTCGGGGGCGTACTGGTTTCGACCGGATCGTAGGAGGTTCAGATTGCGTGTCGTGGTTGGTCGGCTGGCCACGTTAAAAGTCGACCACGCTTCAATTGCCGAAGCACAGTTTGCTCTGGCTGCTTAACTAAGCCGCCCCGTGCGATGGCCCCAGTCGGAAGGGCCTCCCAAACGGTTGCCAAATCCGACTCGCCCCGTTTCACCGCCTGGCACGGACGGGGTTAAAAAAGTTCCGGGCTGGTGGAAGACGCACCCTGTCGGCCGGGGGCGCTGCCACGAGATCCAAATCGACCGGATACGCACGTAGACGTCTGTGCTGAATCATCACGGGACGCGGGTTCGATTCCCGCCGCCTCCATCTATCTTCAGGGCGGCAGGGCCATCCATGGCCCCTGCCGCCCTTTAGGCCTTGCCACGCATGTCGCTCCCAGCACCCATGGCCCCTGCCGCCCGCCGACCACAACGGCTCGTTGCTACGTTGATCATCCCCGTCGTTGTCCTCTCACAGTCGACGCTGGCGGCTCCTCCTTCGGTCTCGGGAGACGCTGTCATTCGGGCTCCGGCAGGGGGCTCTGAAATCGTGATCACCACCACATCGCGGCTCGCCGGAGCGATCCACTCTGTGCGCTGGAACGGTCATGAATTCATTGATTCGCTTGACCATGGCCGGCAATTGCAAAGCGCCTCCAACCTCGATATGGACGGCACGCTTTTCAACGAGACATTTAATCCCACCGAGGCCGGCTGCGAACGCGACATGGATGGCCCCACAAGCACAAGCCGCTTGCTGTGGCTGTCAGCCGCTGAAAGAGAATTGAGCACTGTCACGCAGATGGCATTCTGGCTCCGCCCTGACCAACAGTCTGGCGGCCATCCGGCCCGCAACACGACGGCTCTGTCGAATCATCTCCTTCAGAAAGAGGTGCAGATCAGTGCCCCGGGCTTCGAGCATGCCATTCGCTATCAGGTCACGTTCACCGTTCCATCTGACGAGCGGCATACGCGGGCCACCTTCGAAGCATTGACGGGCTATATGCCCGCGGAATTTCAAACATTCCATGCCCTTGGTAACGATGACTCGCTCCATGCTCTTTCCAACGGCCCGGGAGAACAGAGCCTGCCGGTTGTGCTTTCCACTGCCGACGGGGGGCATGCCATGGGAGTCTGGTCGCCCGGCACAGCGCATTCGACCGGTCTTCCGGCATCCTATGGCCGATTTTGGTTTGAGCGGGCGCAGGTCGCGAAGTGGAACTGCGTTTTTCGTGAGCGGGCCCGCGCTGATGCTCAGTTCCTCAATGCAGGCAGCTATCGGTACCTGATGTGGGTCGCCGTCGGAACCCGAGAGCAGGTACGCCAAACACTTGCCGGCCTACGCATGACCCACGAAGAAAAACACTGACAGCAGGCTTGCCTGCTCCAATCAACAACACGACCAGCCGGGCTTGGGCTGCGAGTGGATCTGGGGCGTGGGGCCGCCCACTCGCATCCGCTCGGTGGTGATGGCGTCACCGCGAAGTAGTTCGATGGCGAGATCAAACGCGACGCTCGCATGTGGCTCCAACGGCACAACCCGGCCTTGTGTCGCCTCGTACGACCGCGGGTTGGGATAGTTCGTGCCCGGTTCAAGACCCGTCACATAGCCGTCGGCAAGCCCCCCCTGATTCTTCCACAGCGTGAAGCAGGGCAGCTCGGCTGCCCTCCAGGAAAGCCGAGCCGCTCGGTCGCCGTCTGGTGCTACGAGCATCGCGGCTGCCCGCCCCTCATCATCGGGCCGCAGCGACATGAAATGCACCTGTTCGCCACGCCCCGCCTGCGGCGCGACATAGCGATTCCACGCAGGCACATCATCAGCCGCTGCAGGATCCCGTGGCGCGATCTCCGCCATATCTACCACCACCTCGGCCCCAGCCCCCAACAGGGGTGGTCCAAAGTTGACGTGATAGAGCATCTGCATGGTGGCCGGTCGATCGGAGCGGTTTTCGACCGTATCAGTCCACGCCACCCGTGGCCGATCGGCATGCACCACGAGTGACGTCGCCATCCGCAGATCGTGAATCAGGAATCGGGTTTCATCGACCCCGCCAGTGAGCGTCACTGTGCCAGCATCATCATCGAGCACAACAGCCACATCATGGGCGGGCCGATTGGCAATCCGACCATGCAGCCCGTGCACGAGACGGCCATTAGCATCAAAGTCGGGGGCACCGTTGCTCACCAGGCCGCAGCGGGCCACCAACTCGTCAAAGCCATCGAGCCACCCCAGCCCCGACGGCTCCGCCAGCGGCACAAAGCGCGGATGCACCGGTCCTCGCACCGGCGACTGCCAGCCCAACTCCACGCCGTTGCTCACGATCTTCCAGATCCCGAGGCCGCGATCGGGCAGCACGACCACGCGGGTCCCGCCCGCCACGAGATCCACCACCAACACGCCTTCTCGGGTTCCGCCCCGCAGGCGACTGGCCTTCACCGCCAAGGGCCCGAGTGTTTCCGTGACTTCATCGCTGACCAAAACCGTTTTCTTCGCCATGCCGTCCTCCGAGTAAGGCACCCAGTGTATCGGACCGCCGCTTCAAGTTTGACAGGCTGAAGCCTGTCAAACTCTGATAAACGGCATGACCAAACCACTTGCTGTTGTGCTGGCTGCCGGAAAAGGGACGCGGATGGGGAGCGATCTGCCGAAGGTGCTGTTCGAGGCCCATGGCAAGCCGCTCGTGCGGTGGGTGCTCGAAGCGTTGGCGGCGGCGGGTGTCCACGAGCAGATCGTTGTCATCGGCTACCGAGGGGAGCTGGTGGAGCAGGCGCTTGCGGGAATGCCCAGCGTGGCGTTCGCCGTGCAGCAGGAGCAGCGGGGCACCGGCGATGCAGTGGCCGCGGCGGCCGATCTCATTCGTGACCGCATCGCCCACGATCCCCTTGGCAGCCGGCGGGCGGTTGTGATCGTCTGCGGTGATTCGCCAATGCTCCGGCCGGAAAGCGTGACGGGCCTGCTGCGGCAGTTTGAATCCCAGACGGCCTCCTGCCTGCTCGGCACCGCCGTCACCGACGACCCCGCTGGCCTCGGCCGCATTGTCCGCGACGCGGGTGGCCGGTTCGTGAAGATCGTTGAACAGAAAGACGCGACCGAAGCGGAGCAAGCGATCCGCGAGGTCAACATGAGCACCTACGTTTTCGAGGCCCGCGAACTGCTACGTGCACTCGCCGGTCTCAAGCCCGACAATGCCGCCGGGGAGTATTACATCACCGACTGTCCCGGGATGCTTCTGGCTGAAGGCCGGGCGGTCGACGCGGTGGCCTGCCTTGATCCCAGCGAGACGCTTTCCGTAAATACCCCCGCCCAACTCGCGGCCGTGGCCACGGCCTTGAAGAACCGGGAAGCCGCCGTCAAAGTGGCGACATGAACGACCTCAAGATCTTCAGTGGCCTGGCCAATCAGCCGCTCGCGCAGGACATCTGTCGCTACCTCAACCTACCGATGGGGAAGATCACGCTTGGCCGCTTTCCCGACGGCGAAATCTCCTGCAAGATCGACGAAGACGTCCGCGGCCGTGATGTATTTATCGTGCAGCCTACCTGCCCGCCGGTCAACGAGCACATCATGGAGTTGCTCGTGATGATCGACAGCTTCAAGCGGGCCAGCTCCTACCGGCTTACGGCCGTGATCCCCTACTTCGGCTACGCCCGGCAGGATCGCAAAGATGCCGGCCGCGTGCCGATCACGGCCAAGCTCGTCGCCAACCTTATTACCCGCGCCGGCGCTGATCGCGTGCTGGCGATGGATCTGCATGCCGCCCAGATCCAGGGCTTCTTCGACGTGCCGGTCGACCATCTCTATGCGGCGCCGGTGCTCAACAACTATTTCCAGTCGATGGACCTGCCTCACGAAGACCTCGTCGTAGTGGCAGCCGATGCCGGGAGCATCAAGCGGGCGCTTGGGCATGCCACACGGCTCAATGTGCCGCTGGCGATCGTCGACAAGCGCCGGCTCAGCGCCGAAACGACCAAGAGCGCCAACATCATCGGCGCGAGCGTCGAGGGCAAGACAGCGTTGATGTTTGACGACATGATCAGCACGGCCGGCTCGATCTGTTCAGCGGCCGAGGTGATCCATGCCCACGGCGCAACGGCGATCTACGCCGCCGCCACGCATGGCGTGCTCGTGGGCCCGGCTGTCGAGCGGCTCAAGGCGGCGCCCTTCAAGGGGATCGTGCTTACCGATTCGATCCCGCTGGCTGCCGACCGAACGCTGCCCAACGTCACCGTGCTCTCGGTCGCCAGCCTGCTCGGGCAGGCGATCAAGCGGATCCACCGCAACGAGTCGGTGTCGATGATGTTTCAGTAAGCATCGTACGGGGTGCAGCATGACAGACGGCTATCTGGGGATCGACGTCGGCACACAGGGCCTGTCGGTGATCTTTACCGATGTCGGCCTGAAGATCCTGGCCACCGGCGAGGGCTCCTATGACATGGTGCCCGGTCTGGGCGCGGAGTGTTTTGAGCAGCACCCCGCCGACTGGGAGGCCGCCTTGGTCGCTGCGATGGCAGCCCTGCGAGAAAAGCTGGCTGCCGTGGGCATTACGATGCAGGTGCGGGCGATCGGCATTTCCGGCCAGATGCACGGCGAGGTGCTGGCCGATGCGGCTGGCGAGCCACTCGGATCGGCGCGGCTGTGGTGCGACGGTCGCAACGAGCCCGAGGGGCGGGAGCTGACCGAAAAGCTCGGTGTGAAATGCCCCAAGCGGATGACCGCCGTTCGCTGGCTGTGGACGATCCGCCACGATCCCGAAAAGGTAACCCGGGCGGCCCACCTGACGACACCTGCCGGCTGGATCGCCCAGCGGCTCACCGGTCAGTGGCTGCTTGGGATTGGCGACGCGGCTGGCATGTTTCCGATCGATCAGGCCACGCTCAACTACGACGCCCGGCTCGCCGAGGCCTTCGACGGAATCGCCGACGGAGCGGCGGCCCACAACCTGCCGGGTGTCATGCTGCCGGGCATTCGCACGCTTCTGCCAGAGGTCCGGCGCGCGGGCGAAGACGGCGGCCTGCTCAATGCCCGTGGTGCCGCGTTGCTCGGTCTGCCGGAGGGCATTCCCGTGGCGCCGGCAGAGGGTGACCAGCCGGCGGCGCTCTCCGGCTCGCTGATCGCCGCACCGGGCCAGGTGTCGATGAGCTTCGGCACGAGCGTAGTCGCCAATTCCGTCGGCGATCGTCCCTTCACCGGGATCGCCCGTGCCATTGATCACTTTTGCGCCCCCGACGGCCGACCAATAAATATGGTCTGGCTGCGAAACGGCACCACCGCGATGAATATGGTCGTCAAAATGTTTGGTGGTGACTTTGCGACAATCATGCCGCAAGTACTTGCTGCGGCCGACGACTGTGGGGGCTTGTTCGCGCTTCCCTTCATGGACGATGAGCCCGGCCTCGGCGTGTCACAGGGGGGCACGGCCCTGGTGATCGGCCTAAATGAAACCTCCGCTTCGGCCGGCAACGCAGTGAAGGCAATGCTCTTGGCGACGATTTTCAATCTTCGACTCGGGAGCGAGGAACTCGACCGGCAAGGCTACCCGCGCACCGAGATCATCCTCTCGGGCGGGCTCGTCAAGACGCCACAGTTGGGACAGCTCATCGCTGATGTCTTTGATACTCCGGTTGCTATTCTTGACGGTGCCGAGGAGGGCACCGCCTGGGGGGCTGCTTTGATGGCGAAGTTTCGTGATGACACAATAGCGGGTCAGGCCCTCGATTGGGCGACATTTCTGGCGGGTCATCGGACCGACGACCACCGGCGATTCGCCCCACGGCCTGACTCCGTGGCCACGCTCAGCCGGGTCTACGACGGCTACCGCAGGCTGGTCTCTTTACACGGCACCGTAGAGTCTGCCATGCGGCCAGCAGCGGCCGCTGATCGCTTGGCCAGCCCCGCCTAGTGGCGGTGTTAACCCGCCAGACCTCTCGCTCAAGATGTGGCCCCTACGGACGGTCGTTCATTTTTTGTTTGACATGAGATCCTGCTACTGATAGAGAGATTGGGTTTCGGTATGCGATATCCTGCAAACGATTTTTTTAAAAAATCTTTTCATCATTTTGGGGGTTGCGAAATGTCTACCTCACGCATATCTCGTCGGGGTTTCACGCTCGTTGAGCTATTGGTTGTGATTGCAATTATTTGGTGTTCTCATCGGCTTGCTTTTGCCTGCCGTGCAGGCTGCCCGTGAGTCTGCAAGACGTTCAGCTTGTACCAACAATCTGAAGCAGATCAGTGTTGCTGTTCATGGGTTTCATGATTCCTTCGACAGGTTGCCAGGGTCATGCCGAGGCGCTTTCGGCACAAGAAATCCAGGCCCAACGACTCCGACAACCAAGGCATCGAGCGTTTGTAAAGTGTTACTGATAGTATTCGTGGTGCCGGCTTTTTTGGCTGTGTTGAGCGTGGGATGCTCAAGCTCATCCAAAGAGGCTGCCCCAGTCTTAGAACCTGCGCTTGATCCGAATCCTGATGCACGAAAAGACGCGTCAGGCATGCCTGGAAAAGAAAATAAGTAATCAGGCCGGCCGTTATTTAATCGTGACCTGCCCCTTTAGCTGAGTCACTTCGGGACCGAGAAGCCCGGGTGGTTGATGCTGCCTCCAAGGGCGAGGACGAGCGGAGCATGCGGAACCACTCATTCTTAAGCTTCGGCAGGTCGAAGTCGCGATGGGCAGTTAGAAGAGCGTCGCTAAGAGGGTGAAGAAGACCAATCGCGACTGATTGGCCATCCCAACCACCTTCTGTCGGGCGTTCCAAGCGGCCTGAAACCGGCGGGCTTGCGAAACCTGCCCGGCATGGCACACTACTGGGCTCGAAACAAGGAGTTTTCATGAGCGATTCCCTCGAAGTCGTCACACGGGCAGCCACTGGCACCCGGGAGAGCCGTCGTCTCCGCCGCCAGGGCCTGGTGCCGGCGATTCTGTATGGCCACGGCGAAAAATGTGTCGATCTCGCAGCCAAGCGGGAGGCCCTCGAAGCCGTCATCCGTCACGGCAGCCGCGTTGTCGATCTCACCGGCGCTGTAAAGGAAAGCGCCCTAATCCGCGAACTCCAGTGGGATACCTTCGGCGTCCAGCCGATCCACGTTGATCTGCTGCGAGTGAGCAAAACAGAACGGGTGAAGGTGAAGGTTCCGATCGACCTGCGAGGCGACGCTCCCGGCCACCGGGCTGGCGGCACTGTCAATCTGGTGCTGCATGAGGTCGAGATCGAGTGCACACCCGACCAAATTCCAGAAAAGATTCATGCACAAATCGCTGCCCTCGAAGTAGGAGGCTCCGTGAAGGTGCATGATCTCGAACTGCCCGCTGGAGCAGTGGCTGTTACGGATGGCGACGAGCCTGTCGTCACGTGCACCATGGCGGGTGGTAAGGTGGAGGATGCGGGCGCAGTGTCTCCCGCCGAACCGGAAGTGATCGGGCGCAAGCCAACTGAGGAAGGAGAGGGAGAAGCGGCGGAGTGACTCGCGGCCATTGCGGCTCGTCAAACCAGCCTCCGTTCATGAAGCATCGTGAAACTGATCGTCGGGCTGGGCAACCCGGGCAAAGCATACGACGGCACGCGGCACAATGTCGGCTTCGACGTGCTGTCGCTCCTCGCAAGCCGAGCCGGCTCCCCAGTGCGGCGGCAGCGGTTTCAAGGCGCGGTTGCACAGGTCACCCTGCGGGGCAACTCGGCCCTGCTTTTGTGGCCGCTCACTTGGATGAATCTCAGTGGCTCGAGTGTGCTGGCCGCCCGCGACTTCTACAAAATCGACCATGAAAACATTTTGGTGATCTGTGATGATTTTCAACTTCCAGTGGGCACGATTCGGCTCCGCGGCAGCGGCTCCGGTGGTGGGCAAAATGGTCTTGCCAATGTGCTGGCACGACTTGGCTCCACGGCCATTCCCCGGCTGCGGATCGGCATCGGTCCGGTCGCACCAGGCTGGAAGATGGCCGACTTCGTGCTCGGCAGGTTCGCTGCCCACGAGCATGCTGATGTCGCAGGTGTTCTCGAGCGGGCTGCCGACGCCGTGGAGGAGTGGCTCGCTCTCGGCATCGAAGCTGCCATGAACCGCTTTAATTGACCCGTTTTTCTACCGTCCACGACCGCTTCCACTTCCCGACACGTCTGACACGAAAGCAGGAGAAAATCGACCATGGTTGTTTACGAAGGGATGTTTATTCTCGATCCAACAAAATATTCGCGTGACCCGGCGGCTGCGACACAGCAGGTGAGTGATCTGATCACGCAGGCCGGTGGCACGATCCTCGCCGCCCGCCTGTGGGATGAACGGAAACTCGCCTACCCAATCAAAGGCCACAAGCGGGGCGTTTACTGGCTCACCTATTTCAAGATGGCAGGGGGCGGTGTGGCCCCCCTTGAGCGGCAGTGCCAGATTGCAGACGACATTCTTCGCTCGCTGATCTTGAAGGTCGATCCGCGGATTGCCGACGCTCTCGTGCAACATGCCCTAGCTGGCGAAACCAGCAACAAAACAGTGGCGGCGGGCACCGCGTGACCAGCGAACCAAGGGAACTGCTTGCATGGTTTACCACGACCCGCTAGGCTGACACTGGATTTTGTACAAGCGTTCAGTTTACCATGCAGGCCCGGCTGAGATCGGGCACCAAGAAACGGAGGCAGTGATGGCCAGCTTCAACAAAGTGATCCTTCTCGGAAATGTCACACGCGACCCTGAACTCCGCTACATCTCCAGTGGCACTGCCGTGACCGACATCGGGCTCGCCGTCAACGATCGCCGTAAGAACGCTCAGGGAGAGTGGGTCGAGGAAACAACATTTGTTGACGTCACCCTCTGGGGCCGTACCGCGGAGGTGGCGGGCGAGTATGTCTCGAAGGGCTCTCCACTTCTGATCGAGGGCCGCCTGAAGCTCGACCAGTGGGAGAAAGACGGCAAGAAAAACTCGAAGCTCCGGGTCGTCTGTGATCGGATGCAACTCCTTGGCTCCCGCGGTGGCGAGGGGAGTCGTGGCAAGCCTCGCGTTGCCGCGACCCGAGGAGGTGGCGATGAGTTCGACCAGTCTTCGTCGTTCAATGATGGTGACATGGGCGAATCCCCCGGTGCCGATGACGACATTCCCTTCTGAAATTTCCGTGCTCTTCCTGCATCCTATTTTCTCGCTTCAAGGAACCGAACCATGTCAGCCACAACCACAAAGACCACCCGCCGTGGCCGCTCAACGAATCTTCCCAAAGGGCCCCGAGGGGGTGTCGAACTGCTCCTCATCCATAACGTCGAGCACCTCGGTAAGCAGGGCGATGTGGTCGAGGTGAAGCGGGGCTATGCTTCCAACTACCTCCTCCCGCAAGGCCTGGCCACCATTGCGACTGACCACCACAAGCGGATGGTCGAGAAGCATCGGGCGAAACTGGAGGAGATTGCCCGTGAACGGCTGGCTGGGCTCCGTAGCCAACTGGCTGAGTTGGTACGGACAAGCGTCACGATCGAGGCTAATGCCAACGATGAGGGGCATCTCTACGGCTCAGTTGGACCGGCGGAGATCACCCGCTCGCTCAAGCAACTCGACCTGATGGTGTCGCCCGACTGGATCATCCTGCAGGGGCCGCTGAAAGAGGTGGGGCTCTACACTGTGAAAATTCGCCTCGCAGCAGAAGTCGAGGGAGAGATGAAGGTGTGGGTGGTGCCGTCGAGCAGCGAGGGCAGCAAGTAGTATCGTTTGTCGAGGGTGTGGCATGGCCGCTCCGCAGAACACTGCGATCCGGGACGGATCCCGCCGCGGCCGTGGCCGCGGCGATGAGGGTTCTGCACCCGTTTCGCCCACCCTCTTCGATGTCCGGGAGCGGCCGGCCAACGTCGACGCCGAGCGGGCCGTACTCGGAAGCATCCTGCTCAAGCCTGACGTGTGTGACGATGTGGCGTTGCTGATTCGCGCCGAGGATTTCGCGGACGACGCGCACCAACTGCTCTTTCGTCATCTCCTCGAGCTGCACGACTCAGGCAAGCGTATCGATATTACGATCGTACTGGAGCGACTGCGTACGAAGGGTGATCTCGATCGAGTCGGCGGTGCGCCCTCACTGGCTGAGATCGTACAGTCGGTCCCCCACGCGGCCCACGCCGCCCACTACGGCCAAATCGTCCGCGACAAGTCAATGTTGCGTTCGCTCATCGACGCCAGCACCGACATCCTCCGCGATGCCTATGACGCGATCGACGAGCCCCGTGAGTTGGTGGCCCGAGCCGAAGCGAAGATCTTCTCGATCCTTGAGCACCGCAGTTCGGCCGAGGCCAAGCCGATCGAATCGGTTTTGGTCGAGGTCATGGAACGGATGGACGCCCGCATGAGGCATGAGCATGCGCTCGGCGGCGTCGAAACCGGCTTTACCGAGCTCGACACTCTCTGTGGCGGCCTCCACAACTCCGAATTAATCATCCTTGCTGCCCGACCAAGCATGGGTAAAACCGCATTCGCGATGAATATCGCGGAGCATGTCTCGATTAATCTCAAGCAACCCGTACTGTTCGTGAGCCTGGAAATGGCAAGCCTAGAACTGGCCGACCGCCTCCTTTGCTCAGCAGCGCAGGTCAACGGCCACCGCCTCCGCAATGGCACGATCTCCCAGGAAGATCGGCGGCGGCTGGTGCAGAAGTCGGCTGAGATCAGTGCTGCGCCGCTCTTCATCGATGACACGCCAAGCCGGACGCTCACCGAGATCGCCGCTGTGGCCCGCCGTCTCAAGCGAAAGCAGGGACTCTCGCTGATCGTGATCGATTACCTGCAGTTGATCGAGCCTGACAATCCTCGCGATCAACGACAGGAGCAGGTCGCCAAGATTGCCCGTCGGCTGAAGACGATGTCACGTGAACTTGACATCCCCGTGCTCTGTCTGGCCCAGCTCAACCGGCAGGCCGAGCAGTCGCGAGACAATCGTCCCCGGCTCAATCATCTCCGCGAGTCCGGCGCGATTGAGCAGGATGCCGATGTCGTGATGTTCGTGCACCGCGAGGAATACTATCAGTCCAACGATGAAGATCGGGAGCGGGTAAAGGGTCAGGCTGAAATCATCGTCGCCAAGCAGCGAAACGGCCCCATCGGCGACATCAAACTCCTCTGGCAGCACGACATTACGCGGTTCGCCAACCTCGAGCACCGCCCTTACGACGAGTTTGAAGCGTTTTCGACGTTCTAGCTTCACGCCAGTGGGGGCATCCACGCCCCCCACTGGCGTGGCAT
>JAYQOK010000086.1:0-15198 GCA_038144795.1 Candidatus Kuenenia sp. | reverse complement strand
TGCGTGTTTTGATTCTGTGCCTCCGTGGGAACGTGTTCCGGACTACTTTACCGGCGGCGAGCCGGAGCGACTCGATACCCAGACCGTTGCCGACGCGGCCCCGCTGCAGCCGTTGCGGGCTGAGGAATCGCCTGCCGCCATGACCGTAGCCTCGGTGCCGGTTCCTGCCGGCCCTGCCCCGCGGCACGAGGTGACGCACTACGTCGCCGCCACCGGCGACTCCTGGTGGTCACTCGCCGAGCGAATGTATGGCGACGGTCGCTATTATCGTGCTCTCTTTGCTTGGAATAGGGCCGTCAATCCACGGGTTTCACTCGTACCCGGGACCCCGCTCGAACTCCCACCGCTATCGAAGTTGACCGTTGCCTGGCCAGCACTTGTGCCGGATGAGTAGGCCTGCCGAGCATCCAGCCAACGATTCCCCCCGGTGATTCAGGAGTGGCTACGATGGGGCCATGAGCGATGCGGATTTGTACGACTACGCCTTGCCCGAGGAGTTGATCGCCCAACAGCCGCTCGCGCGGCGGAGCGACGCCCGACTGCTGCATGTGCGCCGCGCTGATTCCGAGTTCAGCCATCGGCATGTGCGGGACCTGCCCACGATGCTGCGGCGGGGCGATCTCGTTGTGGTGAACGACACCCGTGTGGTGCCCGCGCGGCTCGTCGGCCATCGGGAAGGGACCGGGGGAAAGTGGGAAGGGTTGTTTCTCAGTGCCGATACCGAAGTCGGCACCTGGCAGATTCTCGCCCAGACCCGTGGGCGGCCGGCGGTGGGCGAACGAGTCGTGCTTTACCAGCGGCCCGACGAGCAAACCGATCGCGCACGCGAAGACCGGCCGGTCAGGCCACATGATTGGTTAGAGGCCGGCGCAGGCGAAACCGACTGCCCTGTCGTACTCGAGCTCCTCGCCCGTGGCTCCGGTGGCACATGGATCGTGCGGCCGACCGTGACGGGGCCGGCTCATGTGCTGCTCGACCGCGTCGGCCGGGTGCCGCTGCCTGGGTACATTCGTGGCGGTGCGGAGGAGGAGGGAGATCGCGACCGCTATCAGACCGTCTTTGCGCGTGCGGCCGGCTCGGCGGCAGCCCCCACGGCCGGGCTGCACTTCACTGATGAGCTGCTCGCGGGCCTCGCTGACCACGGTATTGGGCTCGCCCGGGTCACGCTCCATGTGGGGATCGACACCTTTCGGCCGCTTTCGACCGAGAGCCTTGATGACCATGTGATGCACACGGAGTGGTGCGAGTGCCCTGAGGAAACGGTGGCGGCGATCAGGTTGACCAAGGCCCGCGGTGGCCGTGTGGTGGCGATCGGCACGACGGCGGTGCGGACTCTGGAGACGGCAGCCCAGCGTTCCGCGTCCGGCACGCTTTCGGCCTGGCGGGGCCCCACCGACCTATTCATCAAACCGGGCTTTTCCTTCCACGTGGTCGACTGCCTGTTGACGAATTTCCACATGCCGCGGACAACCCTGATGGTGCTCGTGAGCACGTTTGCCTCACGCGACCTGATTCGTCAGGCGTATGAGGAGGCGATTCGGGAGCGGTATCGGTTTTTGAGTTATGGCGATGCCATGCTGATCGAGTAGGAGGTGTTGATGTCGGCGATTCCTCAGGAAGATGTTCTGGTGGTCCCGCGGACACTGTTTGATCAGGCGGGGGCCTTTCAAGGCTTTTGTGGCGACACGGCCGCCTACCTGCCGCTGCTGCTTGATCCCCGGCATACGTTGTGGCGGCCGCGGGCGAGTGTGGAGGAAGACCCGTCGTTTAAGCAGTTGATTCCCTACTGCCTGCTCGCGCACCGCGGCGTTGACGGCTCCGTCACGTATTTTTCCTACACCCGTGGCGGTGGTCAGAGCGAAGCCCGGCTGCGGGCCAAGCGGTCGGTGGGGATCGGCGGCCATATTTCCAGCACCGAGGGTGAGCAGGGCGACGATACGTCGTACGAGGCAGGCATGCGGGGGGAGCTGGCGGAAGAGATTGCCATCGGCGGCGGCTGGACGAGCCGCTGCGTGGGCCTGATCAACGACGACTCGAATGCGGTGGGGAGCGTGCACCTGGGGATCGTGCACATCCTCGAACTTGAGCGGCCGGAGGTGGCATCTCAGGAGAGCGAAGTGGTCGAGTGCGGGTTTGCCACGCTCGACGCATTGCTGGCCGACCGCGACCGGTTTGAGACCTGGTCGCAGATCGTGCTCGACGCCCTGGCGGCCGGGCGGGTTGGGTGAGGCTTGAGGCGGGCTTCCAGAGACCGTAGGGCTTCTCCAGATTCGCCCAAATAATCGGCTAGAAACGCATATTTCGCCGATTCGCCACCGGGTCTACCCATTCTTTGACATTCCTGTAGTTCACCGATAGTGTTGTTCGAAATACTCTAAGAACTGGGATTTTCTGACATTTCCACAAAAGATCCGCGAGGGGTTCCTGAACCTCTTGGCGGCCGTGTGGATGGACTACGTTTTTCTCTCTCAAATGGTGGGCTGACTCATGCCGTTGCGTCCCTTTGATTGGCGAGGCATTGCTAGGCGCTTCCGAACTCCCGTGAGACGCCTCTCGCGAAAGAGAAGAAACGGCGATTCATACCGCGGTGCCCCAGAGCGGCTCGAAGACCGGCGGGTGCTGGCATTTAATTTCGTGTCGATGTTTCCGTCGCCTGGTGACTTCATTCTTGAGGGCGACACGCTTTACGAAGCTCCGCAGCAAATCACGATCAAGTTTAGCCCCGGAGTGACGATCGACCAGACGACGCTCAGCGGAATCTCTTTAACGCGGAGTGGTGGCGGCAATGACCCGTTTGGAAATGGTAACGACGTAAGCGTTGTTCCCGGCAGCATCACGGTTGATGATGTGCCAAATCAGAATCAGGTCACGCTGCGATTTGCCGAAACACTCATCGACGACAGCTATCAAGTCACGATCACAGATGCTCTCAAATCGGTGCCGTTGTTGGGAGGTTCCGCCGAATCGTTCGGAAGTGATACGTCATCGTATAGTTTCGATCTCTCATTCCGCCTCAATCTTGGAGCACAAGTCGTTTCGATCGTGCCGCAGCCGGTACTGCGCCAGAAAGTGATTGACTTCACGGCGTTTACGGCAGCTCTCCAAGACGGCGGGGATCGAGTAGCACTTGTCGGTCACGGTCTTGCCAATGGTACTCCCGTTGTCTTCAGCAGTATTACTGGAACGACGGGCATTTCCACGGCGACGACCTACTTTGTCACGAACGCTCAAGCGGACACCTTTCAACTTTCCGCGACGAATGGCGGGATAGCTCTGCCTCTAAGTACCAACGGCTCCGGCACCTTCCAGGCAGCTCCTATGGACGGAGACCTTCTGTCGGTCGCAGTTCGCGGTGGTACGCAGGTATTTGAGTTTGACGACGACACCGCGGTAGCGCCTGGCAACGTGGCGATTTCACTCTTAACAGCGGGAGGGGTGGCAAAAACCCCCGCCCAGATTGCCGCCGATGTGGTGGCCGCGATCACGACAGAACGCACTTCAGGTGCGTTTGTTGGAGAACTCAAGGCGGTGGGAAATCCATCTGGCCCAGAGTTCACAAAGATCGCGATCGATGGAGAACGCTTCACGCCCGTAGTGGGCTTCACGCGAGGTGGTGCTGTGCCCCTCTCCGCCCCGATCTCGATTGCCGACGGTGCGCTCACACAACTATCTGACAAGGTCGTCGTCTACTTCAATCAGAATGATCCGCTTCTGCAGTCGTCAGCTCAGAGCCCCAGAAACTACCAGCTCTTTCAGCTTGATGAATCGACTGGTGCCACTCAAGCTGTGCTTGCACCCGAGTCAGTTTCCTATGATCAATCACCGGCGACAGCCGTCCTCTCGTTTAATGCTGGGGTGATTGCAGACGACATGCTCTTCCGGCTTCGGGTTGGAGGATCAGTCGACAATAACAGCACGATCTCCACAGCTGTCGATGTCGGATCAGTTTTCATTACACAGGCCTATGCGGTCGACGCCCACCTTGGCGATGAGTCGCTCGACGACGTAGATCTCTATTCCTTCCGCCTTGAGGCTTCGGGAACTGTCACGGTTACGTTGACACCATCAGCATCACTCGATACTGCTCTGCGGCTGTTTGACGTCAGCGGAAGCCAGCTCGCAATTCAAAGTGTCAATAACGCGGGCGCGGCAGACACCATTTCCCTTCCCTTGTCTGCGGGCGAGTATTACGTCGGCATCTCCGAATCGTTGAATGCGAGTTATTCAGCGACTGATGGAAGTGGGGCAATATCGGGTGCGGTCGGTGGCGGTTACCATCTGGAGATTGCATCGAACATCGCTATATCTGCCAGCGATGCCAATTCACGGTTTTTGACGGCAACATCTTTGGGAGTTCTTGGGGCTGGAGGCCAGCTGGTGGCGGCTGCGATAACCAACCAACCGACCGTCACGACGCCAGCCGCTACGCTCGAGTTTCCAAGCCAACCAGGGACGCTTGACGAGCCAGGGCATCGAGATATTCCGATAGCTCTGGAGACTCATGCGGTCTCAGCGTCATTTGTTGGCCCAGCATCATCAATTCCTAATTATTACTACAATTTTCGGGATATCTATGGAACTGATCCTGTTTCAGGATTACCGCTGAACAACAACATCACAGAGGCGCAGAAGCAACGTGCCCGGGAAATCTTCGAACTTTACAGTAACGCAACCGGCATTCGATTTATTGAAACGGCTGACCGCGGCCTGATTGTTGCGACCGGCGACGTTCGGGCTGTGAGCCCGGGACTCCCGCCGACCGCCCTCGGTGGCATCTGTGACGGTGGTCGTGCGATAATGAATCAACTGTGGGACTGGGGGCAAAGCGAGTACGGGGGTGGGTGGTTTACGACGGCGATGCATGAGATTGGTCATGCGCTGGGCCAGGGCCATTCGTACGATGTTCCGTCGATTCAAGGTGGCGGGCTCGAAGGTGAGGGGGTGTTTCCCGGCGACTATGACCTTGTGCACCTTTCGATTCTTTATCCGCAGGTTGGCTCGGACATTGATGTGTACGAGTTCACCGTCGCAGAATCTGGGATTGTGTCGGCCGAAACCCTCGTCGCCCGACCAGGGCAACCGGTCAAGAGCACGCTCGACACAGTCCTTACGCTCTACAAGGAGGTGGCTGGCGTTCGCACTTTGGTAGCGCGTAACGACAACTACTACGGTCGCGACTCATTTGTTGAAATCAGTGTTGATCCTGGCACGTACTATGCTGTTGTCACGAGTGTGGGAAACACCGACTTCAATCCAGAAGTTGCTGAGAGTGGTTACGGAGGACGATCAGAAGGTGCCTATGACCTCTTGCTATCCTTTACCCAGGATGCAGTTACGGCAAACACAATCGTTGACACCGATAACACTCCGCTTGATGGTGATCGGGACGGGCTCAGTGGTGGCGTGTGTGATTTTAGTTTTCGCACTGCGTCACCTGCCAACACGGTCTTTGTTGATAAATTGTCGACAGCAGGTGCGCCAGACGGAACGGTGGGAAGCCCCTATGCATCTCTCGACGCGGCGATTGCAGCAGCAACTAGCACCACGCGGATCATCCGAATTATTGGAAATGAAGGCAATGCGGCGACGTCAGATGATGATAGTGCGTATCAAATCGGTACAGACCTTCAGGAGAATCCACTGCCTGACGGTGTGACATTTAATGTTCCTGCTGGTGTCACGGCGATGATTGACGAGGCAGCGCTCTTTAAGCTTCGCGCCGCAAATATTGATGTAGGCAGTTCGTCGACTCTTGTGGATCGTGCCCATGCATCGGTACAGGTGCTTGGCACGCCGTCCCGAACCATCCGCTTCACGTCGTACCATAATGATGCTGCCGGAGGCGATGATGATGGTGTTGGGCCTGCCGCCGTTGGCGGACAATGGGGCGGGCTCGTTCTCCGTTCAGATTCAGACTCGGCGGCCAGCGGAGTGTTTTTAAACACAGTAACGCACGCTGCATTTTCGTACGGTGGTGGCGACGTCTTTGTTGACTCTGAATTGCAGAGTTTCGCGCCGATTCATCTGGAGAGCACCCGACCGACGATCACGTTTAACACCATCACAGATAGTGCTGGTGCGGCCATTTCGGCAGACCCCAACAGCTTTCTTGACGCCGACGGTCGCTTCGGCGTGGATGTGCGGGGTAATCGACTCCTCAACAACTCCATCAATGGTCTGTTTGTTCGAATTCGTACTGAATTCGGTCAGCCAATTGACACGCTTGACGTTCCAGCGCGACTGCGAAGCAACGACATTGTCTATGTGATTCAGGAAAATCTGATCATCCGCGGCGGTGCCGGAGGGTACATAGACCACATCAACACGCTTGGTACCTGGGCCGTTGGTGTGAACCAAATCACGGGGCTCACTACCACGGCGAATCTGCGGGTGGGTATGGAGGTGGAGATTTCCAACCCCCAAAATCCGCTCTTGTCTGCCCTGCCTGGCGGTACCACAACGATCACGGGGATCAATGCATTATTGGGAACGGTGACGCTGTCGCAGGCCCCGATTGCATCCGGTCAGTCCGCGACGGTGACATTTGTTGATCCGCTTAATCCGCCACTCGGCTTTGCCCGTCAGAGTGGGCGGCTCGCCATTGATCCTGGCGTTGTTGTGAAGCTCCAATCTTCAAGAATTGAACTTGAGCGTGGTGTCGCGCAGCTTATTGCTGAAGGCACCGACGCCAAGCGGGTGATTTTTACAAGTTTAGCTGACAATAGTTTTGGTGCCGGCGGCACGTTTGACACCAATGGAAACCTTCCTGATGTCACCAACCCGGGTGATTGGGGTGGCGTGATGATCAATGCTGGATCGCGTGCCAGCATCGACACGGCCTACGTCGCCTATGGCGGTGGTCAAACATCGATTGAGGGTGGGTTTGCGCAGTTCAACGTGTTTGAAGTGCATCAAGGCCTCTTGCGCGTTGCAAATAGTCGTATTGAAAACAACGCCTCCGGCCTTGATTCAACATCGCGGGCCGGGAGGGGAACGAACGTTGCGGCAACGGTATTTGCGAGAGGCGCACAGCCGATCCTGCTCAACAACGACTTCCGTGACAATCTTGGGTCTTTGGTGAGCGTCAACGCCAATGCCATGGTGGCAACGCAGATGCCAGATACCGGGAGAAGTACCGGTGAGATTCAGCGGTTTACGCAATATGACGACAATGCCGGGCCGCTGGTTCGCGATAATGTTGTTTCCTACTCATCAAATCGTCCAAGCGGTCAGGCGACGCTTGGCATCGATATTCGCGCTGAGGAAATAACGGTCGAAAGCATTTGGGATGACACCGATATTGTGCATGTGCTCAGGGGTGAAATCCTTGTCGGCAATTTGCACACGGCAACCGGCCTTAGGCTCAAGAGCGCTGTAAACGAAAGTCTTGTTGTCAAACTTCAGGGCGCGAAGGCAGGGTTCACCGCCTACGGTGAAGGCACCGATATCGATGACCGAATTGGCGGCACTGTTCAGATTGTCGGGTATCCAGGCTACCCAGTGGTTCTCACAAGCCTCCGGGATGATTCAGTTGGTGCAAGTCTTGATCCGCTTGGTGTTCCGACGAAAGACACTAATTCGGATGGCACTGCGACAACTCCAGGTAGCAACGACTGGCGTAGTCTGCTTTTCCTGCCACTGTCGAACGACACAAACATTGCGGTCGTTGAAGAAACTGAAAAGCCCTACACGGGGCTTATGGATGTAAATGGTTTGACAACTTCGGCGCAGGTGCTCGGTGTACTCGCGCCTAATTATGCAACGGGGATCAACTCGACGGAGTCAGCGCAAGAAAAGAGTGGAGACGAAAATAGTCGAAGTGGTTTTGAGGTAACCGGGGCAATTGCGTTTGATGACCCCTCGGATGTCGACATCTATAGCTTCACGGGTTACGGTGGAAGTGAGGTTTGGATCGACGTTGACAAGACCACGTCATCGCTTGATGCGATGGTAGAACTCCTCGACGCGAGCGGGACTGTACTTGCCCGATCTGTGGACGGGATTTTTGATGCCCAGGGCATAGCTGGTGAGCGAGTTAATAATGCTGGCGGCTCCGCTACGGCCGTTTACGCTCTCTCGCAAATCAACATCCTTCCGGGAACCCTCACGGGCGTCATTTATCGCAACAACACCGCGATTCAGACATTCACGGTGGATCGTGCGGGGGGCTTCAGTTTCACTGATATTGGCGATCCAGCGATCAAAGCGACATCGGCTTCCATCACTATCGCAACGGGCACTGTCACGTTGACGTTTAACGCCGATCCCGGGGCAACAAGCATTCGTGATGTGTCTTATGAGTTCGGTACGCTGACGGCGGCCACCTTGGGATTCACGCCTACGGGCCAGAATGGTGGCTACATTCTCCAGAAAGACGTGTTCCGTGGTAATGATTACTATTCGGTAAATCCTCGTGATCCAGGGATGAGGGTGATTCTACCCGGCACCACAGGCCAGTCAGCACAATACTTCATCCGAGTACGTAGCCAGCCGAGCACGCCTCCTGCGACACCGCTTGCAACGTACGAAGCTGACCTCAGGGATCCTGCGAAGGTCAAAGATGGGCAGACGAGTGGTCTCTACGAGCTTCGGGTCAGACTTCAGCAGCGGGATCAAAAGGCTGGATCGACTGTCCGATACGCTGACATACGTTTCCCTCAGATCGGAATCGATGTTCGTGGCCTGCCGGGAAATTCGCAACTCGCTGGCGAAACAGGTGAATGGAACGCGGACAATAACGTAACCGCTCAACCTGTCGGTCAACTTTTGCAGAGTGATCAAAGTACAATCAGCATTGCTGGTGCCTTGCAGAATTCGAATGATGTTGATTGGTACAGTTTTACAATTGATTACGACCAGATTCAAGCAATCGGGGGCGTCAACGGCGGTGGCAAGACCTGGTCAACAGTCTTCGACATTGACTATGCCGACGGCTTCCGTGGCGACACGACGATCTCGGTGTTTGATGACACGGGCCCTGGCGGTGGACCGGGCAGGTTGATCTATGTAGGTCGCGACTCAAACATTACTGATGATCAGCCCGGCGTAGGCCAGGGGGCTGACAGCGATGACCTGTCGCGTGGTTCATTCGGTGCGTTAGACCCATTCATCGGGCCTGTGCAGTTACCGGCGGGAACACCTGGTTCAACGACCACCTATTACGTGATGGTGACGAGTAACGGCCGTCTGCCAAGTGCCCTCAACGCCACTTTCACCAGCGCAGCCGCAAATCCATACATCCGCCTCGAGCCCGTGAATTCCGTGACGCGTGTGGTTGAGGACCACATCGGATCGATTGGATATACATCGAATGGTGCGAGCGTCTTGCCGACCAACGGTCCGTTGATTGGAGCCAATCAATTCCAACTCGAGGCCAATATCCGTCCGTTTACGCTTGCTGATGTTGTGTTGTACGTATCAACAGCAGGAGACCTCTATACGGTCAATGCTCTTGAAGCCAGTACCGTGACGACGCTGTACACTGGTCTCGGCGGTGGAGCTGTTGGCGACATCGACATGCGGCCTGACGGCAGACTTTTCCGTTATTTTGGTGCGAGGGGTGACGGTGGGAATAATGGCCTTTTGCAGGAAATCGATACCGGCTCTGGTGCGCAGATCTCTTCCGCAGGCGATGGCATCAAGGACGACGCTCCGGGGTCTACTGATAACTGGTGGGCAATAACAGGCGAGTTAGTCGACGCGATGGCCATTAAGCGAACCGGTACGGGTGCATATAACAATGAGATTTATTACTCGATTCAGGATGGCGGCGCGTCAATCCTGTATTGGGCACGAACGAGTGGAAATGCCGCTGTAGTTACCGGTCAGCCATATGGCCGTCAGGGTGCCATTATGGACAGTGGCGTAACGCTGGGGATCACCACGGGGCTGCAGTTTCGTAGCGAGAATGGATCGCTTTACGGAGTCAGTGACAATGGCCGGTTCTATAAGGTAAATACGGGCAATGGCACTGCGACGAGTGTTGTTGATTTCTCGGGTTTCCTCGCAGAGATCGATCCGGTCACTGGTAATGCATATGGCACGGGATTCCAGGGGCTCGCTACGGCGCCGGTAAACCTGGATGACGGGGCGTATGCAGGTTGGTTTTTTGCGATCACAGATACCGGCCGTCTTGTCTGCATTAATCCAGATGGCACAGCAGCCAATCCTCGCGGCACCGGTGGCACAGGCGCTATCGTGCCGAATGTGTTTGATACGGATGGCAACGGCGTACCAGACGGCGGTATTTCAAACCGACTGGGCATCGGCACTCCCACGGGTCTGGCCTTCTCACCGCTCGACATCAATCTCTGGCATCCAACAACACTTCTTGGGGTGACTGGCGATCAGGGGCATGGCATTAACGGAATTGCTGACACAAACGGGAATACGAGTAACACCATCCCCGATTTCACGCGGTATGCCATAACCGGTGGCATCTCGATGTATTTCGGTCTTGAGGAGTGGTCGTCTAGCCCAGCGTACGGTGGGTATGGTGGAAACAGTGGTCAGTATGGAGTGGTAACAGCTGGCTGGCAGCAAGAGCTGACCAATGGTTCAGCTGGCGCCGTTGGCAATAACTACAACACACCGGGTGGCGCGCAAGGGAGTCTGATCACCAACCCCTTCAGTCTCGCGGGTTATGCGGAAGCTGATAAGCCGACTCTGTATTTCAACTACTTTCTTGACACGCAGAATGCGAATGCTACCAACGGCAACATGCGGGATGCTGCCCGGGTCTTTATCTCTCGCGATGATGGCCGCACATGGGAGGTGATTGCCACTAACAATTCAGTGCGATCAGTAACTGATACAACCAGTGCTGAACTTCCTAACACACTATCCGCATCAGATAGCGCCGGAACAGCCACGAACCAACACGTTCAGGAACTCTTTGACACAGGTGAGTGGCGGCAGGCGAGGGTTGATCTAGCCAACTGGGTTGGGGAGTCGAATATTCGCCTCCGGTTTGATTTCTCCACCGCGGGGATTTTTGATACCGACGCGCTGCGAACATCTGCGGACCTGGCTCGCAGAGCAACTATTGTGGCAGGCACTGGAGAAGTCACCAGAGTTGTCGTGACAAATGGGGGATCGGGCTACGCAGGCATAGCCCCAACCGTTACTCTCACAGGTGGTACTGGAACGTACACATCGGCTACGGCGACACTCGATACGGGCGTCAATGCAGTGACCGTCACGAACGGAGGAACTGGGTACTTCACGGCGCCCACCGTGTCATTCACGGGCGGTGGTGGAACAGGTGCCGCCGGATATGCGACTGTTTTAGGCGGTGCCGTTACAGGCATTACTATGACGAATTGGGGGTCTGGTTACACAGTCGCACCGACCGTAGTAATCACCGGCGGAAACGGCGACGCTGTTGCGACCGCCTCCCTCACAGATTTCGTTGATAGCGTGACTGTTGTTGGTGCAACTGGGTATGGCACTGTCGCACCAACAGTAACTTTTGGTTCAGGGGGAGGAGGCGCGGGAGCAGCAGCCACCGCAATTGTGACATCCAGCCACTTCACGGTGAGCGCAGGCTCTGGTGGAGTTTCTGGTCTGCGTGAGGGGATGGTGGTCACGCCCGACTCTCCAAACTCAGACTGGGTGGGGACGATTGGGATCAGCGACGCGGTGACGCTCCTCAGCTTTGATACAGCTACAAATGAGATCGAGCTGTCGGCACCGGTCGATATTTCTGCCGGTGCTCTATTAAGCTTCTACGATCTCAACGATCGCATCCTGAATGATCTGGATGAAAACCGATTTGGGAGCCTCACAAGTTCTGGACGTGGTCAAGATAACGACCACATGGGCTTTTTTATCGATGACATCATCGTTGGCTTTGCGGAGCGCGGCGAGATGGTTACCGATGCCATCCCTGGGCAGACAGACACGTTCTCCGTAGCGACGCCGATTTCACAGACCTATCCCATCCAAACACTCCAGGGTGCTTATCAACTTGAGATTCGTCGGGGAACAGAGTACGGAGTTCAACCAAGCGACGCTGACCCAGAAGTGAGTATTGGTTCTACGTTCGATACGAACGATCGGTTCATTCAGTTCCCCAGTGAGCCGACGCTTGTGCTTGAGGAAAACGCATTTAATTCGGCGGTTGTAGGGGCCTATGCGCCAGCGCCGATTGGCCTTAACTTTTCTGCGTCGGATAGTACCCGTGGGGCATCAGGCTTCATTCCACCAGACACGATGGGGGCGGTGGGGCCAAACCACATCGTGGTGATGATCAACGGCCGATTCTCGGTTTATAACAAGACGAACGGTGCTCTGGTCGGGACGGGGATGTCTCTTGATAGTTTTTGGACGACAGTTGCCGGGATTCCAGTGGCAGGGTCTTCATTTGACCCCCGTGTGCTGTATGACGCCCCGAGCGGACGCTGGTTTGCGGTTGCGGTGGATAATGCAGCAGCGGTCAACAACTTCCTGCTGGCCGTGTCCGACACGAACGATCCTACAGGTGCGTGGACGGGTTTTGTTATCAACTCTGATTCCGCGGGTACCCGATGGGCGGATTACCCTGCGCTTGGCATCGATGCTGAGGGCGTCTACATCACCGCTAATATGTTTGATATTGCCGGCGGTCCGACGCTCAACACTGACGTCACGATTATATCGATTCCAAAAGCCGATCTGGTCTCAGGCGCGCCGACAATTGCTAATCTCACACGATTTGAAAATGTCTCAGATGCAACGGGTTTAAACTATGGTTTCACGCTCCAGCCTGCCGTTGAATACGACGGCGTTGTCGACAACGTAGGCCATCTTCTTGGAACTAGTGGCTCGACGCTCGTGTACGTGCAAGTTCTTAATCCCGGGGCGGCAGGAGCTACGCTTTCGCTACCACAACAGATTTTTGTTGCGGCGACGCCGCCGCCAACAGCCGATCAGCCCGGCACAGGATCCGCGAACCTCAACGTGGGAGACCTCCGAATCCCGGGCAACGTAATGCTTGTCGATGATGTCCTCTGGGCGGCACGTACGGTTAACGTGAATGATCGGGCCGCCGTGCAGTGGTTCAAAGTCGATCCGTCAGCAGCTAGCCTCATCGATGCGGACATCATCGCCGACACGGGGTTGTCGCTTTATTATCCGGCAATCGCGGTGAACGGGAACGGGGACGCCGTGATCGGGTTCTCGGGCTCCGGCGCTGCTGCGTTTGCCGGAGCGTACTTCGTGACCGGAAGCACTGTTGCTGGCACCACGACCTTTGGTCCGATTCAGCGATCAAAGCCCGGGGAAGACACGTACGATGTCCAGGATGGTTCTGGTCGCAACCGGTGGGGGGACTATTCGGCAACAGTTGTGGATCCCTCTGATCCAACAGTATTTTGGACATTCCAAGAATTTGTTTCTGCGGCGGATCAGTGGCAGATTCAAGTAACCCAAGTCAATGTTGGCTCCTGGACACCCCCGGCAACGGTAACCTCTCTCGGAAACGGTACAACCAATCCCGTCACTACGGGAGGACGGACGTTCCTTTCCATGAGCGGAAGTGGGGCTGCTGCAGGGATTCGACAAAACGCGATCCTCTGGTCAATCGACCTTGCGAATCAGCCGTCGGCCTACTTGGAATTCGAATACATGGCCGGTATTCGGGAAGTATTCACTCCGCTTCCAACGAGCTTTGTAGTCAATGCTGCAACGCCCTTGCCGAATGGCGACGGCGTTGCAGTGAGTAGAGACGGTGGAATTACTTGGCAGACAGTTTGGGGGCTTGGCGCATCGAACGACGGAGATGTGTCTGGTTGGCGGTCGGCAACTGTCGATCTCATCGACAGTTTTGGCGCGCTCACGTCTAACACGGTCATTGGGTTCTTTCAGTCTGGAGATTTGGCATACACCCTTGGTGGTATCTCCATAGATAATGTGAAGGTTCTCGCGGCGCCATCTGTGGTCAATACGGAAAGCATCGGTGACTCCAACCACCCAAGAACGCAGGGGCAGTTTGTCATCCAGAGCAATATCGTCACATCTGCTGGAACAGTGGGGATCAGTGTCGATGGTGGGGCGCGAGACGCCGGGTCGAATGCACCGCACCCCGGATCGGTGCGAAATCTGTTTGTGCTCAACAGCTCGCGGCTCGTACCGGGCGTTGTGGTTGTAAACAACGTTGTCGCGTCGAGTGGAACGACGGGGATTCTCTTTAGTGGCACACCCGACAGCGACACACTGCCACCGGCAGCCGTTCCCTATGGGAAGATTATCAACAACACGATCTACGGTGGTGCTTCCCGAAGCGGCGTTGGTATTAGCATCACCGATAACGCTGGGCCAACCCTCCTTAACAATCTGATTTCGAATGTCGTGACGGCTATTAATGTCGATGCCACGTCACGAGCAAACACGGTGATTGGAACGACCGCATTCCACAATGTTGGGACTCAGGTCGCGGGCGGCGTAACTGCCAGCCAGTCCCTGGTGTTGCCGGCTGGTACGAGCCCGTTTGTCAATGCAGCGGCTGGTAACTTCTATCCAGCGGCAGGGTCGCCTGCGATTGACAGTGCACTCAATACGCTGCAGGATCGAAATGCGTTTGTCGTTGTCAATAACCCATTGGGTATTCCGCAATCTCCTATCATTGCCCCAGCACGGGATCTTTACGGACAACTCCGTGGCGACGATCCTACCCAGGCAAGCGCACCTGGTTTAGGGGCAAATGTTTTCAAGGATCGAGGGGCGATCGACCGCGTTGACTTCACGCGGCCAACCATAACGCTTTTGAACCCGCTGGATGGTGCTCCAGCCGATCAGGATAGGCGAGCCAATCAGGTCCAACTCGAACGTGCGGACGGTAGGCGAATATTCCAATTCACGCTGCAGTTGAATGACCTTGGCGTTGGTATCGATAAGAGTACGGTTCAGTCGAGCGATTTCACGCTGACGTACGCCGATGGAACGGGTGGGATAAGAGCTTATGTTGACGGTGTTGACTACCTCTTCAGGTTCCTTGAGAGCAGCAATCAAGTTGTATTTGAGTCGGTATCTGTGTTCCCGTTGGGTGAATACCTGATCGAGGTTGATAATGCCTCGGTTACCGACCTCGCCGGGAACCCGGTGTTGAACAACGACGTCGATGGAGCTGGCACCACTGCTTTCACGATTCGGCTTGTTGACGTTCCTGATGCGCCAGCCAATTTCGCTGGAGTTGTGCTCGACGAACAGGTGGAATTGCTC
>JAYQOK010000085.1:12359-15255 GCA_038144795.1 Candidatus Kuenenia sp. | reverse complement strand
GCGTGAGGGGCTGGGCTGTCGATCATGCTGGCCGTCGGTTCGTGCTCAAGCGATTTGTGGACTCGATGGGCTACGACCAGGCCACCTGGGTGCACTCACTGATGCGACATGTACGGAGCGAAGGTGTAACGTCGACGCCGGACCTTGAGCTGACCGCAGCGGGAGACACGGTGCTCGTTGATCGCCACGGGATGCTGTGGGAACTCGTCGAATGGAAGCCAGGCCGGGCGACCGCCGAACCGTCAGCGCGACAGATTCACGCAGCGGCTACGGCACTGGCGAATCTGCATCGAGCGGCAGCGACGTGGCCGCGGCAAGCGATGCGGATCGATCACTCACGAGCTGTTGGCGAGCGTATTTCTCGAGCGCGCATGCTGCAGGCGTCGCCGTGGATGTCTCGTCTTTCCGCCGTGGGCGACGGGTCATTCCGCGAACGGTTTGCACAGGCCGCCGCCATCTTCGCGTCCGTCGGAGGTCCGCAGGCAGTTGCGCAGGCCTCCGCATGGGAATCACAGCCGGTAGCGCTCCAGCCGGTTCTTCGCGATGTGTGGAGCGACCATATTCTGTTCGTAGGAGAAGCGGTGACCGGGATCATCGATTGGCATGCAGCTGGAAGCGACACACCGGCGACAGACGTTGCTCGCCTCATGGGAAGTTGGTCCGGTGATCGTGCAGCTACGGAAATGTTTCTCGATTCCTACCGAGCGATTCGTCCTCTCTCGGCGCACGAATCGGCCTTGGTGCCGTTTCTCCGCGATACGGGAATTCTGTTTGGGCTGGATAACTGGTTTCGATGGATTATGGAGGAGAACCGTTTGTTTGCCGATAGAAGGAAGGTGGAAAGACGAGTCGACTTCCTGCTTGCGGCCCTGCCGTGCGCCATCGGAAACCTCGCTGCCGATATTCGCGGGCTGCAACGAATTCGGAATACCCTCGATTGACCGCCAAAAAATACCACCGCTACACTTTCCTGCTATGAGAACTATTCCAACGTTGTCTGCCGCACTGAAGTGGGCAGAAGTGGGCGTCGCGGCCAGGGTCGCGGGTGTGATGGCGTTTTGTGTTTTGGCTCTTGTTACGGCTGCCTCAGCGGCCGAGCCGCGGCTGGGAGACGATCTGTTCAATCCGCTGGCTGGAGTGGCCGACGAACTTGGCAGCCCGGTGGCGATTTCCGCCGAGATCGAGCCAGGATCCGCCGGCCAGCCCGATGTGCTGGCGGTGACGGCCACGATCGAGGAAGGCTGGCATCTCTATTCGCTCGACCAGGGGAAAGACGCCCCGAAGCCTGGCGGCCCCAAGGCGACCAAGATCGTGGTGGCCGACGACTCGCCGCAGCGGCCTGTCGGCACCTTTACGCCGGATGTCGAGCCTGAACGACGTCGGGTCGATGATGTGCCGTCGTGGCAGGGGCTTGTGCTCGAGGAGCATCATGGTCGGGTGACGTGGCGGGTGCCCCTGGAAACGAATCCTTCCGGCATGGCCACCGAGGTCCATGGCACCGTGAACCTCCAGTTGTGCCAAGACACATCCTGCACGCCTCCGGAAACGATTTCGTTCACAGCGACCTGTGATGTGGCGGCCCGAGCGGCGGCCTTGAAGCCGGTCGCAGCCAGCCATCTGCCCGAGCGGGGGCATGTGCAGTTCGAAGCATCATTCAAGCCGCCGATCTGCCGGGCCGGGGGCGGGCTCGCCTGGCCGCTCGTGATCCGGCTTGTGCCCGATGATCAGTGGCATCTCTACAAGCCGGCGTCTTCGGCCGTGAGTGAAGTTGGGCAGGGCAAGCCGACGATCGTCTCGCTGCCGGACGGCGAACCTGGCCGCGAGCGCGGCACACGTGCCACGCGACTCTCGGCCACGGCGGCCCAGGCCGCCGCGTCCGTCGATCTGGCTGCAGCGGGCGCCGTCGAAGGACCGGTCGCATTCGAAATGATCTTGGAAACGGTGGCGGATTCAGCCACTGACGTCCCGCGGTCAGTTGAAGCCCTCATTGGGTTTCAGACCTGCAGTGACACAACCTGCGATCCGCCCTGGGCAACGCGTCTGAAGGTCACGATTCCAGCCGGAGAAAATCCGGCCGATGCCCGAATCGAATTCGGTGAGGCGAGGTATGCAGAAGCGGCTCGTGCCCCGGCGGAAATCGAGATTGCTTCGGCCGTGCCGGCGGCGCCGACGTTCACTGCGATGCCAACCGCGACGGGTGTCGATGGGTCGATCCCGCTTTCCCTGTCGGCGGCCCTGCTGGCTGGCCTTGCCGGTGGCTTGATCCTCAACCTCATGCCCTGCGTGCTCCCGGTGCTGGGGCTCAAACTGATGTCATTTGCCCAGCAGTCGGGGAAAGCCCGTCGCGAGGTGCTGCAGCTCAACATGTGGTATTGCGCCGGTCTCTATGCAGTTTTTTTTGTGTTGGCCACGCTGAGCGTGGCAGCAAATGTCGGCCTCGCTGAAAGCAACCTCGCCTGGGGTGAGCAATTTACGTCGTGGAAGTTCAACGTGGCGATGGCGGGGATCGTGTTTGCCTTCGCGCTTTCGTTCCTCGGAGTGTGGGAATTGCCGATTCCGGGTTTCATCGGCGAAAAGGCGGGGCACGTTCAGTCGCAGGAGGGGCCGGCTGGCTCATTTCTCAAAGGTGTACTGAGTACGGTGCTCGCGACGCCCTGCAGTGGGCCGTTTCTCGGGCCGGTGTTTGGCTTCACACTCACACAGCCGACGACCGTGACCTACGCCGTATTTGGGGCGATTGCGACCGGCATGGCCCTCCCCTACATCCTTGTTGGGCTCTTTCCCTCGCTCGTGCGATTTTTGCCTAAGCCTGGGGCGTGGATGGGCACGTTCAAGGAGATTCTCGGCTTCGTGATGCTTGGGACGGTGGCGTACCTCTTCACCTTCCTGAGCAGCG
>JAYQOK010000085.1:5526-12349 GCA_038144795.1 Candidatus Kuenenia sp. | reverse complement strand
ACATTTACGATGTTGATCGGTATCTGGGCTGCCTGCTGGTGGGTGGGTAAGGCGCAGGAGACCAATGGCGGCACGATTGGCTTCGGGCGGTGGGTGCAGGCGGCGACAGTGGCCACGGTCATCGGCTCGCTCGCTTTCTTCTTTCTTGGGCCGGTCAAGTCGGTGATCGAGTGGGAGCCCTTCTCGCGACAGCGGCTTGCGGAGCTGAGGCGTGATGGCGCGACTGTGCTGATTGATTTCTCGGCCGACTGGTGCCCGACATGCAAGTTCAATCTTGCCACGGCGATCGAGACGCGGAAGGTGAAGTCGGCGATTGATGAGAACCGCGTTGTGCCAATGTTGGCCGACTGGACCGATGGTTCTCCGGAGATCAAGGACATGCTGGCCACGCTGCAGAGCAAATCGATTCCTGTGTTGGCCGTCTTTCCGGCTCCCCTGCCGGGTAGCCAGCCTCCCGATCCGATTGTGCTCCGCGATCTGATCACAGAATCACAGGTCCTCACCGCGATTCGCGATGCCGGGCCATCACGGCCTGGTTTGTCACGAGCTGCAACTCGGGTGTCGCAAACACTCGACCGCTGAGAAAGTCTGATCCCATGTTTGCTGGGTGCCGGGTGTGGCTTGCCTTATGGATCGCGGCCGTTATCGGGGCCGCCGATTGAGTGTGTACCAGCCCGTGTCGTGACGAAGCGGTTGGCCATCCTCGTCACGGATTCCAACGGCCTTGATCTCATGGATCACGCCCTCACGCAGGTTGTCCATTGTTAGTCGCACCCTTCTTCCGTCTTCCGACGGTACGACCTTCGTAATGGGACAGGGCTCCTCGTCCACAACAGGGCTCCCGTAGCCAGACTGATAGATGTAAGTGAAGCCGCGGGAGGCATACCGGGCGGGGTCGCCGGCCAGGGCACGAGCGACTGGCTTCGTAAACTCGATCTCAAAGCCATCCGGGAGGGCGCGGATCGACCGCATTTCGAACGGCGTCACCCCCGTCCAGGTCACGCGTTCTAACGCGAAGTCACCCGCGCCCCGTGAACCCCAGCCACGGTTGGTGCCCCCGACAAAAAGCCTGCCCTCGGGTGAGAACAGTTCGACCAACGAGCCGCTACGGAGCCCCGCGAGCATTGGGAAGCAGGCTCCTTGACGTACGCCGTCGACTGTCTCGATCGCGCACCGCATCACCGTGCTGTGCGACTGATCGGTGACCAGCACTTGGCCGGCGAACGGACCGAACCGTCCCCGTGTTGAATCACAAATCACGCCAGCTGCGCTTTGTCCCATGAGGCTGAACGGAAACAGGATTGTCGGTGGCCGGAGTTGGGGAATTCGTTTGGTTTCAATCGCAATCCGTGATCCACTCTGCGGCTCCTCGGGCTTCGGCCCCATTTCCGGAGCGTCGCCATACCAGATGTTGCCCGATGGATTCCCCATGAAGTCGCCGGGCACGAGATGTTTGAGTGAGCAGGTGCCGTTCCACAGCCCCTGATTGTCCGTGTAATACACGGCCCCGTCGCAATCAAAGCCGATTCCGCCAGGCGAGCGAATGCCGCTGCATGTTGGCACGGTCGTACCCTCCGCATTGACACGAAGGCACCAACCGCGAAACAGGCTGTTGCTCGACGCATCTCCGGTCAGGCACAACACGACCCAGATGTTTCCTTCGTGGTCAAATTTCGAGCCAAACGCATACTCATGGTAGTCGCCATTAATGCCCCAGTAATCGCTGACCGTTTCAAAAACGTCGGCCACGCCATCTCCGGTATTGTCCCGGAGCCGGGACAATTCACAGCGTTGGGTCACATAGAGCCAGCCATCCTTCCAGGCGAGGCCGAGTACCTCGTGGAGTCCTTCAGCGAACCGCTGCCAACGCACGTGCTCGAGGTTTCCCTCGCAACCGGTCGCCATCCAGATCTCACCGCGTCGTGTCGCGACGGCGAGTCGGGCGTCTTCTCCGGCGGCAGCGGCAGGAATCCACTCCAGCGATCCGACCTCCAGCATCACGCCCTCGGGAGTTGGCACTGGCTCCACATGCCAGATCTCCGATTGAGCGACTGGCCGCAGGGCTGCGGCGGCCGGTTCCGCATACACAAGCCTGCCGACACCGAACACCTGAATGACAAACAGCAGCACAGAGGAACAGACCGACGCTCGCGCCGGACACCGCACCGAGCCTTGGACTACCATGTCAGTTCCTCCACCATCACCGCTTTCCCCTGATGCCAGACGAGCGGAACACGGAGTTCGAACGAGCCGGCGGCATCACACTGGATCACTTCACCACCGGCCGCGCGGACCCGCCATGTCTTGTCGATGAGATACCAGCCCTCGGCTTCTACCTCGATTGATTTGCCAACGGCGATCCGACAGGCTGCAGCCGACATGGCCGGCCCGCTGACGGTGATTGTGCGACGAAGCCCCGGTAGTTTCGGCGGTCTGCCAGAGATACCTGCAAACATGGCGGGCATGACGTGGTCTTGAACGTCTCGGTCGCCCCATCGCCAGCCAAACGTCGGCGTCCCAGTTGCGTCGAGTCGATAGCCCTTAAAGCGATACCCTGCCACCGGGCCACGAGCCTCACGAAGCGAACCGGTCGGCCAGGCCGCAGAACGCAGGGCGGCAAAACTCGAAAACTCTGCCAGGGGCGTGCCTGCATCGGGGGTGAACACCCCGTCACCCAACGGTGATTCGAAGCCAACTCCGCGGCCGGTCCAGTGACGGCTGGCGTCCATGAAATTGCCCCGCCATGCCAACGCGAGCCTCAGTTGGTCGGCGTCCCACGCGAAGTGCACCTTCTCTGGATGCCCGACAGCGATCGCCCGCGGCCCCGCCCCCTCGATGAAATTACGATAGATGATCGGTCGTTCCGAAGGGATCAACTCGATCGGGTTTTGCGTGACCCCGAGCGGGCGTTTCGGCTGCGGCCCGGAAAGATACTGCCAGACCGCTTCGATCTGGCCGGCTGCCGTACCATCGGCGAGATCTGGATAGAAAGTCTTGCCTTCGGGCCAGGCGGCTGGCATTCGTGTTCCTGGACGAAAGCGCTGGGGATCGGCGACATACGCCATAAACCATTCATGACGGAGTCGGCGGGGCATTCGTGTCATGTCGATGAGCCCCAGACTTTGCCCCTTCTCACCAAAGGCATGGCACTTGATGCAACCGAGCATTTTTGAGCCGACGAGACTTCTTCCCTGCTCATTGATCTGCGTAAGTGCGTGATCGGAAAGCTTCGGAATCATGACTGTTGTGTGAGGGTCTTCGGAAAGCAACGTGGCGAGTGGTCTAGCGATGTCGGGGTGGAAGCGAGGCATGAGGGTGTTCATCGTCATCCGTCGGTCAACACCTCCCTGCGTGAGCACGTCACTCAGAAACTCAGGTGTGAGTTTGTCACCAACACCGGTAAGCGTCGGCGGGAGCCGGCCCTCGTCACCGAGTTCCTGAAGTGGCGATGTGAAGAAGGCGTCGCGGGTGGCGTCCTTCAACACTGGCTCATCTTCATCGTCGACGCTGGAGATGGTGGGAAGCACTCCGCCACGGCCATCGCGGTCGTGGCAGGCATAGCAGTTGAGGGAGGTCAGCAGCCGCTCTATGGTCAGTTCGCGGGTCGGGGGCCCTTGAGCCTCAGGCGTTTTCAACCACGTTATGGCGGCGATGATGGTTTGCCGCTGGCCGTCATCCAACCGGTACCAGGCAGCCGCTCGCTGTGCTGCCTCCGCCAAACAGCCTGCGTCAAGCCGGGAAAGTTCAGCGAGTGGCTGTGCCTCGCGCCGTGACGCGACCGGGGTGCCCGGCGTGTCGGCCATTCGGTGGCAGTTCGTGCAGCCTTGTGTCACGAAGGCGACACGGCCTTTGTCCACGAGCGTCGTGTCGATGGCGAAGCCGGCAACAGCCGGCGATTCCGGCCTTGCGGCCGGCACGCCATCTTCTGTCGGGGTCACAAGGCCGACCACTGATCCACTCAATCCACCGGGTGTCACCACATCGAGCCGTAGCGCTTCACCGCCCGCCTCCTCAAAGTAGTCGACTGCGATGGCGTGAGGTCCCGCAGCTAAGTCGACGGTGGTGGAGCGTTCGATCTCTGGATGTACGCCATCGTTGTCGATGATCACGTTGCCGTCGATCATCAGCCGACTTCCGTCGTCACTTTCAAGGTGGAAGGTGTATGGCCCTGCTGATCGCGCATGAAAGAAACCATCAAGCCGGATGACAACCGCGTCCCGCAACCCGGCAAATCCGAAGACATCGAGGCCGTTCACAGGCCCTGCATGTGCCGGTGGGCCGAGCGTGGCAATGGCAGGGAGTTTTTTGACGGCGGCGTTCCAGGCGCGCCCCTTGAAAGCGACCACGTCGCGGTAGTCATCGCCGTTGGCAGATGCCAGTGATCCGAGAAGACTGGCGACGACATGCCGACGATCCTGATCCGAAAGCGGCACCGCTGGCATTCGGCTGCCGGGGCGTGTTGCCAGTGGATCGGTCAGAAAGGCATCGAGGGCTTTGGGCGTCCACTTGTCGGCGATACCCACGAGGGGAACCTGATCTGAAAGACGGGACTCGGGCCTTGATCTCGACCCATGACAGGCGGCGCAGCCCGTTCGTTCGTAGAGAATATCCCCTTCCTGGGGTTTTGCCTGCCGGCCATCGGGAAGCGGACCCCGATCAAGCGGCCCCGATGCGGCGAGATAGTGCGCGAGTGCCGTGGCTGTGTCCAGTCGTTCGCCTTCAGGCAGAGCCGACAGCAGATTGGGCATCGTGGTGGCCGGGGAGAGTGCATGGGGATCGGCAAGATAGTTCACGAGCCAGTCGGGCTTGAGCCGCTGTCCCACCGTGGTGAGGTCGGGAGCTGGCTTTGAGCGTAGATGCACCGCCGCTGATTCGGCTGCATGACAGTTCGTGCAGCCAAGTTCACCGACCAGCAGCAGCCCCGCCTCAATCTGTGCTGTGGCGTCGGTCCCAAGACGACCGAACCGCTCGTAGCCCGGCACCACGGGTGCAGCATCGGCCGCGATCCCCGCGTACAGGACGAGGATGCAGAGTACGGCCATCCTCATCATGCGGTTCATGGCAGGCGCCCCGCGATTCAGAACCGACCACCGATTGAATCGCCATCCGAGCGAGCCCCTAACCGATCGTACACGAAAAGATCGATATCAAAAGACAAAGAGTGCACGGATCCGTCACAGAACACAGCAAGAAAGCCAGCTGGATGATTGGAACCGTAGACAAGCTGGTTCGACACGTTTTCAGAATCCCGATGCGGACGCCCCCAGACGCCACTTGTCGAACGAAAAACATCATTGTCGTAACCGACGTACATGGATTCGTTGTCGGCTGCATCACTACCAGTTTGGTAGCGTGCGCGGGGTAAATACTTTTCTCCAACGGCAATCGTTTGAGTTGTACCATCGCTTACATCCGAGATGCTCACGGTGCTGCAGCGGTATGTGATACCGGTCTCCAGGGTTGGCGCAGCCGGTGGTGAGGGGGCACTGGCGGCAGGGCCACCATCAATCTCGCATCGGCTTTGGTTGCCACAATTACCTGCGTAGTCTGACTTGGCAACACTCGACTGAGGATCTGCGTTTGCGACACCAATCCCAGTTGGATAGGCCTTCACGGCACGCCGTGATGGACAAATCAACAAGCCGACCGCGGTGGCATTCCGCCGACCGTGAGAGGCAAGTTTTGCAGCGCCCGTTTCGCCAGCGCCGAGTGACCAGAGATTCTCGTTCTCGCAGTAGGGAAGAATACTATAGATCCACCCTCCTGGCTGGGAGGGGCCAAATCCTCGATCAGCATCGCCCACCCAACTCCATCCCCAGCCTCCAGATGGGAAAAACGTGTGAACATCATGATGTTGTTGAAATGCAATGCCGGTTTGTCGGAGTTGATTCCCACAGGAGGTTCGTCGAGCTGATTCGCGAGCCGCCTGCACCGCCGGCAGAAGCAGTCCGATGAGCACGCCGATGATGGCGATCACCACAAGGAGTTCAACGAGCGTAAATCCGGGAGCGACTATCCCAGGGCAGCGTGTACGAATAGGACGCGACAACTTACATCTCACATGTGTATCTCGCATGGATTCCTCACTAGTTCTTTCTACTGAGTTTCTTTTTGGACTGTGGTCGCTGTAACGCGAGTACAACGCCGCGTTCGATATCCTCGCGATCTGGAGCGATCTCCTGCCCGAACTCCGTCGCAGAATTGTAGTTCGCAGGAATGGTCTCCTCGCCAGACACATTTTTGCTGGAGATCTCGACTCGATAGACGCCGCAAAAGACACCGGAGAAGCCCCGGGCTGTCACGCTTGGGGCGGACAGCACAGCCTGGCCGCCGGTTGACGTCGTAGCTGAGGCAACTTCATAGGCGTCTCCCATGAAAGACTCGGGAATCAGTCGCACCTCCGCGGCCTCGAGCGGTTGGCCATCAAGCGTAATACTGCATGGAAACGTCGAGACCAGCAGTTCGCCCGCCTGGTAGGTGCCAAACCGAGTCGCAAGTTCGGCCTGGGTGAGCCGGCCATCTCCATCGGTGTCGGCCTTGGGCAAGACAGCCCGCAAGGAGGCAGCGTCTGCCAGTTCAGCGGTGTCAATCGCACCGTCACTGTTGATGTCGTAGAGGTCCATAGCCTGAGCGGCTGCCATCTTGGGATTGAAGCCCGGTTTCGTGATGGGCTTTCCGCCACATCCCATCATAAGAAATGGGAGGGCCCCCAACACGATCGAAGCACCTCTCACGCAGAGAGAATTGATGATGCCCATAAAGACCCTTGATTAACCAATAAAGGCATTCTGACAAGAGCCGAAATTAGGGTCAAGATGTCCGC
>JAYQOK010000085.1:4414-5516 GCA_038144795.1 Candidatus Kuenenia sp. | reverse complement strand
GACCTCCCCGATCCACTCAGGAAAGAATCGGGGAGATGACTTCGCCGGCGACGTCAGTGAGCCGAAAATCACGCCCGGCGAATGGATACGTCAGCCGCGTGTGGTCGATACCGAGGAGATGCAAGACCGTGGCATGAAGGTCGTGCATGTGGGTGCGGCCCTCGACCGCCACATGGCCAAATTCGTCGGTTGCGCCATGTGAAAAGCCACCCTTGACGCCGCCCCCGGCCAGCCACACGGTGAACCCGTCAGGATCATGGTCACGGCCGGTACCGTTGGATTGCGCGAAAGGGTTTCTCCCAAATTCGCCTCCCCACCAGATGAGTGTATCCTCCAGCAGGCCTCGGGCGGCCAGATCAGTAAGAAGCCCCGCTATTGGTCGATCGACCGCCTCAGCATGATCGGCATGCTTTGGCATGTTCGAGTGCTGGTCCCAGGCAGGATTATTTGAGTTGTCAGTGTAGTTGACTTGAATGTAGCGCACGCCTGCCTCCGCCAGCCGCCGGGCCATAAGACAAAGCCGACCATACTCATCGGTGGGTTTCTGGCCGATGCCGTACAGGTTGAGCGTGGCCGGCGTTTCACTCGCAAGATCGAGGACGTCGGGCGCGAAGGCCTGCATCCGCCAGGCGAGTTCGTAGGACTCCACAATCGCTTCCACCGCGGGGTCACCTACCCGCATCGCTGCCTGTTTACGGTTCAATGTCTGCACGAGGTCGAATTGGGCTTTCTCGGCCGCTGCATCCCGGGCCATGTTACCGAGGAAGCGAATGCCAGCATCCTTCACAGACAGGCCGGCCCGGCCGACGGCGGTTCCCTGATGGAGCGCAGGCAAAAATGCATGGCCGTAATTTCGTGGACCACCATTGCCGATCGAGGGAGCGAGGGACACGAAGGCAGGGAGGTTTTCGCTGCCACTGCCGAGCGCATAACTCACCCACGAGCCCATCGATGGACGGATTTGTGTCGTCGTTCCGGTATGAAGAAAGAGCGTGGCCGGTCCATGAGCCACCCCCTCCGTATGCATCCCATGCAGGAAACAGAGCCGATCGACGTGCGTGCCAATCGCCGGAAAGAGATCACTCGTCCACTTTCCACACTC
>JAYQOK010000085.1:0-4404 GCA_038144795.1 Candidatus Kuenenia sp. | reverse complement strand
ACACTCACCCCGCGGCCGAAACGGCCAGAGTGACTTCATCACACGAGCGTTCGTGCCCTTGCCGCTGCGAGCGCGGGTGCGGGAGTCGGCAAACTCCCGTGACTCACCGTCAAGATCATCGAGCAACGGTTTGTGGTCGAAGCTGTCAACCTGGCTGACGCCGCCGGCCATGAACAAAAAGATGATCCGCTTGGCTTTCGGAAGCACGTGTGTAACAGGCACGGCCGGACCGGGAGCAGCGGGGGCCTCGCAGTCGAGCAGCCCTGCCAGGGCAAGCGATCCAAACCCGCAGGCAGTCGAGTGGAGGAAGTCACGCCGGGTTCGTGGTGGCCAGAGCATGGGCGAGCCTCCTACTCGAGGGTGCGGAAATCGATGCAACCATACAGAGCCTGAAAGATCCGTTGCCAGCCCGCCAGGCGGTCATCGCCGGCCGTAGCAATTGATGCCAGCACTGCTTCTCGCTCACCCGGTCGCGGCCGTCGCCCAAGGGCTGCCAAGAACGCGGCGTCGAGGCGTGCCGCGTCATCGCGCCGATCATCAGCCAGGATGTGCCTTGCAGCGGCGTTGGCCTGCTCCATCACGAACGGGCTGTTGAGAAGGTAAAGCGCCTGAGGAACCACCGTGCTGACCGTACGGCTGCCCGCCACGGCGTTCGGATCAGCGCCGTCGAATGCTTCGAACAGTTCGAGCCGTCGATTACGAAACGCGGGAGTATAGATGCTCCGCCGGGTGTCGATGAACTGGTATCCATACTCGGTGGGTCGGTCACTACCAGCTCCGCCGAGAACATTTGGATCAACGATGCTGGGACCACCCATGGTCGAGTCGAGCGTGCCGCTTACCTGCAGGATGGCATCGCGAAGCGCCTCGGCATCGATTCGGCGCCTGTTCATTCGCGCCAGGAGTCGATTCTCAGGGTCGACTGATAAATCGGTATCAGAGTTGCCGACGGCGAGTCGGTAGGTCCGTGAGAGAACGAGCGACCGAATGAGCGTTTTGGTACGCCAGCCATCAGCCATGAAACGGCTGGCCAAAAAGTCGAGCAGATGAGGGTGCGAGGGGAGCTCACCAGTGGAGCCGAAGTTGTCCACGGTGCGCACGATCCCGGTGCCGAAGAGCTTTGACCAGACACGGTTAATCCAGACCCGCGCCGTGAGCGGGTTGTCGGCGGAGGCGATCCAGCGGGCAAGTTCAAGCCGACCGCTCGAATCCGACGGCATCAGCGGCGGGGTACCATGGGTTGCCACACGAAGGACACCACGCGGGACGACGGGTCCGCTGTTGTGCACGTTGCCACGGATCATGATCGGGAGGTCGATTGGCGACTCAGCATCTTCGACGGCCATCGCCCGGGGCACCCTCGGTGCCCGCTTGGCCACTGTCTTGACTTCCTTTTCGAGTCGCTCGACTGCGGCCCGTGCGGCAGCAGTGGTGTTTGCCTGCTCCGCCCGCGGAGTTTCTTCCTTGTCGGCAACCACAGCAGCACGGTCAACAGGCAGGAACTGAACCGCATCGACAACCACGTGCCCGTCGGTACCGTCGTTGGAGACCATCACAAACCATTGATTGCTGGAGTCAAAACGATAGGTGCCGAGAGAGACAAAGCGGCTTTCGAGAGGAGGGGGCTTTCGCATGTCGACGATCAGGTCAGCCTCGCCGTCGAACGTCAGGAGCGATACCGGCACGTTTGAGGCACGGTTGTCGTTCGCTGTGTATGCCAGCCGAACCTCATAGATGCCTGGTCCGGGAAACTCCGGCTGAAAGGTGAGCGTTTTTGTCCCCTTGCCGACGTTACCATCATGCAGGTAGCCCTCACCGATGTAGCGTTTAACGTGCTGTGAGATGATCCATTCCCCCACTCGCTTGGCACGCGAGTCATCGAGGGCGATCCCTGCCACGGCGGAGGCAGGAATGACAGCGGAACCGCCGGCAGCTGCGGGATCAACCGCCGCAAGGGCCTGCTTCGCCGCTGCCAGACGGGATTTCGCGGCAGCGAGGTCGGCTGCATGGGCGGCTACGGCTGTTGTTGTCGCCGCGTCGAGAGGGAGCGGCCGCTCCTTCCAACGCGACACGTTTTCATGAATCAGCATGTCAGTGGAACGCAGAATTCCGGCCAGAGCGTAGTAGTCGCTGGTAGGTACCGGATCGAACTTGTGGTCGTGGCACCGAGCGCAGCCCAACGTCATGCCAAGCAGTCCTTTGCCCAGCGTATCCAGTTGTTCATCCACAACGTCCATCTCGAGGAGTTTCTTGTCTTGCTCCTCGTAGTTGGTGGCACCGAGCACGAGGTAACCTGTCGCGATTAGGTTTGCCGCCTCTTCGGCTGGCGATTCGGCCGGCAGGAGATCGCCGGCGAGCTGCCCGACGATAAATTCGTCGGCAGGCATGTCGTTGTTGCAGGCGTCGATGACCCAGTCGCGGTATCGCCAAGCTTCAGGAAAAACCATCGATCGTCCTCCACCACTCGACTCGGCAAACCGCGCGAGGTCGAGCCAGTGCCTTGCCCAGCGCTCACCAAACTGGGGAGAGGCCAAGAGGCGATCGACGACGTGTTCGCGCGCCGTTGGCGAACTGTCTGCTACAAATGCCTCGATCTCGTCCGGTGTGGGAGGCAGCCCGATGAGGTCAAACGTCACCCGACGAAGCCATGTGGCACGGTCGGCATCGGGCCCGGGATCCAGGCCGACGGATTCCAGCCGCGCCAGAATGAAGCGATCGCTGTCGGTGGCGGGCCAGGTGGTGTTTCGAACGTGTGGGACGGACGGAGCGCTGATTGGCTGAAATGACCAGAAGGAACGTCCTGCCTCGACATCAACGCTCGCAACGGGGGCCGCTACGACTCCCGGATCAGGTCGAGGATCGACCGCGCCCATCCGAATCCAGGTGACCACGTCATCTACCACTCGGTCGGGTAAGCGGCCGGCGGGAGGCATCTCGATTCCGTCATAGCGGAGTGCGGCAACCAGCAGACTTTCCTCGGGACGATTGAGGTCGATCGCGGGGCCGGAATCGCCTCCGATGAGGAGGCTTCGGCGTGAGTCGAGCCGCAAACCGCCCCTGAGCGTAGCGGACGTAGCCGAATGGCATTCATGGCAATGCTCAATGAGCACCGGTCGAATGCGGGATTCGAAGAAGGCAACAGCCGACTCCTCGTCGGCGTCGACGCGCGCAATCATGGCACACGTGACGACCGCGACAACCGTCGCTTGGACGCCTATGATGCCGGACGGCACGGCAAAACGACCCATGGCACCACAACCTTTTGCGTCGGCCAACGACCAGACAAGAAAGAATACGAGGAGGGTGCCCGGACTGCAACCTGGCGTGAGACCGTGTTCCGCGGAGAGGCCGACTACTCGGTGATCCGCCAGGTCGCCTGGCGAAGCGTTGCCGGACCGTGCGAGGGCTTCTCGTACCAGATCGTGATCAATTGCCCATCGGGTCGTTCGACCGTTGATGGATATCCCAGGTCACCAGACACGCCGTCGGCAGAAATAGTCATCGGGTCGCTCCATGTGCGACCGTGATCAGCGCTGAGTCGGGCTTGGTTTCCGAAGGGCTGCCGGCGGTAGCCATATGTCATGAGTATTCGGCCGCCACGAAGCGCCAGCAGATGACTCGGCAGCCCCCATACTCCAATGGCGTGTGGTGTGGTCCACGTGTGACCGCCGTCGTCCGACTCGGTCTGCAGCGTCTCACCAGCATTCTGTTTGTTGTGATTTCGAATCTGCACCAAAATTCGCCCATCCCTTGTTTCAACGGCGTGCAACTCATGGTAGCCATCTTTAACAGTGTCATTGGGTCGGCTGGGAATCTCAGCCAACCAACGCCATGTGAGGCCATCGTCCTTTGACTCGCACACGCCAATGCGGCCTGCGGGTGTCCATAACTCCTTGCCGGCGTAGAGGAGTCGGCCGTCAGAAAGCTGAATTGGACCGTGCGGGCTGTTGACGAGCGTTGGCAACCGAGCTGACCACGTCGTGCCGCCGTCGGTGCTTCTGAGGAGCCACTCTCCCCGTTCCGCCAGACGGCCTGATGTGTCGAGGCGATTGTGGACGGCCGACCAACGGACCCGTCGCGGATCGTTGTCGGGAAACCTTGCCATCAACTGCTCGTAGGCCAGCGAGGTGAACGTCGTGACAAGCAGTGCACCCGTCGCCGTCTCGACAACAGCGGAATCACGGTCATCGATGGCACTGTCTAGAAGCACTCGTGGCCATGTCCAGGTCTGCCCGTCATCGGCAGAGGTCATCGCCAGCACCTGCCCAAACGGGCAGACGTGTGCCTCGCGACCACCCGACCAGACGACCCACAGCGTGCCATCCCGCCGCCGAGCCACCGTTGGCCAGCCTGCGTAGGCGTGTGATGGAGGTAGAATCGTGTTTTTTTAGGGAACGTAAACCG
>JAYQOK010000084.1:0-15381 GCA_038144795.1 Candidatus Kuenenia sp. | reverse complement strand
GGCATGGATGCCGAAAGCGAAACTGGCATCGAGTGAGCGAAGGCCAGGAGGGCCGGAGCGAACGTCCGACGATATGGCACGGGCAACCCCGGCCGGCGTGCCAGCCGATTTAAGCCGCTGGCGAACTTGGTTGTTTGCAAGCACACTGGAGGGTGATGACTGACCCGCGGCCCACCTCGCCTGAGCCTTCTGCCCCCTCGGAGACTGTCTGCGCGGCTGTCACGGTGGCGCTGGGCATCTATCTGGTCGGCCTCGTGCTCTCGATGCTGGGCAACACGGTCAGTGGCGGATCGCCACTGGTGACGACGCTCAAGAGTCGCCTCTTCGCTCCGTGGATGGTGCCGATGTGGCTCGACCTCGGCTTCGACTACCGACTTACCTACGGCCTCGATGAAGACACCGACCACGTCATCGAAGTGTGGCCCTTTGGAACACCGCAGGCAGCGACACGTATCCGGCTTCCGGCTGGCCAGACCGGTGAGCAGCCGCAGCGGTGGCGGCGGCTGGCCCGCGCGGTCGTCGCCGCGGCCGATGATCCTGACCGCGAAGCACTGCTCCCCACGGCAATCAGCCTCGGGCTCATGGATGACATCGAGCACGAAGATGTCTTCTTCCAAATCATGCGGCAACCGCTGTCGGAACGGACCGGCAGCCATGCTCCGCCAATGCAGGCCTATGCGGCGCGGGTGCGGCTGGTCGATGGCGAGCCACAACTCATTCGGCAGGAACCCCGCGGCGGGGTGGCACCGGTGGTGCGGCCTGCCAACGCAGAGGGTGCACCATGACCGGCCAAATCAAATCTCCGCACCCCGCAACTGACGCCGTGGCCGACCTCTTTGCTGCCCCGGGCATCGCCGGCACCTGGATGTGGTTTTGGTTTACACCAACGAGCAGTCGGCCGCTGGCTGTCGTCCGCATCGCCACGGCGGCGGTCGGCCTTCTCCTGCTATGGAGTTATGCCAGTGATCTGCTGGCCTGGTTTGGGCCGGCTGGCATTCTGCCAGCCGACACTGTTGCCGACTGGCGAGGGCCGTCTGGCTGGTCAATCTTCGATTTCGCCACCTCGCCGACGGCCGTTCGCATTCTGTTCGCCATCACGGCCGCCGTGTTTGGCCTGCTCCTGGTCGGCCTGCTCACGCCGATCACGGCCGTGACGGCGGCGGTACTCTGGGCATCGCTCCTCAACCGCGGCCCGATGCTCGCCGGGCCGGCCGACGACTGCCTCGCCATCCTGCTCTGGTGCCTCGCAATCGGGCCGGCGGCGGAGTATTTTTCGGTCGATCGCCTCCTCCATGACCGCCTCGGCGTGGCTCCGCCACGGCCCCTCTGGCGGGCCCGCGTGTCGCTCGGCCTTATCCAGGTGCATGCGACGGCGATTACGGTCGGCGCTCTTCTAGCCCAAACCAAGGGCGATACCTGGTGGAACGGCACCGCCGCCTGGTGGCTGGCGGCCCGCGAAGGCTCCCGTGGGGTCGATCTCAAAGGGCTCTTCGCCCACTCGGAGTTTCTCACCAATGCGGTGACGCATGTGATCACCGGATTCGAGATCGCCTTTGCCGTGGGCATCTGGTTTGCCGCCACGCAGCGAACAGTGGCTCGCGTTGGGCTGCTTGCCTGGCCACTCATCGGTTGGGTGGCCAGCGAACCTCTGTGGGGACTGGTGATGGCGGTGTTTGCGATGGCGTTGGCAAACGCAAGACAGGCTTAAGCCTGTCAAAAGAAAAGTCCACTTCAATCTGCCATGTCGCTCGACAGACTAAAGGCCATCCTACTCGAGCAGTTTGTGAAACGCCGACTCATCGATAACCGGCACGCCGAGTTTCTGTGCCTTCTCCAATTTGCTGCCTGCCTCGGCACCCGCCACAACGAAATCGGTCTTTTTTGAGACGCTGCCGCTCGCTCGCCCACCCGCTTGTCGAATCGCTGCCTCGGCCTCCTGCCGCGAGAAGTGCTTGAGCGTACCGGTGACGACAAGCGTCTTCCCAGCGAGCGGTCCGTCCATCATTCGATCCGCCTGCGGCAGGTCGAGTCGCACGCCCGCTGCGGCGAGGCCCTCGATCACCCGTCGCCCGTAGGCACTCGCCAGCCATTCATGCACGCTCGCGGCGATCACGTCACCAATCTCATGGACCTCCGCCAGTTCCTCGACCGTTGCCGACTGCAACATCTCAATCGTCGGGAACCGCTGAGAGAGGATCGTGGCCACCCGCGGCCCCACATGGCGGATGCCGAGCGCATTGAGCACCCGCGCCAGCCCATGAGCCTTGCTCTCCGCGATCTGTGCCACGAGGCTGCCGGCTGACTTTGCTCCCATCCGCTCGAGTCCGGTGAGTTGCTCGACGGTGAGGGAATAGAGATCGGCGTAATCGGTAATCAGATCCCGTGCAACCAGTTGCTCCACAAGTTTGTCGCCGAGACCCTCAATATCCATCGCCCCCCGCGATGCAAAAAATCTCAGCCGCTCACGACGCCGTGCCGGGCAGTCGACGTTGGGGCAGCGGATGTAAACACCGTCACGATCCTTCACGAGCGGCGTGCTGCACTCCGGGCACTCCGTCGGCGGCCGCCACCGCTTGTGGCGCTGCGTCCGCAGATGCTTCTCCACACGAACCACATGGGGAATCACCTTCCCTGCCTTCTCGACCACGAGCACGTCACCCACGCGAATGTCCTTGCGGGCCACCTCATCAGCATTGTGGAGGCTGGCCCGGCTGACCGTCGTGCCGGCCAGTTCCACCGGCTCGAGATCAGCGACGGGCGTGACCGTTCCACCGCGGCCCACCTGCACACGGATGCCGGCCAGCTTCGTCGTGGCTTCATACTTCTCAAACTTCCAGGCGATCGCCCACCGCGGGCTCTTGGCTGTCGTGCCGAGCCGACGCTGCTGGTCAAAGCGATCGACCTTCACCACAAAGCCATCGACCTCGAAGTCGAGATCATGCAGTTCTTCGATGAGCGTCGAGGCATGCTCAATCAGGGCGTCGAGCGAGTCGAAGGCTTCTGTGTCCGGTGCCACCGGCAGGCCGGCCTGCACCGCCCAGGCGAGGAGTTCCTGTTGGGAGGCTACTCCCAGACCACCCACATCCCCAACGCCATGGCAGAAAAATCGCAGCGGCCGTGCGGCACATTCCCGTGGATCGAGCAGCCGGATGCTGCCGGCGGCGACGTTGCGGGTGTTGGCAAACGGGGGTAAGCCCTTGGCGACCTGCTCCTCGTTGAGCACGACGAGGTCTGAATTTGTCATGTAGATCTCACCCCGCACCTCGACGGTGGCCGGCGGATCCTCAAGGTCGAGTCGCAGCGGTATGCCCGGGATTGTCCGGACGTTGTGGGTGATGTCATCGCCCACAACACCGTTGCCCCGCGTGGCCGCCAGCATGAGCAGACCGGCTTCGTACGTCAGCGACACGGCCACGCCATCGATTTTGAGCTCCAGCACCCATTCAAGCTGCTGTCTGGCATGGCCCTTGGCTTCCTTGACCTGCCCTTCCTCATGGAGCAGCTTTTCCACACGGCGACCCCACGCCCCGAGATCTTCTACGCTGTATGTGTTGTCGATCGAGAGCATTGGCACACGATGCGTGACCGAATGCAGTTCCGGCACCGGCTGATCACCGATTCGCTGCGTGGGACTATCAAGCGAGATGAGTTGGGGATGCTTTGCCTCGAGTTGCTCAAGGTGCTTGACGAGCGCGTCATATTCTCGATCGCTGATCTCAGGTGACGCCTCTACATAGTAAAGACGGTCATGGCGACGGATCTGCTCCCGTAACGCCTCAACCTGCTGAGCAGCAGCGACGATCATCCTTGAGGCACTCCGGAGTCAGCCTCGGCCACACGGCGAGCCGCCTCACGCTCCCGCTTCACCCGCTCACCTTCAAAATGATCGAGGGCCACAGCTCCAAAGGTGGCGATGGCAAGCAGGGCGATTTGGCCGGCGAGTAACGGCGTGCCGTAGCGATCCATCAGCGTCTCGAGGGCGTGCGGTGCGGTGGTGGGTTGGGTCGGCCGGATACCCCGCAGCACCGACAGGCAGTACATGCAGGCGGTGACCGTAAAGGCAAAGCCCACGATGCCAAGCACGGGATAAAACGGATTGAAGAACTTCCGTCGCATGCTGCGCAGTATACGCGGTGATGCAAGGTTTGGCGTCATTCCACCAGTGCCGACCGATAGCTTCCCGGTGGCCCGAAGCGGCCATAAAGCCCGAGCCTGCCCTATGCCGCCGCAGCGCGGGAGAGTTGCCGTTCCGCAGCCGCAACGACGGCAGCCACACTGATGCCACGCATCGACTCCCTATCGGTCTTGCGGTCTTCCCATGCCGGACGCAGATCCGCTGGTGGTTCCACATTCACATGCCGGGGGCCGTAGGGGCCATTGCGATTGGCAGGTACCGGGCCAAAGAGCCCGACACAAGGCGTGCCGACCGCTGCCGCCAAATGAAGTGGCCCGGTATCGCTGGAGATGAAGAGCCGGGCGTGTCGGCAAACTTCACCGAGATCCTGAAGCGTGGTCGCGGGAGCCAGAATCGCCGCACCACCAGCGTCAGCCACGATCTGCTCGGCGGCTGCGCGTTCCTCACCGCCACCCCAGACTACGAGCGAACGCACGCCATGCCGTTGCCGCAGTTCACCAGCCACGGCGGCAAACCGTTCCGCCGGCCACAGCTTGGAGCCCCAGCCGGCCCCTGGATTTATGACCACGGGTGATGAGTCAAACCGCAGTTCCCGAAACCATTCATTCACGCGGCTGCGACTGACCGGCCAGCGGGGCATGTTGAATTCGATCGCCGGCGACTTGATGCCAAGCGGTGCCAGCAGTTCACAATGCCGCGTGATGACGTGGGCGGAAGCAGGGCGGATGGCGTGGGTGTAGGCGATCCAGGCCTGTTCTCGTGACTCGGGTCTGGCATAGCCGATCCGCGTGGAGCCTCCACTCAGGGCCGTAACCACCATGCTCTTGAAGAGTCCCTGCATGTCAACCGTGACCTCGGCGGCGAACGACCGCAACTGCTGTCGCAGCCACCACACGGCCCGCGGTGACTTGAGCCAACCCCGCGGCAGGCGAAAGAGATGGTCGATCGCGGAATGACCGGCCAAGACGTCGGCTGCCCGCCCCTCGACGGCCCAGCCAATGCGGGCGGTGGGGAAGGCTTTCTTGAGAGCGACCGCCGCCGGAACGGCATGGAGCACATCGCCGATAGCCGACAACTTCACGATGACGATTGAATGCGGAGCATCCATGGACAGTCTGCCAAGCTGGTCTGGGGATCCCGGAATGTCACTCCAAACCCAGCCTGTGAAGCAAGGCCAATTTCGGTGAGATTCCGGTTACGCCATGCCTGCCAGATCGCACATCACAGCCTGCGTCACCGACTGCGGACAACTCCAGACAAGAAAAAACATGGCTTCCCGGGCCAGTCGCTCGGTCGGATGCCCCTGCACAAAGCCCGCTCCCTTGCAGGCGACTAGCGCTGCCTGGGCCGCCCGCACCACCAACCGGTTGGCATCAGTCCGCAAACAGTCGCGATCCGGCTGCGCGAGGCCCAACCGGGCAGCCTCGTCAAGCCGCGCGGCAAGGCTCTCGACATCAGCTGTCAGGTGTTCGGTGACCGGCAGCAGATCAGGGCGCCGCGTCGACTCTTGAGCGATGATTCCGACACTGGCCCGGGTTGCCCCAATGGCCAGGGCCGTTGTGGCGAGACCACCGGTACGGGCACCGTCGCCATCGGCCGGCATGATCACGGCCGCCGGCCGCACGCCAGCCATGCGCACAACTGACGTGCGTGACCCTGACAAGGCCAACATTTTCATGGGAGGCTCGATCATCAGTCCGCGCTCCTGCGTTTCCACCACGAAGAACCGCTGGCTTCCGTCATCGGTGGTTGCCCCTGTGACGATCGTCTCGACCGAGTCCGCTCCTGTTACCCATGGACATTCACCATCAAGCCGCCAGCCGTCGGCGTCGCATCTGGCTGACAGCGCAGCCTTGCCGAGATGCCGGCGGCTGGTAGTCAGTTGAGAAATGCCCACTGTTGTGAACACTCGGCCGCTGGCCAACGGCGGGAGCCACATCATGCGGGTTGCCAGTTCACCCCCCTCAATGATGCGACAGGCTGCAGCCCACTGCGACACCCCCAACGCCGTCGTGAGACACGCTTCGGCAACCGCCATGAGTGCCGTGAGCCGGGCTGGTTCACTGGCGGCCTTGCCCCCCGCGTCTTCCGGTAGAAACCCCGCCAGAAATCCCTCCTCAGCGAGGGCCGCAAAACTACCGCTTCGCCACGGCCCGACCCGCGCTGATTCCGTAGCCCGCTCACGAAGGCTCGCGTTCAGCCGGTGTAGTGCGACGGGGTCGGCCGCCCGAGCCTGCAGTGTGAACAGGGGGGGTTTTTCATCGGCTCGCTGGTGACTCACAGCCGGAGTATACTCCCGATCCTTCTGGCAGGTTTCCCACCATCTCCACATCACGCCCGGAGGATATGACCATGAGCCAGGCTGAACAACTCGCCTCGCGTTCCCCTGCCGTCCCCACGTCCATCAATGGCCCTGTCCAGGGAACCGGGCCGCTGCCGCTTCGGCTTGATGAACTCTCTCCACAAAATCTCTATGACAAGTGCATCGCCCTGGCTCGCAACCTGTGGTGGAGTTGGCATCCCGAAGTCACCAACTTGTTCCGCGAACTTGATCCCATCCGCTGGCGTCAACTCGATCACAATCCCATTGCACTCTTGGCTGAGTTTACCCCCGAGCGGCTCGAGGCCCGGGCTGCCGAACTGGTGCTCTACAGTCGGATCAACCAAGCCTACCGCCGCCTCAAGGAATACATGGCGGCCGACTCGACCTGGAGCAACATCAACGCCGGCGTGCTCGGTTCAAAGCCGGTCGTCTACTTCTCAGCTGAGTTTGGTATCCACGAATCGGTACCAATCTATTCCGGGGGCCTCGGAGTACTCGCGGGCGACCATGTGAAGAGCGCCAGCGGCCTCGGTATCCCGCTGCTCGCAGTCGGCCTTTTCTATAACCAAGGCTACTTTAAGCAGCAACTCGACATCGATGGCTACCAGCATGAGGAATATCTGCCGTCGCGGGTCGACCTCCTGCCGATCGAGCGGGCCATCGGTGCGGATGAAAAGCCGATCATGGTTCAGGTCGACACCCGCTCGGGGACAATTTTCGCGCAGGTTTGGAAAATGTCCGTGGGCCGCGTCAACCTCTACCTCCTCGACTGTGATGTGGAGGGCAACACGCCGGAGGATCGTGAACTCACCAGTCGGCTTTACGGCGGCGATACCAGGACCCGGATTCGGCAGGAACTCGTGCTTGGAGTCGGGGGTGTCCGTGCAATCCGCGCCCTCGGCATTGTGCCGGGCGTGTACCACTTGAACGAAGGCCATTCCGCCTTCGCCACCCTCGAAGCGGTGCGCGGCCGCATGGATCGCGACGGTTATTCCTTTGACGACTCGGTGCGCAAGGTAGCCCGCCAGACAGTGTTCACCACGCACACGCCTGTACCGGCCGGCCACGATCGCTTTGATGGCGGACTGATGGAGGAGCACCTCGGTCCGATGCGGGATGCCCTTGGCATCTCTCACGACCAGTTGATGGGCCTTGGCCGCGTCGAACCCCACAACCACGACGAGCCGTTTTGCATGACCGTGCTGGGGCTCAAGCTATCACGACGGGCGAATGCTGTGAGTGCCCTCCACGGCCATGTGAGCCGAAAAATGTGGTCCAACCTTTGGCCCTGGCGGGTCGAGGAGGAGGTGCCGATCGGCCACATCACCAACGGCGTCCATGTGCCGAGTTGGCTCTCATGGCAGATGCTGATGCTCTATGACCGAATCTTTCCGGCCGGCTGGATCCGCCGCATGGGTGAATCCGATATCTGGCAGCGCATTTATGACTGCGATCCGGGCGAACTGTGGGAAACGCACTACGCCCTCAAGAATCTTCTCCTCCAGTTCGTCCGACGTCGCGTGAGCCGACAGTGTCGCCGCCGCGGTGAATGTGATGAGGCGGTGGAGCAGGCACGCGTTGTGCTCGATCCCAACATCCTCACGATCGGCTTCGCGCGTCGGTTTGCGACCTACAAGCGGGCCGACCTCGTGCTCGGTGACCTCGAACGACTCCTCACCTTGGTGACCGACCCCGACCGACCCATTCAGATTATCTTTGCCGGCAAGGCCCATCCAGCCGACGAGCCTGGCAAGTCGCTGATTCGCAAGATTGCCAATCTCCGCCACGATGTACGGATCGGGGGTCGGGTGGTCTTTGTGGAAGATTACGACATCAATGTCTGTCGACACCTGATACAAGGTGTCGACGTGTGGCTCAACAACCCGCGGCGACCGCTTGAGGCATCGGGCACGAGTGGACAAAAGGTTGTTCTCAACGGTGGACTCAACTGTTCGATCCTCGACGGCTGGTGGGCCGAGGCGTTTGATGGCCGCAATGGCTTCGCCATCGGTCGCGGTGAGACGCACGCCCGTGACGAAATCACCGACTGCCGCGACTCAGAGGCCCTGTATCACACCCTCGAAAATGAGGTGATTCCGCTCTTCTACGAGCGGGATTCCGATGGCCTGCCACGGACGTGGATCAAGATGATGATGAACTCGATCAGTTCATTGGCCTGGCGGTTCAGCGCTCATCGCATGGTGATGGATTACGCACGAGCCTGCTATGTACCGGCCGCCGGTGGCGTATCGTGTGACATGCACACTCGGTAATTCAGGCGGCGCTTGTTTACGCCAATGATCGATCAGTTCTTTCCCTGAGATGAGGCGAACTCGATTTCGGCCTTCCAACGGTCGATTTCCGCGATGGTGGCAGCCTGCTTGGCCTGCACCGCTTCAAGTTCTGCGGTGGCGGTCGCGAACGCCTTCTTCGCCTCCTCCACAACTGCCTGACCATCGTCCACTTGTGACTGAACCACCTGCAGGGCACTTGCCATCGCCTCGGCCTTGTCAGCCAGAGTCTTTTCAACCGCAGTGATTTCCGTGAAGACTGCCTGTGCCGCCTTGAGCCGCTCCTCGAGTCGCGGAGGGTTGGTGTCTGGAGTGCCAACCAGAGCGCCATTATCGACCGTGTATATCGAGAGCGTCCCTGCAAGGTCACCCGCAAGCACACGTTGACGGTCACTCGTCACGGCTACCCGGAGCCCGATCTCGCCCAAGGCAGGAAATTCCCGCTCCTTGCTACCATCCCCTTTCCACAGGATTGCCTTCTTGTCACGGCCACAACTGGCCAATCGACCATCCGCCAACCAGCAGAGGCCCTGCACACCCCCACCGTGAGCCTGCCATTCCTTCATTTTCTCGCCCGTACGACGATTCCACAGCCTGATCTTGCCATCCTCACTGGCGGTTGCGAGCACCTCTCCATCGCCGCGCCACGACACGGCCGTGATGCATCCACCGTGTCCTTTGAGTACCGCGTCTTCACGGGCCCCGCGGGTCTCCCAAAGAAATGCATTCCCGGCCCGATCACCAGTGGCCAGCATCCGTCCATTGGGAGAAAACTCGATCGCTGTAATCCAATCCGTATGCTTACGAATCTCCGCCTCAATCTCGCCGTCGGCTGAGCGGATCAGCCGGACCACCTTCTGCGGACCGCCGAGAGCAACGACCCGTTGATCGGCGGAAATGTCGGCAGCGAGCACTTCGTCATACTCGTCCCCCAACTCCGTCATGCGCTGGGCGGTCACCACGTCCCAAATGGCTACGCGACCACTTTTGCCACCGACGCCCCCGCCCGCCAGAAGCAATCTGGCGTTTCTGGAGAATCGCAATGTTTTTACGTCACCCTCGGGGAAAGGCAGCACCCCACGAAACTCGAGCGAACCTGTGTCATAGAGAAGAACCTGCCCCCGGCCACCGACGGCGGCCACTGCGCCATTTGGTGAAGCAGCCAAGCCGGTGATCGCCAGCGGCCTGCTCCCATGCGATGCAACCCTCAACGACAGCCGCGGTGGACCAACAGGCGGACCATCGGGGACGAGCATTGCCTTTGGGTCAAGGGCGAGTGAAACGGCCGCCTTGCGGGCGACTGGAGCCCCCCCTTTTCGTTCGATCGCCCCCGCAGCAATCCACTTGCTAATGACGGCGAGCATGGAATCCGAAATCCGATCCGCCTCCGGAGGCATTTTAGGCTCCGACTCATGGCTGGCCAACTGCCATAGGTACGAACCCTCAGCGTCACCCGGCGCAATCACTTCGCCTGATGAGCCACCGGCCATCGCCCGGTTGTACGAGGTAAGGTCAAGGCCACCTGACTGCTTATCAGCGTTGTGGCAACTGCAGCATTTCTCACGAAACACCGGCAGCACATCGTCTTCAAATGTCGGCACTGCCTCGGCTGCGAGGCCCGACGTCGCAAGAAGGAGGAGCAACACAGGCCCGAGCCAACCCCTGAAACACATTCCATGAATCATCTGTGAACTCCGACACCTGAGCCCGAACAACGCGAATAAGCGATGGAGCACCCAAGCCGCGTACGACGATGGCTAGTGGTTGAACATGAATTCCGGCGAGTTGAGCAGGGCCCAGAAGACGTCCTCCAAAGCCTGCTTGCGGTCACCGGCGCTGGTGACCGTCGCGACCGTGTCAGTCAGTTCTGCCTCGGTAGCTCCGCGGCCAAAACAGCGCACGAACAAGATGTCGACAATCTCCGCATCAGACTTCGAGTCCTTGATCAATTTCTCGATGAGCCCGCCTTGTCTGATCCGGTCATTCGCCGCGTCCCCATTCAGCAGATGGAGCGCCTGCGACAAATTTGGATCCATCTTGACGGCGCAACTACACACATCCTCGCGAGTCGCTCGCCCGAAGGTCGTCAAAAAATAATTGGTCGTGCGACCGTCAGCCACCTGCACGGCTCGGGCACCCAGCGGCAATCCCGGAAACTTATTCTTGGTGTCCGTCACCTGTGCCAAGGCGTCAAGTAGAACTTCAGCGCGAATCCGCCGCACTGCTGCATGGGAAAAGTTTGTGTCATCAAGCCTGTTGGTGTCATTCACCTCGCATGAACGCTGGTAGGTTTGCGAGGTCACGATGTCGCGCACGAGTCCACGGAAATCCCAGCCCGAGGAGGCCAATCGCTGGCCGAGTTCATCGAGCAGGGGGCCATTCGAGGGGGGATTGCTAACTCGCGCATCATCCGGCTCATGCACAATTCCCCGTCCAAAGAAGTGGGTCCACGCGATATTGGCCAAATGCCTTGCGAAGTATGGGTTGTCCGACGAGGTCATCCAGGCAGCCAACGCCTCGCGACGGTCGTTGGTGCTCACTTTCGGCACCTCGCCTCCCAGAAACTTGGGGGTCACCGTCGCCCCGGTGACCGGGTGCTTGAGGTCACCCGATCCCGAGTCATAAACAATGGTCTCTCGCGGATCGGCTCCCCGCTTGCGGGCAATCTGCTTGAAGAATGTCGCGAATCCGTAGTAGTCATCCATCGTCCAGCGATCAAACGGATGGTTATGACACTGGGCACACTGAATTCTCATGCCGAGAAAGGCTTGGGCCACATTCTCAGCAAGTTTCAGAGTATCACGCTCGAGCTGAAAGTAGTTTGAGGGAGGATTCTCAAACGTTCCGCCGGCGGCGGTAATGAGATCACGAACCATGCGATCGATTGGTTCGTTGGCAGCGATGCGCTGGTCGAGCCACTGGTGGTAGAGAATCGCGCCCTTCGGGCTGACGTCATTCCCCTTGGAGCGGATCTGGAGAATCTCGGCCCATTTCATGACCCACAGTTCAACGAACTCCTTGCGGGTCATCAGTTCTTCCACCACACGGGCCCGCTTATCCGCACTCGAGTCAGCCAGAAAGGCGGCACGCTCCTCTGGGGTCGGGACAAGCCCGACCAGATCAAGCGTCACTCGTCGCAAAAACGTTTCGTCATCACACAGGTCGCTCGGCGCGATTCGCAGCGCGGCAAGTTTTGCATTTACGAGATCGTCAATCCAGGTTGCGTTTTCCTGTGGCGGGAACGTGAACGGCACATCCTTAGGCACCACCACGAGCGAACGGCCCACCGTGATCGTATCATAGCGGGCCATGATGAAAGCCTCTCCACGGTTCCCGCTCGTGACCACACCGGCAGAGGAGACCTTCGCCGTGGGATCGTTATTAGATCCATACCAGCAGAGGTCGGTCACGTCACGGTCTGTGCCATCAGCAAAGCGGGCAACCGCCACGAAGGGTTGCGATACGTCTTTTCCCGCGAGCAGAGCGGTGGGCGGGTAGAGGTCGAGGCCGATAAGTTCAGAAACCGGCCCGGGGTCATCGGGACCACCGGCTGCGATCCATCGAATGAGACGATCTGCCAGTTCACTCTCCTGATCGAAGCGTTTACCACCGGTGTGTGGCACCCCACCGATCGCTTTTTGCACCAACAGGCTGCGGACGGGATCACCGGGGTCGATACGACGCCCGGGAAACTCGCGGGTGATTCGCTCGTAGTCCCCGGCCGGATCGAACCCAAACAGCGACAGTCGAAACCCATCTTTGCCACGCGCCGCACCGTGGCAACTTCCCATGTTGCAACCAGCTCGCGCGAAGACCGGCATGACGTCGAGCCGGAACGACAAGGGTGGCTCCGATGTCGCCGACACCACCTTGAGGGGAATCTCCCGCACATGCTTTCCATGGGTCACCCGAACGGCGGTCTCTCCATCAGCGACCGGGCGAAAGGTCATGTGTCCCGCGGAGTGATCGACCGACGCCAGAGTTGGATCGGCAATCGCCACCTTCACGGCCGACGTGATGTCATCCGTATGGCCATCGCCGTACAGGCCCTGCACGATGATTCGCTGCTGATCACGCGCGGAATCGAGTTGTACACGAGGTGGATAGACATCGATTGACACTATCTGTTCACCCTGGTCAGCGAGCGAGGCAGACGAAGCACACATCGCGAGCGCGAGCGAAACCAGAAAGTTTCGCGGGGAATGCAGCACCTGAATCATGAGCCGCCCTCCTTCGTTTTTTCGGGTGGCAGAGGCCGATCGATTCGCAGGGACGTTGACGGCGTCTGGTGAATGATGAACGAGTCGCCACGGGGGACTTCAATCCGACAGAAAATGTTGTCGTGCTTTCCGGCAGGGGCATCTGCGGCAACCTTGACAGGGAACTCGATTGCCTCCGACCCAGGCTTCAGGTCGAGAACAGGCGCAGCAGTGTTTACTGGAAGCCCCATCAGCCGAACCTTTGCAGTTCCCTCAAAACTTGCCGGCTTCGCTGCCTTGAACACGAGCGTTGTCTCTGCGCCCTGCTCAACAACAGCCTTGTCAGCAGCCAGTTCCACCAGCGGTTCGATGACCGACAGCGTCACCGGCCGACTCGCAATCCAACTGCCGAGGCCCGCCCGCCGCGCCTGTGTTTGGTCAGTCTTCTTGGCCGCATTTGGCATCAGACTTGCCGCGACCGCGATCCGCCACTCCTTCGTCGGCGCGTCAGCAGAAGCGTTGAGCGGAACGACGACGTCCGTCTGCCCCGCCTTCACGTCGACGGAAGATGCCGAAATCCCGGTCGGCTTGAACGGAAGTTCAAGCCTTACGGCCCCGTCAAAGTCAGGCGACCGGATCACCTTCACCTTCAGTTCCAGCACACCACGGCGGGCAATCGGGGTCACGGGCTGTTGCAGTTCGATGGTAACCGGTGCCTCCTCGACCACAGCGACCGCAAGCCGATCCCCAAGAGCCGTTCTGTAGGTGGTACGATTGGGATTGCCGTAGACCATGTCCGTCCCTTGACGAAGCGTTCCGATCTGATCGGACTGTTCTCCCTGCTTGCAGACAACACGCACCGACGCCATCGCTGTGCCCAGCGGCGCCTCCGGTTCGGCTTCGAACACAACCAATCCTCCGGGAGCCGGCTGCTCAAAGGGTGCCGCAAGGGCCGTCACCCCGGCGGGAAGATCGCCAAACTGAATCAGCGCCGGATCATTGCAGTTGGTTCGTGCGGCATTGAAGTAGAGCGCCATGCGATTTCCACGTGGCACGGCAACGACGAGACGTTGCTGAGTGCGGGTCTGCGCGGGCGGCACCGACACGGTCACACTTGGCACCACCGCCTCAACGTCAATCCAGTAGACGAATTCCGGGCCTCCACGCTGCTGAAAGTCGTTCACTCGGAGCAGAAAAGAGCCCTCATCTGGCACCGTGACCTGCACGACGCTATCCGGGCCATCCGCATCGTCGTTTCCCGTGATTCGCTGCCGCTTTGCATCATCGCGGTGGGCATTGATGACCAGATCAACGGGAGACCCCAACCGCCGACCCCATCCCGTTATTTTCCAAACGCTTCCCTTTGGTGCCGTGACGCGAATCCAGTCCACGTCATCCGCAGCATCCATCCGTCCAGCAAGGGCGACAGGCGCCGAGGCGGCAATGGCCTGATCCGGTTCACCGGCCGGTTCCGACACCACCACGATCGGTGCCGTTGTAACGCGGAAGGGGATGGCAAGCGGCGACTGTCTGCCCTGACGTTCCGGCCGCACCCGATAGACGCCATCAAGCCCTGGTTGCCCGAGGATGACCTGCGACCGAAAGCCGCCTTCATGGTCGCCCAGCCAGTCAACTTCAATCGGTGCCCCTGCCTGCCCGCCAGGTGGCCACGCGGTGTGTGGCGCAGGAAAGTCACCGACATGAACCATGTAGATTCCGTTGCCACCGGCGTATGCGCTCTCGCGAATCCGCAGGAAGTAGTCGCCCTCTTTTTCCACCACGACTGCCAGAGCAGCATCCTGCATCAGGAGCGGATGGTCGTCACAGGCTGCCATCGTAAACCCATTCTCATCGACGATTTCAAGATGAGGATCAAGCATTTGCTGATCGAGCGAAACCGCCTCGACGACCGCCGCCAGGCGACCCCCCGCCGGCAGATGAATCTTGAAGATATCGACGTCCTCGTTGCCAAGCGTCCCCCACACCGACGTGCCGAGAGCGACCGACTGGGCCGTGTCGGCAGCATTATTCGGTTCCTTTTCCCGAACCTGCTCGGCGGCATGCACATGAAACATCCGCAACTCAGAAAGACCATCGGCGGTTCGCACCCGCATCCGCTGCGGGCCAAGCGGACAGTCGGCTGGAATCGAAAGCGTTGCCTTGACGACGGTGCCGCTTTCGCCCGTGACCGACTTCACGGCGATGCTTCCGTGCTCGAAGAAGATCTCATGCGGCTGATCAAGTTCGGTCCCTGAAATGCGCACCTCGACATCAGTGCCGCGCTGTCCTGCCGGCGGTTCAAGCCGCGTGAGTGCGGGCGCCGCCCGCACGGCACCGCCATCAACCGATAGCAGAATTAGGAGCCGACATGTGAGGAAGCACGCCCGCGCCCACCCGCAACGGCCGCCCGCCTGACTGGAACCGCGGAACAAA
>JAYQOK010000083.1:0-15578 GCA_038144795.1 Candidatus Kuenenia sp. | reverse complement strand
GGGGTTTACACCGCCCTTGGCGGCCGTTGCCCTTCGGAAGCCTCACCCCGAGCCGAGTTCGCGGGCGCGGTCGCGTGCGGCAACGACACCAGCAGCGAGGCCGCGGGCGACCCCCGCCTCATCCATGGTCACCAAGCCGGCCAGCGTGGTACCACCGGGGCTGCAGACCCGCTTCCTGATCTCGGCCGGATGCTCGCCGCTTTGTTCTAGCAGGGCAGCTGTGCCAGCGAGTGTTTCCGTAGCCAAGGCGACCGCGAGCGGCTCGGGAAGGCCTGCTGCCACGCCACCGGCCGCCAATGATTCCACCACCATGGCGATGTAGCCCGGGCCCGAACCCGACAAGCCCGTGACTGCGTCGAGGAGGTGTTCGTCGATCGAATGTACGGTGCCGACCGCGGCTAGCAGTGCGCTCACCCGTTGAAACGCCGCATCGTCCACCGCGGGCGTGCGACAGACTGCCGATACGCCTTTGCCGACGAGGCAGGGAGTGTTGGGCATGACCCGCACGATGCGATCTGTTTGGGCGAGTCGTTGCAGCGTCGCGGTGGAAAGCCCGGCCACGATCGACACGAGCACGGCTCCGGGCCGGAGATGGCCGGCAATCGCCCGGCATGCCTCGGCAGCCTGCTGCGGCTTCACCGCAAGGATCACGAGAGTGGCCTCGTCTGTTGCGGCGGGGCTCGCGGCAAACCGCACCCCGGGCAGCCGAGCCTCGAGCCGGGCCCGGGCCTCCGGATGGGGATCTGACACGACGATTTGCTGCGGTTGCAGAAGGCCGGCCCGGCAGAAACCGTCGGCGAGGGCGAGGGCCATCTGCCCTCCCCCGATCATGGCGATCGTGTCAGCGTGCGGCATTGCTGGCCTCGGTTATCGGCTTGGCGAGGGCGGCCTCGATCGCATTGAGATCGAGCGTCGCCAACCAAAGCTGACTCGTTGCCCCCCGGCCACCACCATCTCCGTTGCGGCTGGCCGTCCACATCAGCAATGTGCCGTCGGGCGAGAACGACGGCAGCACGTCGGCGCCAGGGTGATCTGTGAGCCGCAGTGGCGGGCCGCAGCGAAACGTGCCATCAGCCGTTTCGTAGCGGGCGATCCAGAGATCGTAGTTGGGCCGCTGGGTCGGGTCGGAGTGATCGGCACCGGTCCAGATCAGCCACGGTCGCGTCGGATGCCAGAACGGCGCCCACCGCACGCCCGCACCGCTGGTGATGGCGACGTCATCCGATCCATCGGCCTTCATTACATGAATCTGCAGAAGGTCTTTTTCCAGCCGGTCGGTGCGGTACGTGATCCACTGGCCGTCGGGCGAGAAAAAGGGGCCGCCGTCATAGCCGGGCTCATTGGTGAGTTGGCGAACGTTCGCGCCATCGGCCTGCATCACATAAATGTCGGGATCACCGTCGCGATCGCTGACAAAGAGCACCTCCTTGCCGTCGGGAGAATACGAGCACTCGGCGTCATAGCCAGGAGAGTCGGTGAGCCGCGTGAGTGTCGCCTCGCCGGTACCAGACAGGCCGACCGAAAAAATCTCCATGTGCGGATCGAAGTCCCACTGGTAGCGGCGACGCCGACCAGTGCGGGCATCCTCGGCGGCCTGATCGCGGGCAGCCTGCTCGGTGGCGGCAAGGGCCGGATCAAGATGGCTCGATGCAAACAGGAGCCGCCTCCCGTCGGGCGAGAACCAGCTGCACGTGGTGCGACCTCGGCCGGGGCTGATCCGCTTTGGTGTGGTCGGCCGCGGCATTGCCGAATCAAAAGCCTGCACATAGATCTGGTAGAAGGGGTAGCCTTCCGGAAAGGCCTGGTAGCAGATCTGCTTCCCAGCCGGAGAGAAGTAGCCCTCTCCAGCCTTGGGAAAGCCCTCCGTGAGCCGGACCGGCGCAGAGAAAAACTGGTTTTCCAGACCAGATTCGGTCGCCACAGCATGACCGGCTACCATGCCATATACGATGGCAGAGATGACTCCGCGTGGGATAACGCCTGCCCCCGCACGGCGTGGCGAGCCAGATGATGAAAACGGCCGGAGATAGCCTTTTTTGCAAGAAGTTGTCTTGAAGGTTCTATTCATGACCAGCAGTATAGAGGGTCTGGCCGAGATGGTCAGACGGTCCACCGCCCGGAGATATCTGCACGGATGAAGATCTACACCAAGACGGGCGATGCCGGCGAAACTGGCCTTTTTGGCGGCCCGCGGGTCGCGAAAGACCATGCCCGCATCGAGGCGTTTGGCACGGTCGATGAGCTCAATAGTCATCTGGGGATCGTTCGCACGCTGCCTGCCGCAGCCCAGTTTGATCCCCTGCTCCGCCGCATCCAGTGCGAACTCTTCGATCTCGGAGCGCAACTGGCGACGCCCGGTGATTCAGAGGAACGGATCACAATGCGGCACGTCGAAGTGCTTGAGCACGCAATCGATGAATACGAAGGGGAACTCGAACCACTCAAGTGTTTCATCCTGCCCACCGGCACGCCACTGGCAGCTGAACTGCATGTCGCCCGCACGGTCTGTCGTCGGGCGGAGCGGCGGGTGGTGACGCTGGCCAGTCGTCTGGAAACGATGATCCCTGCCAACGCCATTGAGTACCTCAACCGGCTCGGCGACCTGCTCTTCGTGCTGGCTCGCTTGGCCAACACCCGCGACGGTGTGGCCGACGATCCATGGCATCCGGCATGACGGCGGCCCGCGAATCTGCCGAAGCTTCAGTTGGCCATGCGGTGGTTCAAGCCACGGAATCGTTGGGCCGTCTGCGGGTTCGCATCGCCACGCAGCATGCCGAGGGTGGCCTTGGCTACGCCACCTGCGGACTCGCGACCGACCTCTTTGCTGCGCTCGTGTTGGAGGTCTGGCAGGCGGGGATCGAGGGGTATGACGCGGCCGAGGCGGAGCGGCTGTCGCGGCAGGTGGCGCTGGTGGCCCATGGGGGCTTTGGTCGACGGGAGATGGCGCCTTATTCCGACATTGATCTGATGCTGCTCTCCGATGGAGGCATTGATGTGGGACTTGTGGCGAACGTTGCCCGGCGGCTTGTACAGGACCTCTTCGACGCCGGGCTGACCGTGGGGCAGAGCGTGCGGAGCGTGGCGGAGGCGGCCCAACTGGCGTCGGGCGATGCCACGATCTTCAGCACGCTGCTCGACTGCCGTACGCTGGCAGGTCGCAACGACCTCGTGGGGCGGCTTCGTAGCCGGCTGTGGGGCATCGTGCGGCGGGGTCGTCGCCGCATGACAGCTCTTCTATCAGCTGCACGGGACGAGGAGCGAAGGAAGTTTGGCGAGACGGTGTTTCTGCTCGAGCCCAATGTGAAGCGTTCGCCTGGCGGCCTTCGCGATGTGCAGCTGATTCGCTGGCTCGGCCTGGTTTGCTGGGGCGACGAGTCGTGGACGGAAACGGCGACCCTTGATGACCTCGCTCGGGCTGGAGGCCTCACCCGGGACGATGCCGACGCCGTGCGTGATGCTGCCGAGTTTCTGCTTCGGCTCCGCAACGAACTTCACCTGCATGCCGGTAAGGCCGCGGATGAACTCACCCGCGATGAGCAGGTGCGGATTGCCGCGGCCCGTGGGATCGCGGCCGCCGGCGGCATGCTCGGTGTCGAGCGGTTCATGCAGGATTACTTCCGGCATACACGTCGCGTGGCGGATGTGGCCGATGCGATCGCAGCGGAATGTCGCCAGCCTCCGACCCTGCAACGCTGGGTCACCGGATTGTTTGGGCATCGGGTTGACGGACGATATGCGGTGGGACCGGGTTCCATTCGAGTGCTGTCCGGAGCGCCCGCCGCCGCGACCGAGAGCATCGACGGGGCGTTGCGACTGCTCGAACTGTCGGCGCTCTATGGACTGCCGGTCGACAGTGGGGCGTGGCAACGGGTGCGGGCTGCCGTGCAAAAGCGGATGGAGCCGGTTGGCCCGGCCGAACGCCGCCGGTTTCTCGCCCTCTTTGAGTCGCCCGACAGCATCGGAACCGCCCTGCGGAGCCTCCACGAGGTTGGCCTGCTCGAGCAGTTCGTACCCCCGTTCGCACACGCCCGTCACCTGCTGCAATTCAACAACTACCACAAATACACAGTCGATGAGCACTGCATTATCGCCGTCGAAAAAGCTGTCGCCCTGACCGACGACGAAAGCTGGCTCGGCAGTGTCTGGCGGCAGATCAAACGCAAGGGAACGGTGCTCCTCGCTCTCCTGATTCATGATCTCGGTAAGGGTTTTGATGAGGATCACAGCGAGGTGGGCGCCCGCATCGCTCGCGACGTGGCCGTGCTCTTTCAGCTTTCTAACGATGAGACCGAAATCCTCGTGTTTCTCGTACAAAAGCATCTGCTGATGGCCCATCTCGCCTTTCGTCGCGACGTGGACGACAACAGTCTGGTCGTTCGCTTTGCTCGCGAAGTCGGGTCACCCGAAGTGCTGCGGATGCTTACGGTTCTCACGGCGGCGGATGTCAGTGCCGTCGGGCCCGGGACCTGGACCCGCTGGAAAGGGGACCTGCTCGGTGATCTCTACCACCGCACGCTTGGCTACCTCGACGGTGAGAGCCCGTCGCTGCGGGCCGAGCGGACCGGGCGAGCGCTGGAAGTACTGCTGACCGATCGCGACCCGTCGGACCAGATTGTCGAGTTGGCTCGCACACTTCCGCTCTCCTACCTCAGGGACCGTGACCCGGAGGCAATCCTCGAGCACATCAGCCAACTCGCACGACTGCCAGATGATGGTGTGGTGGTGGAATGCCAATGGCAGGAGGAGACATCGACGCTCGCGATAACGGTGGGGACCCGGGAGGCTGTCGCCAACGGCATCTTTCATCGACTCACCGGCGCTCTCACGAGTCAGCGGTTGGAGATTCTGGCGGCCGACATCCACACGCTGCCCGGGGGCCTGATTATTGACCATTTCGTCGTGCATGATCCCGACTTCAGTGGAGCACCTCCGGCGGAACGCCTGGCCGACATCCGCGAGGCGGTGCGAAAAGCACTCAGGGTCGGAGACCGCCCGGTTTTCACCAGGCTCTGGAACCCATTTGCTCCGCAGCCGACCCCCGCATCACTGCTGCCGACGCGGGTGCTGTTCGACAATGAGAGTTCAGAACGATCCACGATCCTCGAAGTCTTCGCTCACGATTCGGCGGGGCTGCTGTATTCCATCGCCCAGACACTCTTCGATGCGGGCATCTCCGTGCAGGCGGCCAAGATCGGCACCTATTCCGACCAGGTCGTCGATGCGTTTCATATCAGCGACCAGGCAGGTCGCAAGATCACCGACGCGCAGCAGATGGAGTCATTGCGTCGAGCTTTGGAGAAGGTGGCGACCCCACCGGGGCCACCCTGACGCTGGCACCACTTACAGGTATGTGTTGACCACGTTTTCAAAGAGTTCCTGGCGGCCGCTGGAGCACGGGGTGGATTCACCCATGGCGAGCAGTTCCTTCTCGAGAGACGTGAAGGACTCAGATCCCGACTCGATCCGTTTGCCGAGCGGACCAGACCACGAGGCATACCGTTCATCAAGGAGTTTCTGAAGCCGGCCGTCGGCCCGCATGGCTGCCGCGATCTTGAGGCCATGTGCGAAGGCGTCCATGCCACCGATGTGGGCATGAAAGAGGTCGATTGGCTCAAAGCTCTCGCGGCGGACCTTAGCGTCGAAGTTGACGCCGCCGGGGGCGAGGCCGCCGTACTTGAGGATCGAATACATGATCTGCGTCGTGAGGTAGATGTTTGTCGGAAACTGATCGGTATCCCAGCCGACGAGCGTGTCGCCAGTGTTGGCGTCGATTGAGCCGAGGAAGCCCTGCATGCCGGCATACTCGAGTTCGTGCTGCATCTCGTGGCCAGCGAGCGTGGCGTGGTTGGTCTCGATGTTCATCTTCACGTGCTTCTCGAGCCCGTAGGTCCGTAGGAAGTTGATGCAGGTGGCCGAGTCGAAGTCGTATTGATGCTTCATCGGCTCCCGCGGCTTCGGCTCGAAGTAGAACTGGCCGGTGAAGCCGATCTCCTTGGCGTAGTCGACCGCCATGTGCATGAAGGCCGCGAGGTGGTCGATCTCCCGCTTCATGTCGGTGTTCCACAGGCACTGGTAGCCCTCGCGGCCACCCCAGAAGGTATAGCCGGCGCCACCGAGGCGGTGCGTCACTTCGAGCGCCTTCTTCACCTGAGCAGCGGCGAAGGCGAACGACTCGACATTGGGGCTGGTTGCCGCCCCGTGGACGTAGCGGGAATGGCTGAACAGGTTGGCCGTACCCCAGAGGAGTTTCTTGCCGCTCGATTTCTGGTGCTCCTCGAGTCGATCAGCGACAACATCAAGATGGTGATTGCTCTCCGCGAGCGTCGCGCCTTCGGGGGCAACATCGCGATCATGGAAGCAGTAGAAGTCGCAGCCAAGTTTCTCGAGAAACTCGAAGGCGACATCGACCCGCTTGAGTGCCATCCTGAGCGGGTCGCTCTCGGTCTCCCACGGCCGGATCATCGTGCCCGGCCCAAATGGGTCGCTGCCAGTTCCTCGAAAGGAGTGCCAATAGGAAACAGCGAAGCGAAAGTGATCCCGCATCGCCTTGCCTTCCACGAGGGCGTCGGCATCGTAGTGTCGGAAAGCGAGCATATTCGTCGACTGAGGGCCTTCGTACCGAATTTTGCCAATTCCCTGAAAAAAATCGGTCATCGAACTGCTCCTAATGTCACTGAGTCAAAAAAGCCACGGCTGCCCCGTGGATGCCATTCCGCGACAGGTATACCGCAGCGGCCGCGATTTGTCGCGGAAGCATCTTCCGCGAGGTCTGCTGCGCCGAGGCCCATGGTCACCACAAGGGGACCGTCCACCGCGATCTGAAGCCGGGCAACATTCTCATCGACGCGGCCGGCCAGCCGAAAATCATCGATTTTGGTGTCGCCCGCAGGCGGGCGTGCGCCTTTCCCAAGGGGGCGGCAACTATCGCCGCGGCCGCGTTGCCCAGCCCAGTAGCCGACGCCCGGCGTCAGGGAACCACTCGATGAGGCCGGCAAGCCACCGCACCTTCCCGGGGTCCACCAATTCGTTTGTCCGTCGACCGCAGGCTGACAGGATCCGCTGGGCGAGCACATCGGGATCAATGAGACGGAGCGCCGCAGTGCCCCCCGGCGCGGCTGCCTCTGGGGGCAACCCTGCCGCCACTGTTTCGGCCGCATACCGCTCGGCCGCCCGGTCGGCTGCGGGGTCGTTGGCGTGGCGACGAATCGGACCGGGTGACACGAGTAGCACATGGACGCCGCGGGGCTCGAGTTCGAGTCGCACCGCATCGACGTAGGCCGCCAACGCTGACTTTGCCACGCTGTAGGGCCCCAAGTAGGGCATCACGATCTTCCCGGCCAAACTGCCGATGTAGACAAGATGGCCGGCTGCAACGGCGACATCATCGGCGACGGCCTGCGTGAGTTCGACGGCGGAGAGCAGATTGGCGTCGAGATACTCTTGGAGCGTCGCCACGGAGGACCGCATGATCGCGGCCCGCCCCGAACGGCCGACGCAGAAAAAGACGTCGTCGATCCCGCCCAGCAGCCGAATCGCCTCTCCGGCCACCCGGTTGCCCTCACTAGGCTGGCCGAGGTCGGCCGTGATTCCGTGCATGTGGGCCGTCGGTTCCCCCGCCTGCTCGCAGGCCGCAAGGGCCAGGCGAACACCGTTGGCCGATCGGCCAACCAAGAGCACGGTTGACCCCTGCCGCGCCAGATGCCGCGCCAGCACAAGGCCGAATCCGGCCGTACCGCCGGCGACAATCACCCGGCGGCCATTCCAAGCTCTGTTTGTGCCCGCTCGTGCGGCCATCGACGGTTCTCGCATGGGAAAGCAGCCAACTGAGGATACACTCTCGGATCCTTCTGGTACGCCTCCCACCTTCCCGTCGCCCGCTATCGCATTAAGGACGCGCACCATGACCAACCCGCCTCCGGCCCCGCCGGTCGTCCGCACCAAGATTGTCGCCACGATTGGCCCGGCCAGCCGCGAAGAGACGGCGATCCACGGCCTCGTTGAGGCGGGCGTCGACGTGTTTCGGCTCAATATGGCCCACGGATCGATGGACGAGCACCAGGAAACGCTCGATCGCATCCGCCGGGTTGGTGATGCCCTCGCGCGGCCGGTCGGTGTGCTCGTCGATCTGGCCGGCCCCAAGATCCGGCTCGGCGAGCTTCCCGGCGGCGCGGTGGACTGTGTCGAAGGGGCCACGATCTGGTTTATCCGCGGCACCGAAAGCGATCAGCCGGATCGGTTTGTGACCACCTACGCGCCGCTTGTAGACGAACTCGCCGCGGGCGACAGCGTGATGCTGGCCGACGGCACGATCAGCCTCGTCGTCGAGGAGAAGGCGGCCGATGCTGCCCGCTGCCGCGTCGTGCAGGGAGGCATCGTACGCAGCCGCCAGGGAGTCAATCTGCCCGGCGTGAAGCTCTCCGTGGCGGCGATGAGTCAGGCTGACTGGCAGCATGCTGAGTGGGCGGCCGCCGCCGGGGCCGATTTCGTGAGCCTGTCCTTCGTCCGCAGCCCGGTCGAAGTGAAGCTCCTCAAGGAGCTGCTCCGCACCCGCGGCTCGCAGGCGCGCGTCGTGGCGAAGATTGAGAAGCGAGAGGCGATCGACAATCTCGACGCGATCGTCGACGCCGCCGACGCCGTGATGGTGGCCCGCGGTGATCTGGGCGTGGAGACCGACGTGGCCAGCATGCCGATGGTGCAGAAGCGGATCATCCGCGCCTGCCAGCGGTATCAAAAGCCGGTGATCGTGGCCACGCAGATGCTCGACAGCATGCAGCACGCCCGCCGGCCGACGCGGGCCGAGACAACCGACGTGGCCAACGCGATCCTCGACGGCTGCGACGCTTGCATGCTCTCCGGCGAGACGGCCATTGGCGAACATCCCCGGCTGGTGGTCGAAATGATGCGGCGGATCGCCCGCGAAACCGAGAAGCAGTACCTCGCCGACCGCTGGCGATACATGGAAGGCCGGTTCATGGCCGAGCGGGGCAGCGCCGGGGTGCCGGTGCAGGAGTTTCTGCCGGCGCCTGAGTTTCTCGTCGATGGCCTCCATCCGATCACGCAGGCCGTGGTCGACGGGGCCAGCCGGATCGCCGGTGAGCTCGATGCCAAGCTCTTCGTGGTCGCCAGCCGCAGCGGCCTCACGGCCATCGCCCGCTCGAAGCGGCGGGGCGCGGTGCCGACGGTCGGCCTCTCCGACAATGCCGCCACACGCCGCCAGATGTCGCTCTACTGGGGTGTGACCCCACTGGCGAATGTCGCTTCGCCCGATATCAATCAGTTGCTTGAGCACGTGAGTGCCTGGGGGCTGCGGGAGGGGCGGCTGCAGCGTGGTGACCGGATTCTACTGGTGGCGGGTATCGGTTTTGGGACGGGTGGACACAATATGGCGTTGGTGCACGAGGTGTGATCGCGTTCCTGTGAAGCACCGGCTCCAGGGCGGCAACTGGTGTTGTCCGCCGCTTCCGCTCCTCGAGCGTTCGCCGACCCCGGAGCCTCCGTCGTTGGGAGGCGGATGTGATGCTTACGAAATCAGTGACACGGAGAAAGTTAGATGAATAAGAAGTGTGTGTTGGCGTATTCGGGGGGGCTCGATACCTCGGTGATTCTGGGGTGGTTGATCGAGAAGGGGTATGACGTGATTGCGGTGTATGTCGACCTCGGGCAGCCGTGCGAGGATCGGGAGGCGACGCTCAAGAAGGCGCGGGATTGCGGGGCCGTGAAGGCGATGATCGTCGATGTCCGGGAAGAACTCTGCCGCGACTTCGCCTTTCCGACGATGCAGTGGCAGGCCCGATACGAGGGCACCTACCTCCTCGGCACGTCGATCGCTCGGCCGCTCATCAGCAAGATCTGCGTCGAGATTGCCCACCGCGAGGGGGCCACGGTCTATGCCCACGGGGCCACCGGCAAGGGCAATGATCAGTGCCGATTTCAGCTCGCTGCCGAGGCGCTCGACCCCGCGATCACGATTCTCGCGCCGTGGCGGATGCAGGAATTTCGCGACCGCTTCCCCGGTCGGCAGGAGCTGATCGAGTTTTGCGAACAGAAGCAGATCCCCGTGAAGGCCTCCAAGAGCAAGCCCTACAGTTCCGATGAAAACTGTCTGCATACGAGCTACGAGGCGGGGCTGCTCGAGGAGCTCTCCACCGACGGCCTTGGGCTTGTCGAGTTTGGCATGACCGTATCGCCGCAGGCGGCCCCCGACACGGCGGAAACCGTCACGATTGATTTCGAGGCGGGCGTGCCGGTGCGGGTCAACGGGAAGCCGCTGGCAGCCCACGAGATTGTGCTCACGCTCAACGAGATCGGCGGTCGCAACGGCATCGGCCGCACCGACATCGTCGAGAACCGCCTTGTCGGTATGAAGAGCCGCGGCGTCTACGAGGCGCCGGGCATGACGCTTCTCTATGAGGCCCATCGGCTTGTCGAGCAGATGACGCTCGATCGCGATCTGGTCCATCTTCGCGACCGCCTCTCTCCGGAAGTGGCTGAGATGGTGTATTACGGCTTCTGGTATTGCGCGAAGATGGATGCCCTCATGGCCTTCATTCGTGAAACGCAACGGCCGGTGACCGGTACCGTCACGCTTGACCTCTACAAAGGCAACATGCTGGTGAAGAGTCGCACGAGCTCCAACAGCCTCTACGATGCTGCCATTGCGTCGATGGAAGGGGGCGGCTCCTACAACCAGGACGACGCCGAGGGCTTTCTCCGCATACTGGGCCTGCCATTGCGGGTGCAGGGAGCCGCGCGGCCGAGGCTTTCGTGAATGGCCGCCGCGGCACCGACAGCGGTTGGATGGTCTGCGGCGTGGCCGTTGCTGCTGCGGATCGCGGCCCGACGGCCCGCCTCCTGGCTGGCGACCAGTATGGCCTGCGGGGCGGCTTGGGCTCAGCAGCCGGTGGTGGGGGTCGGGATGGCGGCCCTGGCGATGCTCACGGCGCTGGGCGATCTGCCGCCGGCGCCCGTACAGCCAGCGGTCGGCGGCTGGATCGTGGTGCGGATGGTGTGGCCGCTGGCGGGCCTTGCGGCTGGGGCCGCAACGCGGCTCATGACGGCCCCTTTGGCTGCACTCGCCATGATCGACATCGCGATCGCCGCTGGCGTGGCCGTGCTCCTCACCGCAACCACAGTATGGGCGGTGCGGCAGTGGGGTGAGGTTGCGACCGTTGACTGTGTGAGCCTCGCCATGCTCACGGCGACTGCCGCAGCCTTGGCGGGCCTTGCTGCCGGCTCCTGGGTTGTCGCGGCCGTGAGCTGGGTGGCCATGGCGGCCGGCGTTGCGTGGCTTGGGAACCACTTCAGCCAGCACGCGGCCGGCCCCCTGCCCCGTGGCGGTGGCGAACTGGTGGCCGGCCTGATGTTTCAGTCTCCGCTCCGCCGCGGCCTCGGGCGGCTGGCCATGATCATGATGCTCCTGGTGATGGTTGGCTGGCTGCTGTTGGATCCTGCCCGGGCCGGCTGGGCGGCGGCCCTCGCTGCAGTCCTGATGATCTGCCTCGCGCTGCCACTGGTGGTGTTTCAAGACGGGATCGGAGAACGCGCCGCATCTCCCTGGGAAACGCTGCTACGATCGACACCGGGGGGGCGGCTCGGGCTGCACGACACCGCCTCACAACTAGTTGTGGAGACGGTCGTAAGGCACGCCACCGTGCTCGGATGGCCGTCTTTGGTGGCGGCCGTGGTCACGTCTGGTTCACCGGAAGGGCCCTGGCCGGCGATCCTCGTGGCAGTGGTGATCGTCTCCACCGGAGGAGCCATTCTTGGCGTCGGCCTCGTCTGCCGGGGGCTCGGGCTCGCTCGCGAGACCGCATTCGCACTCGCTTTGGCACTCTTAGCCGGTGTAGTTCTGGTCCTGCCGGCAGCCCTCGAAGACGATGTTGTAGCATCCCGCCCCAACCTGCCAGACTTCTTGGAACTACCGAGCAACGCTGTGGGCATCCACGTAATGTGGGTAAAGGCTCCGGATGGATGTTGAGAATTCCGTGTGGCAGGTTCGATACAACCTGGGTATTCCAGTCATGCGAACTCTAGCCACCTTGCGAAGGAGCACTGCTGTGCACGGATTGACGAAGGAACGATCGGCCCCCCAGAGCGTTTTGACAGGCTCGCTGCGGTGGTCGCAGAGGGTGGCAGCCGGGTGCGGGCTGGTAGCGATGCTCCTCGGGGCGGCTGCGCACGGCGGTGCCTTTCCGCCGAGTGAAACCATTTTTCCGGACACGACGAAGGCCTGGATCAGCGTGCCCGACAGCCAGGGCTTCGGTGACGCCTTCAACCGTTCGACCTACGGTCGGCTGCTCAAGGATCCGAACATGAAGCCATTCGTGGAGAGTTTCCGCAAGCAGCTTTCCGAATCGGGAAGTAAGCGGCTGGCCAACCTCGGCCTGAAACTCGAGGACCTCGACGCTGTGCCGGGGGGAGAGATCGCCGCGGCCGCGATCGGCCTCGATGATGGCCTCCTGGCGACCGTGCTGCTGGTCGACACCACCGGCCATGACGCCGAAGCTGACGCGCTTCTGACGAAGATCGAAGAGCGGCTCGTCGAGCGCCAGGCGAAAAAAGTGGCCGTAGAGGGGCTGCCCGAGGCGATCCGCGTGTACACACTGCCTCCGGATGCCGATGCGGCCCGCCGTGACGAGCAGGACACGCGAGACCGTCGCGTCGCGTTCGCCCGGGCGCCGGCGGCGTTGATCGTGGGTGATCATGCGGCAACCGTGGCCGACGTGCTGGCCACGCTTTCGAAGGGGCGGGCCGACAGCCTCGCCTCGCTGCCGAGTTTTGCCGCGGTTGCGAAAGAGTGCGGGCAGCATGTGGCCCCCTCGACCAAGCCCTTGCGGTGGTATGTTGATCCCTTTGGATTCGCCACTGCCTATCAGGCCACCAACCCGCCCCGTGAGAAGAAGAAGGGGCCCGACTATGTCGCGATCCTCAATCGTCAGGGCTTCGGGGCCGTCAAGGGAGCAGGCGGCTTTGTCTCCTTCGACGATGGGCTCTACGAACTCCGACATCACGCCATGATCTATGCCCCGCCACTGGAAGGTCGGCAGCCGTTTGCGATCGACCGTTTTGACGGCGCGGCCCGGATGCTCCACTTTCCCGATGCCGAAACGATCGCTCCACCGGTCTGGGCGCCGCGGGATCTCTCCAGTTGGATCTCGCTGCAGTGGGACCTTCAAAACGCCTTCCACTCGATCGAGCCGCTGGTCGACGACATCGTCGGCGAAGAGGGAGTGTTTGACGACGTGATCGCGTCGCTCAAGGAGGATCCGGATGGTCCGCAGATCGATGTGGAAAAGGATCTGGTGGCCTGCCTCGGCACACGAGTGACCGTCATCAGCGATTATGCCGAGCCGATCGATGTGGAGAGTGAGCGGCTCGTGATCGCCATTGAGGCGACCGACCCGGAGCGGGTTGCCCAGACCGTGGCCAAGAGCATGTCGACCGATCCAGACATGCAGAAGGTCGAGTTCAACGGTCTGGTGATCTGGGAACTCGTTGACCGGACGATGGAGATTCCCAAGCTCGAGATCGAGACGCCGGGTGGGGCGATCCCCCATGCTGATGATGAAGACGAAGATCCGCGGGATGCCCGCCGCCGTCGACAGCGGATGCGTGAGCGGGAGGAAAAGCTTCTACCCCATTCGGCTGTGACGATCGCCAACGGGCATCTGCTGATCGCGTCGCATCGCGACTTCCTCGAGCGGGTGCTCACCACATCGGGCGGAGCCGAGTCGCTGGCCACGGCCCCCGACTACGCGGCTGCGGGGGGCGAACTCGCTAAGCTGCTTCCCGGCAAGGCGGCGGCCCGGTCGTTCAACCGTGAAGACGAGGCGATCCGGCCGGCGTATGAAATGCTGCGGCAGGGCATGATGCCCAAGTCGAAGAGCATGCTCGGCCAGTTGCTCAACGGGCTGCTTGGTGACGGTCAGGATGGGCATGTGCGGGAGCAGAAGATCGACGGCAGCACGCTGCCGGAGTTTGACCTGATCCGCGGATATCTCGGCACCGGCGTGACTGGTCTGCGGACGCTCCCCGATGGCTGGTCAATCACCGGCTGCACGCTGCCCAAGGGGCCTGAGCCCGAGGTGGCCCGTCGGCCTGTGACGCCAGTAGGCCGGTGATGGGCTGCCGGCTGAGGCTCGTCGGGCTGGTGGTTGCCGCGGTGCTGGCGGCGGGTGCTTTCTGCGCACCGCTTGGTGCTGCGGAGTCCGCCCCAGTCGAGTCAATTCCCGGCCGGCTGACCGTGGGCGAGCCAGCCGCCGACGCGGAGGCCGTCGAATCGCATGATCGGCTCAAGGCCAGCGTTCGGCCGCTCACTGAGCAGGAATTGGCCGACCTGGCCACGGTGTGGCGAGACCGCCTCAAGGACAAGGTTCGCGAGATCAGTGACCTGCGGACCGGTGCTACGACCGGAGCAGATGCGGCGGCTCCGGGCTCGGCGCTCTCGCGGCTCCAGGAAGAGCGGACGATTCTCACTGACCGCCTGCGGGTCGTGCTCGACGAATGGGAGCGGAAAGGGGGTGACCCCAAGGAGTTTCGCCTCTACGCCTCGGCGGTGAACGGCCTCGAAATGGACGTCACTAACGCCGGCACGGCGCTGGTCATCTTGAGAAACTGGCTGCTCTCGCCCCAGGGGGGCATTCGCTGGCTCGGCAACATCATCCGCTTCCTGGTGATCCTCTTCGCCTCGTGGATGCTGTCAAAATTTCTCAGCAGTCTCACCGGCCGGGCGATCGCCCAGGTCAAGGGCGCCTCTTCACTGCTACGCACCTTTCTCGTCAATTTCGTCCGCCAGGCCACGCTCCTGGTGGGGCTTGTAGTGTCGCTCTCGGCCTTGGAGATCAACACGAGCCCACTGCTGGCGATCATCGGTGGAGCCGCCTTCGTGGTGGGGCTGGCCCTGCAGGGCACGCTCGCCAACTTTGCCCAGGGGCTGCTCATTCTGGCCTACCGACCGTTTGATGTCGGCGACGTGATCGATGCTGCTGGCGTGAGCGGCATCGTCGACTCGATGAACATGCTCTCCACCACGATCCGCACGTTTGACAACAAGCTCATGATCGTTCCCAACGGTAAGATCGGGGGCGACACGATCACCAACGCCACGGCCAGCGCGACCCGCCGTGTTGACCTCACGTTTGGCATCGGCTACGACGACGACATCGATGCCGCGCAGGCCATTCTCGAGCGGATCGTCGGCGGGCCCCCGCTCGTGCTTCAGGCTCCGGCGCCGGTCATCAAGCTCAACGAACTGGCCGATTCTTCGATCAACTTCGTCGTGCGGCCGTGGGCGAAGACGGACGACTACTGGACGGTGTACTGGGATGTAACCGCTGCCGTGAAGCGGGAATTCGATAAGGCGGGCGTGTCGATCCCGTATCCCCAACGGGATGTTCACGTGTATCAGGCCCCTGCCCCGGGCAACGCCTGACGCTCGAATCACAACGTTGAATCCGGGCTGGGGCCGCCGGGCCCCTGTCGCCGGACATTTACTCCGGCCGTCCTGGTCTCCGCTCTCTCCCTGCTGGCTGCGCATCGCCATCCATGGCTTCGCTTGCCAACAAGGCCGGCTCCCAGGG
>JAYQOK010000082.1:10058-15672 GCA_038144795.1 Candidatus Kuenenia sp. | reverse complement strand
TTAGAACCCCTCCAGACTTACGGTCCGTGGTGAACTTGTTGTGTTTCATCATGTTCCCCCGCTCGGTGCTTCCCCATCAATTGCCGCAAGGCCCTCGGGCGGCTGCCCCTGCGCCTGCTGGATTTCTCGCAGAATGGCATCAAATCTTTCGCGCATCGCCGGACCACCAAGCTGGGGATAAAGCTTGTATGTGATTGCGACGTCGTTGTAAGCCATCTCAAGGAGTTTGTCACGATTGCCGTTCGCCTTTACGGCCCAAGCGAGGCGACATCTCGCAAGATTGAGTCGGGCATCAAAAAATTGGGCCTGAGCCCGCTCGGCTCGCGCATCCGTCCCGGAAAATGCCTGACGCACCAGTTTATTGGCGATGCCCCCCCATCCCCACGACACCCGCCCGCCTGAGCTATCTCCACTCACAGCCTCTCGAAAATCCTTCTCGGCAGCTGCAGCATCGGTGGCGGATTCTCCAGCTGCCTGAGCAAGTTTTGCCGCTGCGATCTGCGGATCGATCATGTTTTGGCGAGCCGCATCGGCAAGAAACCAGTCGATGTGCTTCCGAGCTTCGTCCCATTGACCACGATCCTGATAGATGCCCACCATTTTAAGCCGAAGGGTCGGCTCATACTCCGCCACTTCGGCCGCTCCGCCGGCCAAGAGACCCTCATAAACGTCAGCAGCCTTGGTGAGGTACTTATCCCGCTGGGCTTTCGATATGGCCGCCCCCATACCTTCTCCGGATGCGAGCGCATCATACGTACTACCGACCCACATTTGAGAAGCAATTTTTTTGTCGCGTTCCGCCACCCGCTCCAAAAATGTTTCAAAACCCGCCAACAGTTTGGCCGCTTGTTCCGGGGATGCGGATTCGTCCGCCAAGGCTCGTAACTGCTCCTGAAGATCACGCCCCATCGACAAGTACAGAGAGGTTAATTTCGCTGCTGCCTCCCCCCCCGTACCAGCCTGCTTTTCCAGCAGATTCATTGCCTGCTCAGCCTTTTCGATCTGCTCGGTACCGATAAAATGTCGCAACGCCAACGTTAAAGCGCTACCCACCATGGACTCTGAGACCCCGGTGGGCAATGAACCATTCACTGCAGTCCATGGCCCAAAGTCCGGGTCTTCGAGCACCGCTGACACGACATCGTCAGCCCCGTCATCGATGGCGAGTTGGCATCGCGCCAAGGCCGCTGATACGGCCACCGCCGTGGGGGCCACACCCTTTGCCGCCGCCAAGCCTTGATCCAACGTCCTTGTCGCCTGCTGCTTCCACTCAAGTAAAACTTCGTCTGAGGGGCGAACACTGCCTTCCAGTCTCCTGCCTTCCTGGACCTGTCGCGCCAGTCCCAAGCCGGCGCGCATCAGCACTTCCGCACGCCTTGGCAGGCTTGGCGGGACCAACTGCAACACTGCCGCGATGCGTTCGGGGGTCCGAGAATCCACAGCCGCCGCAATCGCCACAACGGCGGCATCACCGGCTGCTTTGCTGTCCGGCCAACCCCGGATAATGGCCTCCGCCGCCACACCGCAGTGATCTCGTGCATTGGCAGCCCAGGCGGGTTCCTCCTGTTTCTGCAGCTGCTGCCAACTCGCCATGGCGATCATGGCCGCCTGATCGCTGCCCCGGCTGCTCGGATACCGATCAGCCAGAAAGCCGCCAAGCGTGGCAGCTTCATGCCAGCGGCCTGCCTCGTAAAAGAGGTAGGTCAGGAGATATCTGGATTGATTTACGGCATCGATTTCCTCCCCATCCGCAACAGCCAGCGCCTTGGCGAGAAAAGAAGTCGCTTGGGATCGCGCATCATCACCAGCAGCGGTCGCTGCTTTCGCTTCCGCCTCTTGGTTCGCAGCCAGAGCCTGTTTTGCCAAGGCCCGCTGTTCCTGCATGGTTGTGAGCGCCAACTTGGCCTGATCCATTAATGTGTCAAACGACGCGCCCTCAGCGATGGCACTGTCGAAATCAGTACCGAGTGTTGCCAGGAGGTCACGGGCTTCAGTCGCATAGTCGCGGCCTGCCTTGGCAACCTCCGTCGCAAGTTTGACGGCATCCCGCTGCAGGGGTTTCCGCTTGGCTTGCTCCGCCTCGGGAATCGCCGCAGCACGCTGCTGCAGGAGAAGGGCCGCGCGAAACTTCATCCCAAGGACATCTGCGTCAAGTTGCTCAACCGGCACCCCACCCAGAGCTATTTTCAGCATCGCGTCGGTGAAGGAATCGTATTTTTTCTCGGCCAACCAACACTGGAGGGAGGCATTCAAGGCCTTGCTACGGAGCATGGTGAAGAACTCCCCACTACCCTCGATCGCAAGCATCTCTCCGAGTGCTGCCAGCGCCTTCACGCAATCGCCGGCCGCTGCATAATTGCGGCCTTCGTTACACCGGGCAAGCAGCCCCACACCTCGATTCGGGTACTTTTTAAAGAGTTCTGCATACCGTTCCGTGGATGCTTGCAGAGCGGTCTTTGCCTCATCCGCTTCAGGGGCAAAGGCCTGCGATTTATCAAAGTACGCGTCTGCCACCAGCAATCGCACCTGGAGCAGCTTTCCTCGGAGTTCTTCACGGTCCTCTTCCATCCGCGCGATGGATCTGACTCGTGTTGGCTTTCCAGACGCCTTGTCGCTCGCACCTTCCCCAGAACCCTCCCCTCCCGAGGCCGCCTGCAACTCGGCATCCGCTTCTCGCAGGGCCTTCAAAACTGCATCTTCAGCATTCCCAACGTCCGTGATCGGCTCCTTTTTGCCAGCCATTTTTCCTTGGAGCGACGCGATCGCGCCGTCAAAGAACGGTACTGCTGCGGCTCGCAGCGCCGTGACGTCTGCACCCGGGCGTTTCGCCTTGTCAAGATTGACGCGTCCCCGGGCAATCAGCAAACCACCCTTCTGCATCAATGCGTCAATCCTTCTTTCAAGCGAAGGTTCTCCGGCCAAGAACGCGTCGAGAGCTTTTTGGGCACCATCGAGGAGTTCCCCTCGCTTCTCGGCATCGCTCTCCGACTGGCTCACCCCCACCAAAGCGGAAGCGCGGCGAAAGGCCACTTCTTCTTGAAGCGTCTTTCCCGCCTGGTCATCGGACGCTGCCCGATCAAGAATCCAGAGCACCACGTCCGGCATCTGCTGCTGGTCGAGTGCCTTCAGCAACTTGAGTGTCGTAGCATCCGACACGGAAACCGGTTCGTTGTCAGCCGCACACGAGGCTCCAGACAGTAAAGTCACTCCCACCGTAGCCAAGGCGATCGCGAGGCAACTGAGCAACCTGCCAAACTGGAAAAAAAGATAGCCCATTGACTGAGTCTTATCCTCAAAGATCAGAGCGCGACGCGGAAGAGCCTTCGCATCTTAGTATTGTGGTCATGAGACAGGGGACCGTCAAACAAAACATGCCGCTGCGCAGAAGGACTCCTCGACCAGCGGAACCTTGCCTCATGCCCGGGAGGATCGGCTGGAGTGGGAGGCGGACGCGGCGTTTGCCAGCCAATACGGTAGTTTGCCGGCCGGTGGAAGTTTGACCACGCGGGCTGATCGCACTCCGGGGCATGCTGCAACCGCCGCAAGCGACTCGTCCGTGAGGGCCTGATCAAGGTTGAGCACGCCGATGGCATCGCCCCCGGGCGCTGTGCGGCCCACGGTCATTTGGGCAATGTTCACACCCTGCGCGCCAAAGGCCGTCCCCACGCGGCCAATGATGCCCGGTACATCCTGGTGGGTGAAGACAAGGAGCACGCCGTCGAGGTAGGCCTCGAGCCGATGCCCTTCGAGTTGCACGAGACGCGGCATCGATCGCCCAAAAAGAGTGCCGGCAGCACGATGCACCGTATCGCCGCTCACCAGGTCGACGGCCACCACCGAACTGAAGGCACCAGGATCGGTCCGGCTCTGCTCAACAAGTTCAATACCCCTGTCACGAAGGAGCATCTCGGCATTAACGATATTGACGTCCTCGATGGCGGACTGGAGGAGCCCCGCCGCAAATGCCGCCGTCACCAGCCGAGTGTTCCGCGACGCGATCTCGCCACGATAGGCGATTGAGCAGGAGCGGGGCGGGCCGTCGTCGAGCTGAGCCAAGAGCAGCCCCAGTCGCCAGGCCAGATCGAGAAATCCACGGACGCCCTCGAGCGCTGCCGGATCGATCGCATTCGCGTTGACCGAATGTCGAATCGCACCGGTGGTAAGAAAATCGACAAGGAGCCCCACGCCTTCCACCGCCACCTGCGACTGCGCCTCCTCCGTGCTGGCCCCGAGATGCGGCGTGACCAGCACGCCCGGCATGTCAAACAGCGGGCTCTCTGTGCAGGGCTCTGACTCGAAAACATCGAGGGCCACTCCAGCAATGACACCGCTCGTGAGCCCCTCGATCAGGGCTTCTTCGTCGTAGATGCCGCCGCGGGCGCAGTTCACGAGCCGCACGCCTCTCTTGAGTTTTCCCAACTCTGCCTTGCCAATCAGGTGCCGTGTCTCATCGGTAAGCGGCGTATGGACAGTGAGATAATCAACCACAGGCAGCATGTCGGCCACCTTCGGCATCAATTCAATCCCGAGGTCGGCCGCTCGCTCGGGAGAGAGAAATGGGTCGTAGCCGACTACCCGCATGTCAAACGCGCGGGCCCGCTCCGCGACGGCCTGACCGATGCGGCCGAGCCCCACGATGCCAAGCGTCTTGCCGGCGAGTTGGACACCCATAAACTTTCCCCGATCCCACCGATGCCCGCGGAGGCTGGCATCAGCCGCGGCCACGTTCCGAGACAGGGCCAGAATGAGCGCAAAGGCGTGCTCAGCCGTGCTCACAGTATTGCCGGCCGGCGTGTTCATCACCACGATTCCTTGGCGGGTCGCGGCATCCTTGTCGATGTTGTCGGTGCCGACCCCAGCCCGCACGATAGCCCGAAGCCGGGTGTTGCCGGCCAAAGCGTCGGCCGTGATCTTCACGCCGCTGCGACAGATGGCCCCGTCGTGAGCGGCCAGCGCATCGCGAAGCGCGGCGCCGGAGAGCCCGGTGGATACTTCGTAGATGATCCCGTGTGCTGCCGCCTTGTCGAGTAGGGCGAGCCCGTCAGGACTTAGGGAATCAAGCACGATGATGGATGGCATGTCGGTTCCTTCCGCAAGAAAGTCTGTTTTCTCGACCGGGCACTGGATCAGGCCTGAGACCGCTGAAAGTCGAGCATGTAGTCTCGCAGTGCCTCGACACCCGCCGTCGGCATGGCATTGTAGATACTCGCTCGGATCCCACCCACGGAACGATGGCCCTTCAAGTCGGCGAGCCCGTGGCGGGCGGCCCCCCGCACAAACGCTTTCTCAAGCTCTTCACTCGGGAGGCGAAACGTGACATTCATTTTGGAGCGACAGACTGGGTGAGCATGACCGCCATAGAAGCCCCCCGAACGGTCAATGACGTCATAGAGAATCGCTGCCTTGGCTGTGTTGTGGTCGGCCATCGCTGCCAGCCCACCCATCGTGTCCCGCACCCAGCGGCACACAAGACCGAGCATGTAGATGGCAAACACGGGCGGCGTGTTGGGCCGTGACCCATTTTTTACAAATGTGCGATAGTCAAGCATTGCGGGCAAATCATCGCGGCTCCGTTCCAGAAGATCCTTTCGAATAATGACCACGGTGACCCCGG
>JAYQOK010000082.1:0-10048 GCA_038144795.1 Candidatus Kuenenia sp. | reverse complement strand
CCCGCATTCTTCTGGGCGCAAGCGTAAATCAGCCCATACTTCGCCACGTCGATCGGCCGGGAAAGAAAATCGCTCGAGCAGTCGCAGACCAGCGGAGCCGCCCCGACGTCGGGTTCCCGCTGCCACTGCACGCCCTGGATCGTCTCATTACTGGTGATATGCACATACGCGGCATCGGGGGAGCGTTGGATGTCGCCGGGAACCGGCAACTGGTCATAGCGGCTGTTCTCTCCAGTCCACGCCACATGGACGGCCCCTTCACGGCGTGCCTCCTTCACGGCCGTGGCACCCCAGGTGCCAGAAAGGATGTAGTCGGCCGGGGACGACTGCCCACGAAGCAGGTTCATTGGCACCATGGAAAACTGCAGACTTGCGCCCCCCTGGAGAAAGACCAGTTCGTGGTCCGTGCCTATCCCCAGCAGCTGTCGCAGATCGGCGAGCGTGTCTTCAAGAATGCGGTCAAAAGCCAAACTCCGGTGGCTGATCTCCAGCACCGACATCCCCACGCCCGGGAGCGACAGCATTTCGTCACGCGCCTGCTCGAGCACGGAAAGAGGAAGCACGGCCGGGCCCGCCGAGAAATTGAATACCCTGTCTGCTTCCGATCCGTCTGGTCGCTCGGTCACGGCCGTTCTCCTGCTCCAATGCGAGCCTGAGGCCTCACTTCAGCGATGCCTCCGAAAACCACGCATTTGGAGGGAGAATAGAAGTCCGTTCGCACATGGTCAACGGGCCACGTTCCCTGACGCGAACGGGGGCTGAGCCGCCACTGGCTGAACCGAAAACGGGGGCGTTGAAACTGGTGTGACGGGTAGTGCCGCCATCCGTGCATCGGACAGTTCGGCGCTGAGACTGGCCAGCCGTGCCGACACGACCGGCTGCTGAGGTTCGATCGACAGGGCCCGCGAATAGTTGACGAGAGCCTGCGATGTTTCACCGGTGGCCTCGTACAGGCTGCCAAGTGCCACGAGCGCTCGAGTGTTATTCGGATCGATCGCCAAGGCGCTGGTCAGGTGTTTTTCGGCCGTGTAAAGATCTCCCTGCTCTTGGCACAGTCGAGCCAATTCAATCTGTGGCGCCGCACTGGTCGGCTGCCGCACCGCCCATGCCTGAAGCTGGGTGATCGCCTCGTCACGGCGATTCTCTTCCACGAGCAAGACTGCCAAGGCCCGCTGGCAAGCCACATGATCAGGATTGCGAGCGAGACAAAGGTGGTAATACTGTTCAGCGGTCTGCAAGTCGGCGGGCTGCCGAAACAGCTTGGACTGCTGATGGTAGGTCGCTCCGAGGTTGTAGAAGCAGTCTGGATTGCCGGGCTGCTGGGCAAGCGCTGCCTGAAAACAGTTCACCGCCCCGAGATAGTTTCCCTGCTGATACAGCTTTACTCCCTCGGCGTTATCGTTGCGAACCAAACCTCCGCAGCCGGAAATCCACGCGAGCGCCGCGGCACAGAGACCACACCACAGGGGCCGCACAAGAACACCGTGCTTCACGCCAGTCGCTGCTTCCATCAACGGCAGACCGTAGCCAAGGACCGACCTTTGGAACAAGCCCGGCTGCCTGCCCCAAACTCCTGATCCTCCCCGTCCTACCCCGATGCGGTCAGAGGGAAACGCGGATGTATCCCAAGGATCGCACCACTTCGAGAATTTCACTGCATGTTGGGAACATGCGGCCGCTCGACCGCTTGTAAGCCTCGATGGCCTGCATGAATTCAAGTTCTTCCGGGCCATAGTCCCGCTCACAGGTTGTGGGATCGATATGGCGACGACGCAGGCTCCTGGGGGCCTTGCTGGCAGCGCGACGGGCAGGGGAGTGGGGGCAAGCGGTGACGGACATGGGAGATTCCTGAGACGAGGGTGGAAATACTGCTGGAGTCCATTGAGAGACTCTGTCGAAAGTATCCCCCATGCCGGCTGCGGAGAGTCGGACGGTCAGGCAATTTCTGCCGCCTTACTTGGCTTTACGGACCGTTCAAGACGTACAGTCGTCACCATCGGATCAACGGTTCCCAAACAGTTTCTTTAAGGCCTCGGCAGCCGCCTCTCGTGACGATCCTGCCGCCTTGGCTTCATCCTTAGGGAGCACTCCCGGATTGGCACGGGATGCCCTCAATTCCTCGATGTTCATCCGCTTGACGCTTGAAGAATCTTCAGGCGGGACCACATTTGGGGCCGTGAATTCTGTTCCCACCTCCTCAACCTCAACGCCCGCCTCGCCGGCCTCATCCATCGGGAGGGCAGCCGCCGTTTGAGTCGTGTCGTGCATACCCGACCGTTCGTTATCGGCGAGGAGCCACCGCGACACCTCGTCCTCGTCATTCCATGAGGTCGGTTCGACGGCCTGGGACGAGCCTGCTCGAGGCGTTCCGTCCAGCACTTTCAGTTCGAGGCTTCCGACCTTGATCAAGTCGTTGTCAAACACCGTCGTTTTTTGGTCGATCCGCCGGCCATTCACGAATGTTCCATTACGGCTGCCCAAATCCTCAACTGAAACGACGTCACTCTCAACCCGCACAGCACAATGCCGCCGGCTCACTTCATCGCTCAAAGGCCTGATATCACACTCCTCGGCTCGGCCAATCAAAAGTTTGTCACGTTTGACGGCGATTGCCTTCCCGGCACTCTTGCCAGAAGCAATGACAAGCTTTGTTCCCATGGTTTCATCTCGCTGCGATTAATCACCCCTTTTGAAAAAGTCGCTGCGGCGAAGAAAAAACGTCTATGAAATATGGAGTCCCACCAACAATGACCTTTAGAAATAATACTCGGTAGCATCGATGAACGCTACCCCGCAAGAGCGAATCTAACCTCAAAACACACTGCCCCCCCCATTTGAGGTGCGGTCAGCGGCGATTGATCCAACTCGCTGCGGCATACCGCTCGCGACGCGCCTGCAGACCTCGAGGACACGCCTCAAGAAATGATCCTTGCTCCTCAACCTGTTGTCCCAAGGTCTTTGCAATACCTCGTATCAACTCGGCACCCCAATCGGGAAACTGGCCCGGATCAATGCCTCGTGAGACCGCCACGTCGGCGAGCCCCACGTGGCGGACGGTCGGATCCACGTCCGCGTTGGAATTAAGCAGCAGGCTGCCGTGCTGAACAACAGCATCAGCGAGTCGACGCTGCGCGCTTCCCATGAGTTTGATGTCGCCTCCAACCCCTTTGAAAGAGGGATGCATGGTAACGACGTCGCCTTGAGCGCGGCGTTCAAAGCAGAAAAACGATTTATCTGCCTCCGAATGGGGCGTGGCCAGCTGGGCCTTGATGCCCCACGCAGCAAGTGCGTCAATCATTGCTGTATGCATGGCGTCATATAGCGACTGCGGTGTTGCCCCCCAAACATGCCGCTTGGGAACAGCAACTGCGTAAGTAAAGTCGCTCCCGTGGACGAGGGCACCTCCACCACTTGGCCGCCGCACAACAGGGATGCCCGCGATCGCCTCACACGCCCGGGCTGCGGCAATTGGTTGAAACGCGCCGAGCGAGACAGTCGTGGTCTCCCAGCGGTAGAGGCGAATCACCAAACCCCCGTGGTCCACGGCGGCTGCCGCCAAGCATTCATCGGCGGCCATGTTCGTCGGTCCATCAGCCGCGCCATCCCTCCAGACCGCAATTCCTCTCACAGCAACTCCCCGCAGTCGCACATCATCGCGACTGCTTCCCCACCAAAGCATCGTAGGCAGTCTGGTCAAGCAGGCCTTCAATGTCAGCCGGATTGTCAGGCTTGATTCGCGCGATCCAGCCTGCCTCATACGGATCCTGCCCGAGCGACTCAAGCCGCTGCGGCAACTCCGTGTTCACTGCCACCACTTCACCAGCCACGGGCGCGTACATGTCGCTCACGGCCTTCACGCTTTCGATTTCTCCGAACGATTCCCCTGCCTTTACCCGCCGGCCAACCTCGGGCAGTTGCATAAACACCAGGTCGGTCAGGGCCTCGACCGCGTACGCGGAAATACCAACAGTGGCCGTACCATCGCCTTCGAGGCGAATCCATTCATGGGACGGGGCGTATCTGCGGGGAACTGCCATGGGATGCTCCAGAGGGACTCACAAGGAAAGCGTCAAGATACCGAATCCGCCCGAAGTCGTTCACCCACCGCGACGATAGAAGGGAAGGGGGGCGATGCGGCCGGCCTGCCGCGCATCACGAATCAGCACATCGACGGCGGTGCCGGGAGGGGCGATCTCCCGGTCGACAAGGGCCATGGCCACCGACGTGCCTACCGTCGGGGCAAAACTGCCGCTGGTCACTGCCCCGACCTGCCGGTCGCCGATGACCACGGCATAGCCCTCGCGGGCGGTCCGTTTCGAATCAAAGACGAGGCCGACGCGAACCTGCCGCGGCGGTTTTGCTTGCATCGCCCGAAACCGGTCACTCCCGGGAAAAGAGCGGCCTTCGAGCGTGATGCCGAGACCAAGCCCGAGAGCGAAGGGATCGGAATCCTCCCGAAGTTCATGACCATAAAGTGGCATGCCGGCCTCCAGCCGTAGCGTGTCACGGGCCCCAAGCCCACAGGCCCGCAGCCCATGCGGAAGGCCGGCTGAATGGATCGCCTCCCATAACGCAGCGGCTCCTGAAGCCGCCACGACAATCTCGACACCGTCTTCCCCGGTATAGCCCGTGCGGCTGACGGCAGCAGGCTGGCCGGCGATCATGGCTCGCGTGGCGGTGTAGGCCGCCAGACCACCGATCCGCGCGGCATCCTCAACCGGGCACAATCCACAGACGATCTCCACCGCCCGCGGCCCCTGCACGGCGATCATGGCCGTGTCGAGCGTGGTGTCGGTGAGCGTCACGCTGCTGCCGGGAAGCTGACTGCGGAGCCAGGCCACGACCCGTTTCCGATTGCTGGCGTTGACCACCAGGCTTAGCCGTGGCGTGCCGTCGGCTGCATCGGCCTCGCGGCTGACGAGGGCATCGTCAAGAATCGATTCATCATTCGTGATGAGCGTGTAGCGGCAGCGGCCAACATCGATACCGGCCACCGTGCGGGTCAGCAGCGACTCGAGCCACGTGATTGCAGCAGGGCCGGCGATCGAGAGCCGCCCCATGTGGGAGACATCGAACATGCCGGCTGCCTGCCGCGTGGCCAGATGCTCCTCGACGATCGAGGCATACTGCACCGGCATTCGCCAGCCGGCGAATTCAACCATGCGGCCGCCGTGGGCTTCGTGCCAGCGGCAGAGCGGTGTTTCAGAAAGGTGATTGGTCATCGGCGACGAGTATACCGCCCCTTCGGCTTTGGCTTGCTCGACCGTGCCTGGCGCGGCGGGGGCCGCCGCCGTGATCGCTGCACGAGCCGCAGTTCCAAGAGCCGGCGATCGAGGTCGACCCGGGCCACCTCCACCCGCACGCGATCGCCGAGCCGAAACGTGTTGCCCGCCCGTGTGCCGGCCAGCACATGGCTCGCCCGCTCGTAGCGATAGCGGTCGTCGGGCAAGGCATCGAGGGCCACAAGCCCTTCCGCCGGCAGGTCGATCCCTTGCACAAAAAGGCCAAAGGGCTCCACACCCGTCACCACCCCGTCCATCTCGGCGTTAATCCGCCCGCTGAGAAAGAGCAGGAGCTTGAGTTTGACGAGCTCCCGCTCGGCCGCCTCGGCCCGCCGCTCAAGCTGGGAGCACTCCTCACCGAGCTGCTGCAGACCCTCGTGGGGCGGCTTGCGGCCGGCCGCGAGCAGGTCGAGCGCCCGATGCACGGTGAGGTCGGGATAGCGGCGGATCGGCGACGTGAAGTGGCAATAGCAGTCGCTCGCCAGCGCGTAATGCCCGTCATCCTGCGGCCCGTAGCAGGCCCGCGTGAGGCTGCGGAGTACGGCATAGTGCACCGCGTGCTCCTCGGGTCGGCCGCGGGACATGTCGAGGAGCCGCTGCAGTTCAGACCGACTCTCGAGCGAGTCGACCTCGAAGCCCAGTTCGGTGACAAACTCCGTCAGCTGCCGCAGCTTCCGCGGGTCGGGCGCGGCATGGATCCGCCGCAGAAAGCCGCCCCCGCTGGCCGCCAGCATCCGGGCCACTGCCTCGTTGGCCGCCAGCATGAATTCTTCGATGATCTGGTGGCTCTCAGTGTTCTCCACGATGTGGGCCCCGCTCACCCGCCCGGCGCGATCGAGATCGATCTTCACCTCCGGCATCACCAGCTCCAGCGACCCGCGGGCCATGCGACGGCTACGGAGCAGCCGGGCGAGGTCGCGCATGCGACCGAGCAGCGACCGCACGGCGGCTGGCATCTCCACGTCCTGCGTGTCCGGATCGGTGAGGAAGAGATCCACTTCCTCGTAGGTGAACCGGCGTCGGCTCTTGATGGTAGATCGCTCCACGGAGGCATCGATCGGGATCCCTTCCGGTGAGAACTCGATCCAGCAGGTGCGGGCATAGCGAATCCGCCCCGGCTGCAGGCTGGCAAGATTGTTGGAGACGATCTCGGGGAGCATCGGGATCACGCGATCGGGCAGATAGACGCTCGTGCCGCGGGCGGCCGCCTCCTGATCGAGCGGGGAGCCCTCGCGAACAAAGTGGCTGACGTCGGCGATATGCACGCCCAGCATCCAGTGGCCCCGCTCAATCCGCTCGAGCGAGATCGCATCGTCAAAGTCACGGGCATCGACCGGATCAATCGTGATCACCACGGCGCCGATCAGGTCACAGCGATCATCCGGCACGTCTTCGGTGAAGTGGGCCGCCTGCCGCCGGGCATCGTCGAGCACCGCATCCGGAAACGGCCCCGGCAGGCCAAACTCGTTGATGATGGTGAGCGTATCGACGCCCGGATCTCCGGCGGCGCCAAGCACTTCGACGATCACGCCCTCGCCCTCACGTGCATGCCGTGGAAAGCGAACCATCTCCACCACGACCTTGTCGTTCTCCTGCACGCCCTTCGCGCCGGGATCGCCCACGGCGACCGGCTTCGCAAACACGGTGCCATCGACCCGCACCCAGCCGGCGTTGGCCGCCTCGTAGTAGCGGCCGACGAAGCGGGTGGTCCGCCGCGTCACCACCTCCACGATCTCGCCGGCCGGCCCCGGGCGTCGCGTATCGCGGCCTCGGGCGAGCTGCACCCGCACCGTATCTCCCGACACGGCGTCGAGCTGGGCATGCGCCGCGATGTGGATATCGCCCGTGCGATCCCCCGGAGCCGCTCCCTCAGGTCGCACGAAGCCGTAGCCGCCCGCTGCCCGCTTGAACACACCGACGACGGAGTCGGCAGGAGAACGCTGCTTCGCAGCCTTCGGTGGCTTGGGCCGTTGGCGGGTCATGCCCGTTCCCGCCCTTTGAAAAACTTGCGGCCCAGGTTGGCGTGATACTGCGTCCAGCCGCCGTCGAGGGCGGCCTCGTTGCGGAGCAGTTGGGTCGTGGCCGCCATGCGGGCATCGAGCTGATCGATGTGTTGGAGGGCGACCGCCTCGAGCGTCATCGGGAGCTTCGGAGCGCCGAACTCGTATTCGCCATGATGGCTGGCCACCATGTGCTTGATCCGCGTCGCCGTCTCCTCGTCAAATGACATGCCGATCTGCTGTTCGACGGCGGTGATCTTCGCCTCGACAATCTCGAGTCCGAGCAGCACATGGCCAAGCAACTGGCCGGCGTCGGTGTACGAAAAACCCCGCTCGCTCTCCAGTTCTACCGTCTTGCCAAGATCATGAAACAACACGCCGACGAGCAACAGGTCGCGATCGAGATCGGCATACAGCGGCGCGACGCGGTCGGCGATCCGCAGCAGGGAGACAACATGCTCGAGCAGGCCGCCGGCATAGGCATGATGCTGCTTTACGCCCGCGGGGCTGCGGGCCAAAGCTGCCATCAAGGTCTCGTCGGCAAGCGTTTCGGTCACGAGGGCGGCCAGCGCAGGAGCCTGCACCGTAGCAAGGATGGCCGCCAATTCACCCCGCAGCCCGGTGATCGCATCGGGGGCGAGCACCCGAAACTCTGATTCGTCGATTGAACGCGGATCAACGCGTGTGATCGCCGTGATGATGATCTGGAGGTTGCCCGAGTAGACCTGCGTCGTTCCCTCGACGTGAACGAAGTCGCCGTCGTCGAAGGCCTCAAGGTGAAAATCCGAGGCATTCCACATGCGGCCGGTGATCGAGCCGGAGCGGTCGGCCAATTCCACCTGCAGGTAGAGTTGGCCATGGCGATTGGGCCGCAACTGCTTCCGCGTCGCCAGAAACGCCTGATCGATCGGCCCTTGCGCCGGCAGCTCGGTGACGAATTTCCGCCCCGATGACCGCGATGGAAAGGGGGTGAGGGGTGGCCCCGGGGGCAGGCCATCACGTCGGGAGGGGGAGGCGGTCGACATTGTCAACAGAGTCTACGGCTCCGTCCCCACGACTCACAAGCGAACGACTACAATCCCGCGATTCGTTCGCCGATCGTTTTGCCCCTCAAGACCCCGGAGACCTCCATGCCCGCCACCGCCATCTCACCGACCCGCGCCGAGGACTATCCTGAGTGGTACCAGCAGGTTGTGCGGGCGGCAGAACTGGCCGAGCAGTCGCCGGTGCGGGGCTGCATGGTGATCAAGCCCCATGGCTACGCGATCTGGGAGCGGATGCAGGGGATTCTCGATGGCATGTTCAAGGCGACAGGCCATCAGAATGCCTACTTCCCGCTCTTCATTCCCCTCTCCTACCTCGAGCAGGAGGCGAAGCATATTGAAGGCTTTGCCAAGGAGTGCGCCGTGGTCACCCACCACCGCCTCGAATTAAGCCCCGACGGCAAACTGATTCCTACCGGCAAGCTCGAGGAGCCGCTCGTGGTGCGGCCGACGAGCGAAACGATCATCGGCGCCATGTACGCCAAGTGGATCCAGTCGTGGCGGGATCTTCCGGTGCTTATCAACCAATGGGCCAACGTCGTCCGCTGGGAGATGCGGCCGCGGGTCTTCCTCCGCACGGCGGAGTTTCTCTGGCAGGAGGGCCACACCGCCCACGCCTCCCGCGAGGAGGCGGTCGAAGAAACGATGCGGATGATCGATGTCTACGCGACGTTTGCCGAGCGGGATCTGGCGATGCCCGTCGTCAAGGGCCCGAAGCCTTCCGGAGAGCGGTTTCCCGGAGCCGTTGACACCTTCTCAATCGAGGCGATGATGCAGGACGGCAAAGCCCTCCAGGCTGGCACGTCGCACTTCCTTGGGCAAAACTTCGCTAAGGGGCAGGGGATCAAGTTTCAAAATTCCGCTGGCGTGGAGGAATTCTGCTGGACCACCTCGTGGGGCGTGTCGACGCGGCTTATCGGCGCGGTGATCATGACCCACTCCGACGATGACGGCCTCGTGCTGCCACCGCGGATTGCACCTCAGCATGTCGTGTTCCTCCCGATCGCCCGTAGCGACGAGGAGCGATCACAGGTGCTCGATGCCTGCCGCATGCTCGAGCGGGAACTCCGCACGCAGACGTTTGCCGAGAAACCGGTGCGGTCCATGATCGACGCCCGCGATATCCGCGGGGGCGACAAGGTGTGGCAGCACATCAAGCAGGGCGTGCCGCTCCGTGTCGAGATCGGCCCCCGCGACCTCGCGGCGGGCACGGTCAGCCTCTCCCGTCGCGACCGCGGCCCCAAGGAGCGGGAGGCCGTGCCGCTGGGCGAGTTCGCGACGCGGGTGCCGGCGATCCTCGAGGATATCCAGCAGGGCCTCTTCGAAAGAGCCCGGGCATTCCGGGATGCCCGCACCGTGCGCCTCGACAGTTCGGCAGCCGTGATCGACTATTTTTCCGCCGGTGAAGATGACGCCCACCGCGCCGGCTTCGCCTGGGCCCCGGTGGCCGACGACCCGGCCGTGATGGAAATGCTCGACCCGCTCAAGGTGACGGTGCGGTGCATCCCGATGGAGAACAACGACGCCCCCGGCACCTGCATCGTGACCGGCAAGCCCGTGACTGGCCGCGGCGTACTGGCACGGGCGTATTAGAGAAAGCTTTCAGCTCGGGGTTGCCCGTGCCACGGAGCCGGCATAGGAAACCAATCGCAGGCAGGATGCCGAAAGCGAGGTTTCCTCCGAGTGAGCTAAGGTCTGGAGGGCCGAAGCGACCGTCCGGCGA
>JAYQOK010000081.1:0-15823 GCA_038144795.1 Candidatus Kuenenia sp. | reverse complement strand
CCGAGCATACCCATGCGTGCATACGGGAAGGCCGACCGCTTGCGTTGCGGGCTTCGGGTGATAAATGAACCATCGAGCCCGTAGGCCTCGACGACTTCGCGGCACCAGCGGCCGGTGCCGATAAAATAGGTGACGCCCATGCTGTTGACCAGCACCACCACCAGGGCTGTCAGCACGCCGGAGAGCCGATGCACCGTGCCCCAGCGCAGCACCTGCGGGTCGGTCTGGCCGTGGAGATCACCCAGCCACAGTCCCAGGCAGGCGGTCGCGACCAGCAAGGCCACGGCGAACATCGAGGCTCGAGAAAATACCTGCTCCATCGGATCACATCACTCCTGCGCGGCTGAAATCTGATCGCCCACTACAATCTGCGGCAACGAACCATCCAGCCATGGTTAGTTATAGGCTGCCAGATGCATCGATCCCACTCCATGCCTCCGCTGATTCTCGTCACCTGCGGTGATCCTGCCGGTATCGGTCCCGAAGTGGTTGCGGCGGCTTGGACGACGCCGTCCCTCCATGAGCGGGCTCGGTTACGGGTGGTGGGTGACCCGGCCACGATGGCCGCCGCCATGGCCGCCGTGGAGGTCGTGCCTGCCGCCGACCAACGGCCGAGCGGCCCGGAAACGCTCCTGCTCATCCAACCGCATGACATGGCGAGTGGTCCGATCGCCAAGGGCGTGATCACGGCCGCGGGCGGGCGGGCTGCCTTGGCCGCCGTCGAGACCGCCTTCAGTCTCGTGCGGGCCGGTCAGGCTAACGCGGTCGTCACCGGGCCGCTCCACAAGGAGGCGCTGCGGGCTGCTGGTCGAAACGAGCCGGGGCATACCGAACTCCTCGCCCGGGCCTGCGGCCTGCCCGATGAGGCGGCGTCGATGATGCTCTGGCTGCCACCGCTTGATCCCACATCGCCTTCGGGTGGCCTCGGAGTCGTGCATGCCACGCTCCACGAGTCACTGCGCGCCGCAGTGCAGCATCTTTCCACGGAACGGATCGTGGCCGCCGGTCGCCGACTGGCGGTACTCCTGGAGGCGGTGCTTCAACGACGGCCGCGGCTAGCCATCGCGGCTCTCAATCCGCATGGCGGCGAAGGCGGCCTCTTTGGTGACGAGGAGCGGCGGATCATTGCTCCCGCGGTGGCCCAACTGGCCGCGGAGGCGAATGACGTCGTCGGCCCGCTGCCGGCCGACACGCTCTTCCTGCGGGCCAGTCAGGGGGCCTTCGATGGCGTCGTGGCGATGTATCACGACCAGGGGCACATCCCCGTAAAACTGCTCGGCATGCATCGCGCGGTCAACATCACGCTCGGCCTGCCGATCGTGCGCACCAGCGTCGCGCATGGCACCGCCTTCGATATTGTCGGCACTGGAACCGCCGATCCATCGAGCATGCGGGCTGCCATCGACATGGCGATCCGTCTGGTTGCCGCCGGCTGGCCAGTGGCTACGGCCGCAGCAGACCGAGGTGCTTGACGTAGCCATCGGTGACATCAATCAGCCCTTCGATGGCGGGCCGGTAGACGAAGGCTGAGGCATCAACCGGTCCGTCGATCTGCACGTCGTAGAGCTCCATCACAGCAATCGGCTCGAGTGGAGCGTCGGCGACCGGCCGCGGGCCGGGAATGGCGAGCCATTCGATGCGAAACGGAAACAGTTCCCGCTTGCCGATTGAAAGCCGCACGCTCCAGGGCATGCCATCGGGGAGCAGCGGTGGGTCGAGGCCTCCTGCCGCGCGGATCACCTCCGCCTGCTCGGGCAGCAGGGCCGCAAGCGAGTCGGCATGCCAGGTGCCCGTGACGCTCCAGACGGCCACATCGTCGATGGCGGCCGACTCGACACCCGCGAAGCGAAACCACTGCCGCGTGAGTGCCAGCGACCGCTGAATACCGCCGAGATATGGGGAGGCGCCGAGTTGCTCGAGCACCTTGAGCCGCTCGAGCTTTTCCCGCACCCGTCGTACGTCGAGCCGCTCCAGCTGAGGCGGGTTGGGGCCGAGTCGTTTGAAGGGCCAGCTGAAGATGCCGTCGCAGACGTCGAGGATCTCGAAGGTCTCGGTATCGGTCTGCATCGACATCTCGTAGCGAAATCGCTGGTCGATGCCGGAGCCGAGCTGCACGTACCGCCCCGCCCCGACAACGACGCGATCGCCTACCCGCACCCGCTGGCGAACCCGTGCCGACACCGACTCGGCCCGGGCCAGCCCCGCCAGCGCCGTCGCCACGATCCGCTCGCCCTGCACCGACGGCTCCACCACGGTCGCCGGCCCCCCCTGCTGTGGTGTCCGGCCGTAGACCGTCGCACGGCCCGCCGCCGGCTCCTGGGCCACAAGCCGACCGGCCAGCATGGCCAGCGCGATCAAAACCAATGCCGCAGCCGTCAACGGGCGGAGCCTGTGGAGCCTGGGCAAACTGACGGGCTGGAGGAAGGTCACGATCAGGCTGACTCTGCTGGTTTTGCCAAAGAAACGGGCTGCCACGCGTCGAAGAACGATGAGTGATCCACCGTCCCACGGTCGTCTCGGCTTCCGCATGTTGCCGGAAGTGTACGCCGCGGGCCGGAAGACGCGAAGCGCGAATCAATTGGGCGAGGAGGTAAAATGATGGTGAAACGATATCGATCAGGTGTCACCGGGCTGGCGGCCACGATGCTGTTGGCGGGATGCCACATCCCAGCCAACTCGCCGCTCACGGGGCTCGCGCAGCTCCGGCCACACGGCATGCCCCATACCAACGTCCTTCCCCCGGCAGCCATGCTGCAACACCCTGGGCCCGGCGTGGAAGGACCGGGGCCGGGCATCATTACGCCCGCCTCCTATGAGGCCGCCCTGATGGCCAACGGGATCGGCATGGATGGCGGCGTCGCCCTCGCCGGCGGTGGCTATGGCGATGACGCCGTATACGGGATGGACGGCATGGCGGCCTGTCCGCCGGGCGGCGGCGGCGCGGGGGTTCCCTACGGCATGGGGGCCGCGATGGCGCCCGCCTCGCAGATCGGCTTCATCGGTCCCGACGGGATGCAGGTGCGATGGGACATGTCGCTCGCGGGCGGCTTCGATTCGCCCCCGCTTGTCACTCCCGGCCGATACGACTTTCCGCAGGGAGCGATCTATCGGCTGAAGCTCACCGACATTCCGGGCTACGAGGGTGTGGAGCTCTACCCGACACTCGAAGTGGCGCCGGTCACGCCACGCACCGACGCCTTCCTCGCCCACAACACGATTCCCTTCCAGCTCACCGAAGAAGACCTCGATCAGGTGACGACCGGCAACTTCGTCACCAAGGTCGTCTACCTCCCCGATCCCGACTATCAGGAACTGGCCGTGGCCGGCGTCGAGACGCTCGTCAGCACGCGGCTCGATCCGGGAGTCGATCCCGTGGTCGAGGCCGATCGTCGCGGCTCAATCCTCGCCATCATCCGCATCGGCAACAAGGATCTCGAGTCGACCGGTCCGGCCGGAGTGATTGGTGGCTTTGCTGATGCCAGCTCGCCGCCGGTGGGCGTGGCAGCGCCGCTGGGCATGCCGGTCGGTGGAGATCCCTCGCAAGTGCCGCCAACCTTCGTGGCCGGGATGACCGCGCCTGAATACGGCATGCCGCGGGTTGGCACACCGATTGGCCTCCCTGGCCCGGCCCACATTCCCCTGGGCATTCCGGCCGGTCTGCAGAAACATACGATCACCAACCACACGAAGATGCATATCCCGCCGCCGTCGCGGAAGCTCGATCTGCATGTGCAGCAGGCGCCAGGCCTGAGTTATCCGAAGCCGGCCCGCCATGCCTATGTGGCCGAGCGGCATGACGTCCCCAACATCCGGCTGCGTCAGCCGCCCGAGGATCGCACGCGGTGTGTTGACAACGGTGGCCCCGACCCCGATGCCGAAGCGGCCGCAGTGGGGGTGGGGCGTGGCTTCCGCCATGGCCTTGGCGCTGACCTAGAGGCCCCCTGCCCTCCCGAACCGCTCGAGTGATGGCCCGAGGAATTGCCTGAGCCAGGCCCTGACATGCCCCCAACTCACCACACGAAAGGAATCATCATCCGGACAGGGACCGTGCTGCGGGTGGTCTGCAGACCGCTGGCGATCGCCGTGCTCGCCTTTCTCGCCTTGCCAACCTTGTCGGGCCTCGCCCGCGAGGGTGTCGAGCCGAGGATGGCGGAAGAATTCGCCAGCCTGTCAGAACCGGGAGCGATTGGCGTCTTGCGACCCCTGCAGCCCGGCCCCCGTCCGGAATCGATGCTTCCTCTTCATGCGCAGCCGGTGCAGATCGCGGGGCCGGCCGGGCTCGAAATCGCGATTGAAACTGCCGCCGGCTGGACGCCTTCGCAGCCAACGCCGTTGCGAATGGGCCTGGTGATCGGCCGGCCCTACCGGTTGCGGCTCACCGGCATTCCGGGGCGGGAGGGTGAGGAACTCTATCCCTCGCTCCGCCTGCTTGCGAAGTTGGCTACGCCGCCCGGCATGGCCTGGCGGTTTCCGGTCGAGGTCACGATCGAACAGGATGACCTGGAGAAGGCCTTGGCCGGCTCGCTGGTTCGTCGGGCCGTCTATGTCTCCTGCGAGGCTGAGGCTCCCCCCGCTGCCTGGTTCGACGTGCAGCCAGGTGACGATTGCCTCGCCGTGGCGGCCACGCTCGGGGATCCGGTAGCGGAGGTCGTGCTCGGTAATCGTGTGCCCTCTCCGGGAATCGTTCCATGACCGGCACCCGCGTCACGCATCGGACTGCCCAGCCGCGGCTGCGGCTGCTGCGAATCATCGCCATCGCGATCAGCGCGATCGTGCTTTGCTCCTGTCGCTCACTCAGTCTGCCAGGGGTCGGGGTCATGCGGGTTGAGGCGACGGGAGAGCATGCCCTGTGTTCACCTGATGAGTGCGCGACCGGGCAGTGCCAAACCGCGGCGCGTGGCGAGCCCGCTGCCTGCGGACCGGTGGCGGCCTTTGTCCCCATCATTGAGCCGCCCCCTCCCCTCGCACTCCCCTGCCCTGTCTGTGATGGTGGTGATCATGGCGCACCAGCCAAGCCTGTCGGTGACGACGCCATCGGCAACCTCACCATGGGAGACACGGTGGCCCGCTATCGTCCGGCCGGCGCGGGGCCCGATGCCGATGACGTCTGCGTCACGGCCTCCAACTGCACCTGTGTCTATGCGCCCAAGTTTGCCTCGGTGCGGCAGGTTGATATGCCGTCCGAGCGGTCGGCACCGCTGGGGGTCCTTGGGCTGGCGCAGGATGATCTCGTGCTAGCCGAGGTGCGGCTCGATCCCGTGCGCGACAGGGTGCAAAACCTGTCGCTCGAGGCGGCGCGCCGCGCCGAGCCCGGTGTCGGCCTCGAGGAGCGGCTCGGTCCGCTGGCCGTCGACCAGGCCGAACTGCCTGACGGCACCGATCGCGCTGAGGGTCCGGCGGCCCGGGTAGCCGAGGTGCAGCCGTTGCGGGCTGATCGCCTGCAGTCGCCATTCCAGGTTGTCGGCTTCGACGTACCGATGGCCTGGACGTGTGTGAAAGCGGCCAACGTGCTCGTCAATGCTCAGACACCACAGGTGGTGGCGTCTCATCGTGGCACCGCCACGCTTCGTTTTGAGGAGCCGGGCCGCGCAGAGCTCACGATCTGCAAGCAGGCCGGCAGCGACACCGCGCGGGTGGGTGAAGAACTCGACTTTACGATCTTCGTGCTCAACTCCGGAGATCGTGCGATCGACGACATCGTGCTGGTCGATGCCTTGCCCGACCGGCTCACGCTGATTCCCGAATCGCCGGCCGCCAGCCTGCCGGCCGCTGTCTCGACCGAGACGGCCGACGATGGCTCAGTGGTCGTGAAGTGGCGATTTCGCGACCCGCTCCCTGCCGGAGCCAGCGGGTTCGTGCGGTTTCGTACGATCGTGAAATAGCCGCCAGATGTTCGATTGCAGCCGATGGCGTGCCGCGGATACATTTTCACTACCGACGGCGGTTGCTGTCGCCCCCTTCCCCTTCCCTGAGGCCGCCATGTTTCCGTCGCTTCGCGCCAGCCGCCCTGCTCTGTGGTTTGTGTTTCCCGTCGTCATCGCCGGCCTCGTGCTGCTGAGCATGGGCCCTGTGGCCAATCGGGTAGCCGCCCAGCCGGCGGCCACCGCCGAGCCGGCCGCGGGGGTACCGCAGGTGCCACCGCTTCCGGAGGGCACGCCGGCTGAGCTGATGAAGTTTGTCGAGCAACTCAAGAACAGTGACGTGCGGCCGAAGTCACGGCAGGAAATGATGCAATACATGAAGTCGCTGGCCGGAGTGTCGGTCGAGGCGGCCAACAAGATTCTGCCCCAGGTGAAGGCCGATGATCCGCTCTATACACAAGCCGCCGAGATGAAACTGGAGAGCCTGATGATGCTCGGTCGGCTCGGCGACGAGGCGGCTGCCAAGGAGATGGGCGACTTCGCCGCGACGCTTGCCGCCAGCCCGAATGCCGAACTCGCCAAGGAGGCGCAGCGGGTGGTGCTTGTTGCCGACGCCCAAAAAATGTTTGCGTCCGGGAGTGCGGCCGGCGGTGACGCGTTAGTGCAGAAGGTGGCCGCCATGCTCGCCGCCGATCCCGACGACATGAAGACGGCCGGCCTGGCGATGCAACTGGCGCAGGCCTTCGAGCAGCTGCCGGGTGGCGAGCCGGTGGCGATGGCGGCCTTCAAGGCCTTTGGACCGCTGTTTGCCACAAGCAGCAACCCGCGGATCAAGCAGATGGGCGAGAGCTTCGCGGGCACGCTCCGCCGGCTCTCGCTGCCTGGCAACCCCATGGAGATCAAGGGCACACTCCTGAACGGGCAGCCGTTTGACCAGAAGACCTTGGCCGGCAAGGTGGTGCTGGTCGATTTCTGGGCGACCTGGTGTGGCCCGTGCGTTGCCGAGATCCCCAACGTGCTGGAGCAGTATGAGAAGTACCATGCCAAGGGCTTCGAAGTGGTCGGTATCAGTCTCGACCAGGACCGTCAGGCCCTGGAGAAGTTTGTCACCGACCAGAAGGTGCCTTGGCCGATCCTGTTCGAGGAATCAGAGGGCGATGGCTGGCAGCATCCGCTGGCCACCTATTACGGCATCAGTGGCATTCCGACGGTGATCCTTATCGGCCGCGACGGCAACGTGATCACGCTCAACGCCCGTGGCGAGCGGCTCGGTGAGGAACTCTCCAAGCTCTTCCCCAATGCCGGCTGATCGGGCGACCGCAAGCCCCGTCTCGAAGCGGGCCGGGGCCTTCGACTCGTCGGGAATCCGCAAGGTCTTCGACCTCGCGGCCCAGCTCCAGGATCCGATCAATCTCTCGATCGGACAGCCTGATTTCGCCATGCCGGAAGCGGCCTGCGCGGCGGCCAAGGCGGCGATCGATGCCGGCAAAAATGGCTACACGCCGACGCAGGGCATCGCGCCGCTGCGGGAGCGGCTCGAGGCCGATGCCCGCCGCGAGACGGGGCAACCGGAGCGCCGGCTTTGTGTTACCAGCGGCTCGAGCGGCGGGCTCGTGCTCTCGCTGATGGCCCTGCTCGATCCCGGCGACGAGGTAATCATTTTCGAGCCGGCCTTCGTGATGTATCGCCCGCTGGTAGAGTTTCTGGGTGGTCGGTGCGTGGTGATCGATACGGCGCCCACCTTTCAGATCGACGTTGACCGCGTAGTCGCGGCGATCACGCCCCGCACCAAGGCGGTGCTCCTCAATACGCCGGCCAATCCCACGGGCGTGGTCGTCGATGCGGCGACGGTGGCCGAACTCGCCCGCTGCGCCGAGTCGCGGGGGGTGATCCTCATCAGCGATGAACTCTACCGCTCCTACTGTTACGACGCCCCTTTCGCCTCGCCCGCCCTCCACTCCGATCGCGTCGTGGTGATCGATGGGTTTTCCAAGTCGCACGCGATGACCGGCTGGCGAGTGGGCTGGGTGCATGGCCCGCGGGAGATCATCGACGCCTGCACCATGCTGCAGCAGTACACGTTTGTCTGCGCTCCGCAAGTCGGCCAATGGGCGGCGCTGGCCGCGGTCGATACGCCGATGGATGTGCCACTGGCCGAGTGTCGGCGGAAGCGTGACAAACTCATAGCCGGCCTCGCCGGCCACTTTCGCTTCGTGCGACCAGGCGGGGCGTTTTATCTCTATCCCGAGGCCCCCGGAGGATCGGGTCGCCGCTTTGCGGAGCGGGCCGTGGTCGAAGAAAAACTGCTCGTCGTGCCGGGCACCGTATTTGGCGCCGCTGACACGCATTTCCGCATTGCTTACACCGTGACCGACGCCATGCTCGACCGCGGCATTGCGGCACTCAATCGGCTCGCGGCCTCATGCATGTGATCTCACGAGGAACAAGACGTTGCTCCAGCAGCCAGTCTTCTCCATCGCAGCCGTAGCCCAAGCCATGGATCACGCGGTGCTCAAGCCGCAGTACGCCGACGGTGATCTGGAGATGCACGCGGCGATGTGTGTCGCCCGCGGTGTCGGCTGCCTCTGTGTGCGGCCGGTCGATGTGGCGGCGGCTGCGCGGCTTGTGGGCGGCAGCCCTGTTGTCGTGGCGAGTGTGATTGGGTTTCCGCACGGCAGCCATCACCCTGAGACGAAGGCCTTCGAGGCGCGGCTGGCCATCGACGACGGCGCTCGCGAACTCGACATGGTGCTGGCGATCGGCCGGCTGGTGTCAGGGGACGCGGCGGCCGTCCGCGACGACATCGCGGCGGTGGTCGTGGCGGCCCGGCCGCACAAGGTGCTTGTGAAAGTGATTCTCGAGACCTGCTACCTCTCGGCAGAGCAGATCGTGGCCGCCTGCCGCCTCGCCGAAGAGGCCGGGGCCGACTTCGTGAAGACCTCCACCGGCTTCGGCGTGAATCCCGGCGGCCCCACCGGGGCGACGCCCGAAGCGATTCGCCTCATGCTCGATACCGTTGGCGACCGGCTGGGCGTGAAGGCCTCCGGAGGCATCCGCACCTGGGACGAGGCTGTGACGTACCTCGCTATGGGGTGTCGGCGGCTCGGTGTCGGCGATGCCGCCGCCATCCTCGACGGGGGCACGTCCACATCCAACTATTGACCTGCTACGCGCTTTTGGGGCGAGCTTCACGGATCGGGAGCGCCGGCTCCTTCTTTTCAACGTTCGCCTCGGTGATCACGTAGGAACTGCCCTGATGTTCGGGAAGGTCGAACATCAGGTCGAGCATGATCCCCTCCATGATTGCCCGGAGGCCCCGGGCCCCGGTGTCTTTTTTCATCGCCTTGCGGGCGATGGCGTGGAGGGCGCCGTCGGTGAACTCGAGCGAGCAGTTCTCCATGCTGAAGAGCTTTTGATACTGCTTCACCAGTGCGTTCTTCGGATTGCATAGCACCTGCACAAGTGCCTTCTCGTCGAGCGGCTGCAGCGATGAAAGCACGGGGAGTCGGCCGATCAGTTCAGGGATCAGGCCAAACTCCAGAATGTCGTCGGAGTCGACCTCCGGCAGAAGTTCGGCAAGGCCGGCATCGGCCCGATGGCCGGTCGGCTTTCCGAAGCCGATGGTCTTCTTGCCGAGCCGCTGGCCGATGATCTTCTCGATCCCGACGAACGTGCCGCCGCAGATGAAGAGGATATTCGACGTATCGATCTGAATATACTGCTGCTCAGGATGCTTGCGGCCTCCCTGGGGCGGCACGTTGGCCACGGTGCCCTCGAGCATCTTGAGCAGGGCCTGCTGCACGCCTTCTCCCGATACGTCGCGGGTGATCGAGACGTTTTGGCTCGTCTTGCCGATCTTGTCGAGCTCGTCGATGTAGAGGATGCCCCGCTGGGCCGCCTCGATGTCGTAGTCGGCGGCGTTGAGCAACTTGAGCAGGAGGTTCTCCACGTCCTCCCCCACGTAGCCCGCCTCGGTGAGGGTGGTGGCATCACCGATGGCGAACGGCACGTCGAGGATCTTGGCAAGCGTGCGGGCCAGCAGCGTCTTGCCGCAGCCAGTGGGGCCGATCAGGAGAATGTTGGACTTCTCCACCTCGACGTCGGAATTCTCGCTCCCGAGAGAGAGCCGCTTGTAGTGGCTGTGTACCGCCACGGCCAGCACCCGCTTCGCATGCTCCTGCCCGATCACATACTGATCGAGATGGCCGACGATCTCGCGGGGTGACGGGATCGACGTGAACAGCTGCCGGCTCGTGCCCCGCCGCCGCTTCTCCTGATCGAGGATCGACTGGCAAAGCTCGATGCACTCGCCGCAGATGTAGACATCACCCGGGCCCTCGACCAGCGGGCCGACGTCGCGGTAGCTCTTGCGGCAAAACGAACAAAAGGCGTTTTTCTTCGTCGTGCCGCCTGCGCCTCGGCGTCCCACGCTGCCCGTGTCTTTCCCAGATGGCATCAGTTCTGTTCCTCGGATGGATGGGTCGGCTCACTCGAGTTCGGCCGCTCGGCCGCGGGCACCACATCCCGCGAGGGTGCCATCGGCATAGCGTGCAGCTTCGGTTCAACGAGCGTTCTGATTTTTCGGAATTCTTCGTCGCTGAGCATGCCCCGATCCCGCAGACTTTTGTATTCGGCCAGTGTGTTTTCCCAGTCGTTACGATCCTCAGGACCAGACTGCCACCACGAACGGATCTTGATGATCGCGGCTGTACCCACGACCACGAGCACCCCGAGAAGCAGACTGCTGATCAGGAACGACTGCACTTTTTCCTGTACCGACGGCGTCGGGGCCGGCGGCAATCCCTGGCGTCACGAGGCCCACCGACTCACGATCCATCGCCGTCGGAGTTAAGAAGTATGACAGGTTTCGGGGGGGCGGGTCCAGCAAAGATTTCGCAGGCTGCCTGACCCTCACAATGCTGCTAGACCCGATAGCGGCCGAGTTTTTGCTGGTTTTGCACCGCCATTCGCAAGAGGCAGGCTCTGCGGGTTCTGACCAGAAACCGCCGCTCATACCGGGCTGGCGGCCGATGAAAGGCTTGTATGAAGCTCGCCCAGCTGCGCGTTGCGATGCTCGCCTGGACGGTGGCCCTCGTGCCGACCGTCGCCCTCGACGCTGCGCCTCGCGACGAGCGAAGTGTCGTCGGTCTTCCGGAACTTGTTCGCACTCGGCAGCAGGTGTTTGCGATCCCGTTCCAACTTCCGGTAGCGCATGATGCCGATGCCGCGCCACGGCGGGTCGTGATGAGTGTGTCCAAGGATCTGGGGATCACCTGGGAGCCAGCCGGTGAGGTGACTCCGGCAGCCGGGTTATTCACCTACCGAGCTGAGATGGACGGTGAGTACTGGTTTCGCATCCGCACAATTGATGCCCAGGGGCGGATGCGTGGCGGCGTCGGCCCCGACATGCGGGTACTCGTTGATGCCGCCGGCCCACGGATTGCTGCCCGCGTGTGGAAGGGAACCGATGGTGAGATCATCTGCCGCTACGCGGCTACCGATGACTCGCTGCAGGTCGAGGAGTTACGGGTCGAATATCGCACCGGCTCTGAGCCGAACTGGAAGCCGCTGGCAGCGGAAGGCATTCTGTCGCGGGAATCGCCGGCCCACATGGTTGGTGAAGATATCTGGTGGGCTGGCGAGAAAGTTGAGTCGCTCACCGTGCGGATCACGATCGCCGATCGGGCGGGCAATCAAACCGTGCGGCAGTTTACGCTCGATCCGACCGATCCGAGGGTCGATCAGGCGTTGCTGGCCCGGGAGCTCGGCATCTCTCCCTTGCCCTCCTCAGGGATTCCGCCGGGGTCGGTCACAGGGATGGCCGAGCCTTCGCTGGCCTCCGCAGCATCGGCGAGTGCCGCTGATGTTCGCTGGCCTGCGGAAACGGCTGCGGGTTGGCCCGCAGGGAGCCAATCGGTAAGCGATGTCGTGCCCGACGCATCGGCCAGTGGTCGTGTGAATCGATTTGTCTCGCGCGATCCGATCACCACGGCTGGCCTGCCGCGGGAGTCTGCCGAGGAATCACTGGCGACGGCGGCGGCCTCCGGCGGTCAGACCCCGCAGTACCGCGGGCGTCCTCTCCGGCTTTCGACGTCGCGGCGGTTTGCTTGGGACTACGAGATTCAGCGTCGTGATGCCGACGATCAGCCAGTGCAGGTTGAACTCTGGTCGACTCGGGACGGTGGCATTACATGGCAGCGGGCGGGAATCGATACCGATGGCGTCAGTCCGATTGATGTGTCGTTGCCGGCGGCTGGCCTGTACGGATTCCGGCTTGAGATCACAGCCGACGACGCTCATGCTGCGGTGGCTCCACCGTCAGGTACGCCTCCGGAAACCTGGGTAGCGGTGGATGATTTGCCCCCGGAGGTTGATCTCGAGGCAGTTGCCACAGGGGGGCCGAATGGTGGCATGGGCATCGAGATCCACTACACGACTCGCGACGAACTCCTCGCGCCGGGGAGCGTAAAGATCTCGTTTTCGCCGCATGCGGCCGGGCCGTGGTCAACCATTGCGTCGGGCCTTGATGTCGAAGGCAGTCACCGCTGGCAGCCAGATCGTGCGGCGCCACCGCGGGCCTTCATTCGCGTCGAGGTTCGCGACGTGGCAGGCAATACTGGCCATGCGGTCACTCCCGAGCCGGTGACCGTTTCCACGCCCCGCGCGACCGGCTATCTCCGTGACCTGCGGGAACTGCCCATAGCCAGCGGCGCTGGATCCTGAATGTCTCTCGGGCCGCTACACTGCGGCAGTCGCCGGAGGCATGGTTGTGGCCGATCGAATTACTGCGCTCGAGATCCTGCTTGAGGAAAAAAACTGGACGCCAGCGGAATCGTCGCTGATCGTGCTGGTGGGTGACGATCCGTTTCTCACCCGGCAGGTACTAGCGTTGATCCGCGATGCGTTGTGTCCGGACGAAGCCGATCGGGACTGGGCCTGGCGGGAATTCTCCGGAGCCGAGGAACTGGATCCCCGCGACGTCTTCGACGAGGCGGCGACGGTGCCGCTCTTCGCAGGGGCGACACGGGCAGCGGTGGTGCGGGAGGCCGATGCTTTCGTGTCGGCGGCCCGGGAGCGGCTGGAGGAGATCGCGCAGGCCAGCCGCGGGAAGCGGGGCGTCGTGATCCTCGCGGTGAAGAGCTTTCCGGCGACAACCCGCCTGGCTAAGGCGGTGGCGAAGTTGGGCTTGGTGATCGAGACGGCCGTGCCGTCAAAAGCCGATCTTGCCCGTTGGCTCCGCGCGTGGGCGAAAAGCAAGCACGGTGTGGAACTGGCTGCGGCCACCGCGCAGCGGCTGCTTGAGCGGCTCGGCAGCAGCCTTGGGCAGGTCGATCAGGCCGTGCAGCGACTGGCAGCAGCCATCGATCCTGCAGCCAAGAAAAAAACGGTGCCCCCCGAATGGATCGACGACATTGTGGCGAGCCCTCAGGAGCGGACGGCCTGGGGCATGTTCGATGCGGCCGCGACGGGCAGCACCACCTCCGCCGTGGCCCACCTCGCTGAACTCCTCGAGGCTGGCGAAAACCCGATCGGCATCGGTGCTCAGATGGCCAGCGTACTGCGGCGGCTGTCGACGGCGGCCCGCCTGCTTGCCCTGCCGCCTGATGCCGGCCGGCCGGCCGGCATCGAGGCGGCCTTGCGGGAGGCGGGCGTGGCGGCCTGGCCCAAGGCGATGACAGAGGCCAAGAAGGCGCTGGCCCACCTCGGCCCGCAGCGGGCCCGACGGCTGCCCATCTGGCTCCTCGAACTTGATCGCAGCCTCAAGGGCGAGGCGAGCCGTGGTCTGCGGGCGCGACTGGCCTTGGAGCGATTCTTCTGCAAGATGAGCGGCTCCGCCGGCCTGTCGACTCCGGCGGCTCGCCCGCGAGGAACCCACCCATGAACACCGATCAGCCCCTCGACCCGCGCGACCTGTGGGACAATCCGCTTGCCGCGCGGTATGCCTCTGCCGACATGACCCGGCTGTGGAGCGACAACCATCGCTATCGTCTGTGGCGGCATACCTGGCTGGCTCTGGCGGAAGCCGAGTCCGAACTTGGCCTTCCAATCACCCCTGCCCAGCTGGCGGAGATGCGGGCCGCACTTGAGCAGCCGATCAATTTTGCGACCGCTGCCGACTACGAAAAGCGGATGCGGCACGATGTGTTCGCTCACCTCCACACGTTTGGCGATGCCTGCCCGCAGGCCAAGCCGATCCTGCATCTCGGCGCCACGAGCGCCTATGTCACCGACAATACCGATCTGATCCTGATGCGGGAGTCGCTCGATCTGATTGCCGGCCGTCTGGCGACGGTGATCGAACAGCTGGCGGCGCGGGCCGTGGAGACGGCTGATCTCGTCTGCCTCGGCCGCACCCATCTGCAGCCGGCCCAGCCGACCACCATCGGCAAACGGATCTGCCTGTGGATCCACGACCTGCTGCTCGATCTCGAGGAGGTGCTGCACCGCCGGGCTGGGCTCAAGGCGCGTGGTGTCAAAGGCACTACCGGCACCCAGGCCAGTTTTTACGAACTCTTCGCCGGCGATCACGCCAAGGTGCGGCAACTCGATGCGTTGGTGGCGGAGAAGCTTGGCTTCGCGGCCTCCTATGCCGTCACCGGCCAGACCTATACTCGGAAGGTCGACTCCCTGGTCGTGTCGGCGCTGGCGGCGATTTCGGAATCGACCCACAAGGCCGGCAACGATCTCCGATTGGCAGCGGCCTGGGGTGAGATGGAGGAGCCGTTTGAGACCGAGCAGGTGGGCTCGTCGGCGATGCCATACAAGCGCAATCCGATGCGGGCCGAGCGGATGTGCGGCCTGGCGCGGTTCGTGATGGGTTTACTCACCACGACGGAACAGACTGCCGCGACGCAATGGTTTGAACGAACCCTCGACGACTCCGCTCCGCGGCGGCTGGTGCTGCCACAGGCTTTTCTGGCTACCGACGCCCAGTTGGTGCTCTATGCCAACATTGCCGGTGGGCTAGTCGTAGTCCCGGGGGCGATTCGCCGCACGCTTGAGCAGTATCTCCCCTTCCTCTCGAGTGAACGCATCCTGATGGAGGGCACGAAGGCGGGAGGCGATCGGCAGGAACTCCACGAAGCGATCCGGCGACATAGCCATGCCGCCACGGCGCGAATTCGGGAGGGGTACGACAACGATCTCGCTGAACGGCTCGCCACCGATCCACTCTTCGCGAGCATCGATCTGGCGGCGGCGATGGAGGTGCAGGGTCTCGCCGGCCGTGCCGCGGCGCAGGTCGACGAGTTTCTTGCCGGTCCCGTGGCCGAGGCGCTGAAGGCCTGCCCATACCGAGCCAGTGAATCGGCGCTGCGGGTCTGAGCCCCCGCCTACACTCTGTCCTGGTGCCGTGAGGCCGTCCTGTTACGGCAGCAATCGGCGCACAGGCCGGACACGATCAGCCGGTGCCCCTGCGCACGAAAGCGGTGCTTGGCAGCAACTGCCGCGCAAAACTCCGCCACCTCGTCACTGGTGAACTCGATCAGTTTCTGGCACGACGTGCAGTGCAGGTGATCATGCTGTGGGTATCCGTAGTCATGTTCGTAGACGCGGCGGCCGCCGAGCATCATTTCCTTGAGCAGCCCGGCCGCCACCATTTCGGCGAGGGTGCGGTAGACCGTAGGGCGACTAGCCTTCGCCCCTTCCGGTGTCCGTCGCAAGTCTTCCAGGAGTTGCTCGGCGTCGAAGTGCTCATGGTGGCTCGACACGTGATCGACGATTACCTGCCGCTGACGAGTGATCCGCTTGCCGCGGGCCTGCAGGAACTCCTCAAACCGCTCCTGCGGCGTCATCGCCGTATCGACCCTGCCCAACGGAAACCCTGCCACAGCCATGGAACTTGAACCTCCACGGACATTGTAGCGTTTCGGGTGGAGAAACCAGCGAGGCCCTCAAAGAGGCGTGGCCAGACCGTTTCCGTTCTGGCCACACGTGTTTTCAAAAATTGCTTCGCCTTACGC
>JAYQOK010000080.1:0-15944 GCA_038144795.1 Candidatus Kuenenia sp. | reverse complement strand
CCGCCCGGCGTGCCCAACGGCGGTGCGGCGGCTGCCTCCGATTGATTGAGGGAGGTCCGGGCATGTGCTTCGCAGAGGTGCACTTCCCGCACCTCGCCCGTTTCGAGTTCGGTAATGTGGAAGACAGCCTGTCGATCGCAGTGTTGGCACTTCATGTGGAAAACATCGGAAATGGCATCGGAACGTCACTCGGCATCAGGAAGACGTGGTCATCGCTCGGGCTCTGATGGGAATCATAGCGGGTCGGGGCAGGGCGGTGTTATCCTCGTTCACCATGCCACACGCCCCTGATCTTGACCGCTTTTCCGACTTGGCCCGCCGCCATCGCCTGGTGCCCGTCTACCGCCGGCTGTTTGCCGACGGCCTTACCCCCTTGTCGGCCTTTGCCCGCATCGATTCCGGGGCCTGTGGCTGCCTGTTCGAGAGCGTGGTGGGGGGGGAAAAGGTGGGCCGCTACAGCTTTCTTGGTGCTGATCCCTTCATGCGACTGGAGGCCCGGGGCACGACGGTTACGATTGTGTCGTGCGACGGCGATTCCGAGACACTTGAATCGGACGACCCGCTTGGTGAACTGGAGCGCCGCATGGCGCCCTTTCGGCCGGCCCGTCTTCCGGAACTGCCACCGTTCACCAGCGGGGTGGTCGGCTATGCCGCCTATGACGCGGTCCGCTATGTCGAACGGCTGCCCAACCCACCGCCCGACGACCTGCATCTGCCCGACCTGAGCTTCGCTTTCTACGATCGACTCATTGTTTTCGACAACGTCACGAAGTCGCTCGACGTCGTCGTGCTGGCCCGCATCAACGATGACACTCCGGCCGCCGTGGTGGCGGCCTACCACGCCGCCTGCAAACGGATCGATGCCACGATTGCCGATCTCTTCCACCCCGACGCTTGGCCACCGGCGGCCGACATCGGCCCCCGTAGCCTCCCGGCTGACTTTCTCGAAGCAACAACGCGATCCACCTTCCCGCACGAGAAGTTTCTGGCGGCGGTCGACAAGGCGATCGAATACATTCGCGCCGGCGACATTTTTCAGGTGGTGCTCAGCCGACGCCTCGAGGTGCCCTTCGACCTTCCGGCGCTGGAACTCTACCGGACGCTGCGGGTCGTAAATCCCAGCCCTTTCATGTTCTATCTCCGCACCCCCGAGAGCACACTCGTCGGCAGTTCCCCAGAGATCATGGTGCGGGTGGTCGATGACACAATCACGGTGAGGCCGCTGGCCGGTACGCGGCCGCGGGGGACGACGCCGGAGGAAGACGCCGCCCTCGCCGCAGGTCTGCTGGCCGACCCCAAGGAGCGGGCCGAGCATGTGATGCTGATCGACCTCGGCCGCAACGACGTTGGCCGCGTGGCCACGATCGGATCGGTCGTGCTCAGCGACGTGATGGCGATCGAACGCTACAGCCACGTGATGCACATCACGAGCAACGTCACCGGGAGGCTGGCCGCCGGCCAGACGGCCTTCGACGCCCTGCGGGCCTGCCTGCCAGCCGGCACCGTCTCGGGCGCCCCAAAAATCCGGGCCATGGAGATCATCGATGAATTCGAGCCGCAACGCCGCGGCCCCTATGCCGGCGCCATCGGCTACATCGATTTCGGCGGCGCCATGGATACCTGCATCGCGCTCCGCACCGTGGTGGTGACGGGGGGCAAGGCCTACGTGCAGTCGGGGGCCGGCATCGTGGCCGACAGCGTGCCGGAGAATGAATTCGAGGAAACCGTCAACAAGGCCAAGGGGATGCTTGTCGCCATCGCGATGACATCGGCTCGCCTCGCGCCATGAGCCTCTCTGAGCATGGCATCGTCATCGATCAGGCCACGCTCCAGCGTGGCCAACGCACCGTGCTCCATGACCTGTCGCTCGCAGTGCCACCAGGGCAGGCCGTCGCCGTGATCGGGCCGACAGGAGCGGGAAAGTCGTCGCTCCTCGCCTGCCTCGCCACGGCCCTTCCCGTGCATGCCGGTGATATCCGCATCGATGGCCACTCTGTTCGAACCGATCCGGTAGCCGCGCGGCAGCGCATGGGCTACGTGCCGACAGGGATCACCGCCTGGCCGCAGGCTCGGGCCGACGAATTTCTGGAACTCTTCGCCGTGGAGGCAGGCCTGCGGGGCAAGCCGCTGCGGATGGCGGTGAGCAAAGCACTGGCCCTCGCAGGAATCGACGAGCCAAACGCCCCCGTTAACCACCTGCCAGCCGGCCAGGCCCAGCGGCTTCTGGTGGCCCGGGGGCTGCTCCATGATCCGCAGGTATTGCTTCTCGATGCTCCGTTCACGGGGCTCGATCCGCGCGAGAAGCGAGACCTAGAGCAACTGATCGCTGACATGCACCTCGGCGGCCGGATCGTCGTGGCTGCGATCGACGATGCCGCTGTACCTGCCTGCTTCACGCATCTCGCGGTGCTCTCATCCGGCCGGCTCGTCGCCCATGGCCCGGCCATGCCATCGGCGTTCGAACATAACCGCACGTGGAGCCGTCGGATCACTTGCCCGGCTACCGCCGCAACGGCCGCGGCCGTGCTCCGGCGGCTCGGGGTGGATGCCATGGTGACCGACGACGACACACTCGACTGTCGCCACGATTCGATCACCCAGCCATTGAGCAAACTCCTCAATGCGCTCCTCGAAGCCGGCCTCACAATCAACGCAGCCGGGTTCCATCCGCCATGGCCGGCACAACTCTTCGGAGCGATCAAGACCGACGAGTAACTCACGCCGCCTCGCCCCAGGCGCGGCGGACTTCGCCGAGGCCTACGATGCAGGAATCGTATTCCTCGCTCAGCAGCGCCAGCACATGCCGCGTTTCGACCGCGTCTTCCGGCTCGAGGGCGGCTGCGAGTCGATAGGCCTGCTTGCCCGCCTCCCGGTAGTCGAGCAGGTGATCCGGCTGCGAGGGATGCTGAAAGCGACGGAGCGATTCCGGATAGACACCGCTCCAAAACAGCGTGTAGTCGCCGATGTGTCGATACTCGTCGCGGGCGACCTCGGGCGGCTCGTGCTGCACGATCGCCAGCATGTGGGAGACCGCATCGCAGGCGACCGGCTCGCTGCCCGGCAGCACCCGCAGCTGATCGTGTCTGATAAACCGCACCAGCAGTTCGGCCACATAATCGACCAGCGGAGGATCGACGATGCCGAGCCGCCCATGAAAGGCATGCTCGGTGAGGCCACGAAAGAAGCGATCGAGATCGGAGGGATCGCGGGCTGAGAACATGGCAAAGCTCCCGGACCGGCCCGGAAACGAAGCCAGCCTCGTGCTGAGGTGTTCAACTCCCGGGTTATACCGCGCGACGCGGCAGCAACGCCAGCGAAGAAGGGGTCATTCAGCGGCAGGTGCGACAGCCTGCACGAGTTTGCGGACATGCTCCTCGATGCTCGCGACGACCGGCTGGGCCGACGGCGGGACTGCTGAGTCCGCCCGTCGCGGCGGAGCGGCCTCAGCCAGACAGCGGACGAGGGCCGATCCCACGATCACGCCATCGGCCACCGCGGCCACGGCCTGTGCCTGCTCCGGCGTCGAAATACCGAAGCCGACAAGAATCGGTACATCCGTCTTCGTCCGCAGCCAGGCCACGCGATCGACGAGACCATCAGGCAACGATGTTCGGGCTCCGGTCACGCCAGCCACCGACACGCAGTAGAGGAAGCCGGTCGACTGACGGGCGATCTGCTCGGCCCGCTCGGCCGGCGTGGTCGGTGTCACGAGCCGCACGAGGGCCAGCCCGGCCGCCTGGCAGGCGGAGCCGAGATCCTCCGATTCCTCGATCGGCAGGTCCGGCACCACGAATCCCGCCAGCCCAGCGGCTACCGACTCCGCCACAAACCGATCGATACCGCGGCGAAAGATGATTGAGTAGCTCACCATGGCCAACACCGGGGTGGCGATCTTTCCCGTCACATCCTTCACCATGGCAAAGAGCTTGTCGAGCGACATGCCCTGAGCCAGGGCCCGTACGTACGAGGCCTGGATCACCGCACCATCGGCAATCGGATCGCTGTAGGGCACGCCCAGTTCGATGAGCGTCGCGCCGGCCCGATCGATGGCCGCGAGCACCTCAACTGTGGTCCCGACATCGGGATCGCCGGCCGTGACAAAGGGGGCGATCGCCTTGCGGCCAGCGGCCGCGTTAGCAGCAAACTGGGCCGCGATGCGGGCGACGCCAGAGGCCGGGTTCGGAGGGGCGGCAATGCTCAGGAGGTGGCCTGCTCGCCGGCGGCGGTGAGCCCACGAAGACGGGCGATCTCGGCGGCATCCTTGTCGCCGCGACCCGACAGGCAGACGACGATGATCTCGTCGGCCGGCCGACGGGCCGCCTCATCGACCGCCCAGGCGAGGGCGTGAGACGTCTCCAACGCGGGCAGGATTCCTTCCTGCCTGGCGACCGTGTCGAAGGCATCAAGGGCAGCGGTGTCGGTGACGCTCGTGTAGCTGACACGGCCGGCATCCCGCCAATAACTGTGCTCGGGCCCAACGCCGGGGTAGTCGAGCCCAGCCGACACCGAGTGAACATCCGATGTCTGGCCGTCGTCATCCGGGAGCACGTAGCTGAGGCTGCCGTGGAGGATGCCTGGGCTCCCGAAACTCAGGCTCGCGGCATGGTCCCCCGGCTGTCCGGAACGGCCTCCCGCCTCCACGCCCACCAGCCGCACCTCGGCGTGGTCGACGAACGGGTAAAACATTCCCGCCGCATTGCTCCCTCCGCCCACGCAGGCGACGACGGTGTTGGGGAGCTGGCCGAGCTGGCGGCGGCACTGCTCGACGGTTTCCCGGCCGATCACCGACTGGAAGTCCCGCACGATGCGGGGAAAGGGATGCGGCCCCACCACCGAGCCGATAATGTAGTGGGTCGTTTCCACCGAGCCCATCCAATCCCGCATCGCCTCATTGATCGCATCGCGGAGGGTGCGGGAGCCGGTTTCGACCGGCCGCACCTCGGCCCCCATAAACCGCATGTTGCGGACATTCGGCGCCTGCCGCCGCACATCTTCCGCTCCCATATAGACGACGCACTCGAGGCCAAACCGGGCGCAAGCCGTAGCCGTGGCCACGCCGTGCTGGCCGGCCCCCGTCTCAGCAATGATCCGCCGCTTGCCCATCCGCAACGCCAACAGGCCCTGGCCAAGCGTGTTGTTGATCTTGTGGGCGCCGGTGTGGCTCAGGTCTTCCCGCTTGAAGTAGATCTGCGCACCACCGGCCAGGGCGGTGAGCCGCCGGGCGAAGAGGAGGGGGGTGGGGCGACCGACAAACGCCGCCAGGAGCCCGTCGAGCTCGGCGTGAAACGCCGGATCGGCCACCGCCTCCGCATAGGCCTGCTCGAGTTGGTCGAGGGCCGCTGAGAGCGTCTCTGGCACATAGCGTCCACCAAACCGCCCGAAGCGGCCCAGCGGATCGGGTACGGCCGAGAGGGGAGCGAATCCGGAAGCGGTTGCCACGGTTGCCATTGAAGATGCCTGAGGGAGCTGAGGCCGCATGTTGGCGGTCTTGTTCGATTGTAGCCTCCGTGCCCGCAGCTACCATCACAAACACTTCTCCCGCCCTACGAGCGATCCTTCCCGATGCCCGAACTCCCCGAAGTCGAGACGATGCGTCGCGGAATCCTGCACCTGGTGGGAAGCCGGATTACCGATGCCGAGTTCCCTCGGGGCCCGAAGCGACCGATCAGCACGACGCCCACGCCGGCTCGGATCGCGGCCACGATCCGCGGCGGCCAGCTTACGGCGGTCGAACGGTTTGGAAAGCGGCTGGCCCTCGAAATCGACCTTCTGACCGGTCGATGGTGGCTGGTGATCGAGCCGCGAATGACGGGCCTCATGCTCGTGACGCCCCCGCCGACAGTCGATCATGTGCGGCTCGTGATGCATCTGCAGCCGGCCGGAAAGCGTTCTCCGCAGTCACTCATGTTTTGGGATCAGCGCGGGCTCGGCACGGTGCGGCTGGTCGATGCCCGCGGCCTCGATCGGGCCTGCGGGCCATCCGTACTCGGTCCCGATGGGCTCGTCGTCACAGGCGACGACCTCCAGCGCAGCCTCGCGGATTCCCGACGGGCGATCAAGGTCGCACTCTTGGACCAGCGCGCGGTAGCCGGCATCGGTAATATATACGCGGCCGAAATCCTGCATCGCGTTGGCATCGACCCACGGACGGTCTGCCGTCGGCTGCCGCGGCGAGTGTGGGAGCCGCTCGCACGAGTGACTCGGACGCTCCTCACTGAAGCCGTTCGACTGAAAGGCTCGTCGATCGGAGACGAGCTTTATCAGACGCCCACCAGTCGCCTCGGCCAGTTCCAGCGCCGGCATCGCGTCTACGGTCGAGCCGGCAAGCCCTGCCGAACGTGCGAGACAGCGATTCGCCGCATCATACAGGCCCAGCGGTCAACGTTCTTCTGCCCACAGTGCCAATCACGTTCAGCCCGAGTGGGAACCTGACACAAGCGGTTAGATTGGAATCTTCGGAAGCCCTGTCTTAGGATTAGGGGACCGTCGGTACGCTGCTCCGACATGCTTCCCATCCGCCGCAGCTCAGGAGAATTGCCTGATGACCACTTCGAATAATCCGCGCGAGGCCATGGGGCTCTCGCGGCGAAAGTTTCTTGCCCACTCGGCGGCCGCCGCTGGGGGTCTGGCCGCGGCGCCCGCGGCGCTGCCGGCAATCGCAGAGGAGGCTCCGGCACGGTCGGCTGAAACACTTGCCGGGCTACTGTATGCCTCGCTCTCACCGGAGCAGCGGCGACAGATCTGTGTTCCTTGGGATTACATACACCCAAAATATGGTCTGCTGCGAACGCGAATTGCCAACAACTGGCAGGCGTCAGAGCCCGACATCGCCAGCGACTTCTACTCGGCCGACCAGCAGCGAATGGTCCGCGACATCTTCGAGCAACTTACCCAGCCGGAGTGGCATGCCCGCTTCGACAAGCAGCTCGAGGACGACGCCGGCGGTTTCGGCCACTCGCAATCGATCGCGCTCATCGGTGAGCCCGGCTCGGGCCGTTTCCAGTTTCTGCTCACCGGCCGCCACATGACGCTCCGCTGCGACGGCGACGCCGCCGAACATGTCGCCTTCGGCGGGCCGATCTTTTACGGCCACGATGCCGGCGGCTTCAATGAGGGGCCGGGGCACCCGGGCAACGTTTTCTGGCCTCAGGCTGTCGCCGCCAATAATGTGTTTGCGATGCTCGATGGACGCCAGCGAAAACTCGCCTTGGTCGACCGCATGCCGCGGGAAAATGCGATCGCCTTCCGAGGTGTTGCCGCGAGCGGGAAGGGAGTCGATGCTCCCGGCATCCCCGTTTCGGAATTGTCGCCTGACCAACGGGTAGAATTGGAAAAAGTTTTGGCGATTCTCTTGGAACCGTTCCGCACCGCCGATCAGGACGAGACACGAACCTGCCTTGCCGCCCAAGGAGGGCTCGATGCCTGTCGGCTGGTGTTCTACCGCCAGGGTGATCTGGGTAACGACGGCGTCTGGGATAATTGGCGGCTCGAAGGGCCGTCGTTTGTCTGGCATTTCCGCGGCGCGCCGCACGTGCATGTGTGGGTCAACGTGGCTGATTCCGCCACGATCCCAACCAACGCGTGAAGAGCCCTGTGCCTGTGTCTCGGCCCATGCCCGACTGCTGCATCATCGGTGGCGGAATCGTCGGCCTGTCGATCGCCCGCGAACTGGCTGGTCGGGGTGCGACGGTGCGGGTGGTGGCCCGTGATCAAGACCGCAGCACCTCGTCATGGGCCGCGGCCGGCATCTTTCCGCCTGCTCCACGCCACGCCGGCGAGACACCCGGCGAAACCCTCACCGGATGGAGTGACGAACTGCACCGCCTCTGGGCACCCGACCTGCTCGATGAGACCGGCATCGATAACGGATTAGTGACTTGCGGTGGCCTGCATATCGCCGGCGATACCGCCCGCCTGACCGCCCTCGACGCGATCGGTGCCTCCTGGCGGGATCGCAACGCCCGCTGCGAACTGCTCACTGCCGCCGGCGTGATGGAGGTCGAGCCAGGGCTCGCCGATGCGGTGCGGCGGGGGGTGATCGTGGGGGGAATCTACCTGCCCGAGGAGACGCAAATTCGCACACCGCGACATCTGGAGGCGGTCCGGCGGTCGTGTGAAAACCGTGGCGTGGCCATCATGGATGGCAGCGATGTCACGGCCATACGGGTGACCGATGGCCAAATCAACGGCATTGAGGTGACAACAACTGCTGGCAACCGGGAGACGGTTCAGGCCGACGCCTACTGCCTCGCCGCCGGCGCCTGGTCGGGCGGCCTCGCCGCGCAGCTTGATCTCGCACTCGAAACGAAGCCCGTTCGCGGACAGATCGCACTCTTGCGGTTTCCGCGGCCCATCCTCACGCGGGTCATCAACATGGGCGTCAACTACCTCCTGCCGAGGCCCGACGGCCGGCTCCTTGTGGGGTCGACACTGGAAGATGCCGGATTCGACGGCTCCACGACAGCCGCCGCGATCGACCGGCTGCGGGAGGTGGCCACAACCCTCCTCGGCGATATCTCAGCCGCCAGCCTCGAGCAGGTCTGGGCCGGCCTGCGGCCCGGCAGCAGTGACGGCCTGCCTTCGATCGGCCGGCTGCCGGGCTGCCGCAACGGATTCGTGGCAGCCGGCCACTTTCGTGCCGGGCTTCACCAATCGACTGGCACGGCTGTGCTGATCGCCGATCTGATCACTGGGAAGGAGCCCACGATTGATCTAGCCGCTTTCGCTCCCGACCGCCCGCGGACCACTCGCGACCCGCTCATGCCGCCGTGACCATCAATCGGCCATGTACCCGTTCGATCACCTCGGGAGTGAGCCTGGTGGTCGAGCGATCAGCGGCGATCAGGGCGGCGAGGCTGGCCAGCCGCTCGACATCGGCCGGAATCCCCCCCGTGATCTCATGAATTGTATCGGCAACTGCGGCAACCGTCGTCACCTCGCCTCCCGGATCCTGGCTCGTGGCGAGCCGATCGGCCACTAGCCGCTGCGTTTCGCCGCGGGAGCAGGGTGTGAGCACGGCCCGCAGACCCATGCATCGCTCCAGACGTGCATCGCGGGCAATGAGCGTAAGCAGCCGACCTGCTCCCGCCAGAATGATCCGCGTCTGAGGGTTGGCTGCCCAGCAATGGTTGAGCAATGTGGCCAATTCGCCGTCAGCAGCATCGTCCACCGCGTCGACCAAGAGCACATCGGGGCAGTCGCCAAGAGCCGCTTCTCGCAACGATCGCCAAGAAACAATTCGGCAGGCTCGGCCTGCGGATTCGAGCGTCCGGGCAGCAGCCTCCAAAACCAGCGACTTGCCGCTGCCCGGCGGACCGCAGAGCACGGCTGCCGCACCCGGCTGTTCAGCCACATACGCGAGCTTGGCCACGGCCGCTTCCTGCACGGCAAGTAGTTGTCGCGGTGGATGCGGCGTATGCGTGTCAGGCTCTGGCATGGTGAGGCTCCTCGAAGGTCACGACTTCTCCCACGACGTGGCAGCCGGCCTGCTCGATCGCATCAGCCCGGGCGGGAGAGGAGGGCTGCGATGCCCGTCGCACGAGAATCGCTGCGTCATAGCCTGCGCAAAGCGATGCCACCCGGTCGCGGCGAATCGGCCCCGGCGGAAACCAGACTCCGGCATCGACAATCACCAGTGATCGGTCTGGTTCACTTTCGAGAAGCATTTGGTCGGCCTCCGAAAATGGCCCGGCGACCACAACGACCCGTGATCCGCGGGCCGTGAGCGTAGCGGCCAATCCCGCGACAAGCGTCGTCCGCCCCTCGCCTCGACCACCTCCGGCTATGGCAATCACCCGCCGGCCATCGGCAGCCGCCTGCTCAACGCTCGTTGCCAGTGCAGCCCACTGTTGCGGCACTTTTTCCAGAAGCCATTCCACGACTGACTCATCGACGTCGATCGTATCGCTCCGCGGTGGGATCGAAACTGGTGCGGCAACGGCAGGCTTCTCGGCTCGGGTGGCTTCGGGCTTGATCTCGGCAGTTGTCGAAGTCTCAGCAACGGTCGCTGGCTCCGGATGGAGCCGACGCAGGAACACGGCATCGACCATATCGTCCGGCGAACTCGAGAGCACGGGATCGGGGGTCAGGGTGGTGTGATCAGTCATTGGGCGATCCTCGCGTCTGTCGCCTGCTGCGTGGCTGGCTCGCTGGCCAGCCGATGGGTTGCTCGAGTTTCGGTCTCGGCGATCTCCACCGGGGCAGTTCCGCGGCGGATGAGTTCGTTGCGGAGGGCAAGCCCCCAGATGCCGGCCGCAACCACGGCCAGGGCCACGACCGACCGGGTCGGAAAGATCAACCCTGTGTCGCCGTCCCGCCGCCGGGTTGGAGGCTGCCGCGTTGGTTTCACCGGCCGCTTGGGGCCTCGCGACGTCCGCATCGGCTCAGCCTGTTTGGGCGGAGCAGGGGGCTCCGGCGGGGCACTGTCCGGTCGGGCAGGAAAACTGGCAATGACGTCCACAACAACCTCCGTGATGTCTTCGATCGTCCCCCTGACCCTTCGCGCTTGAGCCCATCGCTCGCTTCAGGCGACCGCAGGCACCGCACCCCGCCAGCGGGGCTCCCTGGTCGGTCACGACGCTTTTGCAGTATTCCCGAACCCCCTCAGTGCCTATGATTGCTGGAAATTACCCGGTTTGAGTGTTCCTGATCCCCCTTCTGACTGCCCGCTGCTGGCACGACGCCTGATGCCGAGTTCCCCTTCCGCCTCGCGATCCGATCTCCTCCACTCCCTCCTCTCCAAACGGATCGCCATTCTGGACGGCGCCATGGGCACGATGGTCCATGCGCTCGCCCTCGATGAGCAGGGCTTTCGCGGAGAGTTGTTTCGCGATCACCCCAAGGATCTGAAAAACTGCATCGACGTCCTCGTGCTGACACAGGGAGACGCGATCCGGGGCATTCACGCCGCGTACCTCGAGGCAGGGTCGGATATCGTCGAGACCAACACCTTTGGCGCTACCCGTGTCGCCCTGGGCGACTTTGGCCTCGCCAACCGCACGCGGGAGATCAATCTGGTTGCGGCCCAGTTAGCCCGTGAGGCGGCCGCCGCCGTCGAGGCCCGCACCCCCGATCGGCCCCGGTTCGTGGCCGGCTCGATCGGCCCCACCAACAAACAGCTCTCGATCGCCGGCAACGTCGCCGACCCGGGCCACCGCGACGTCACCTTCGACGAGATGGTCGCCTGCTACCGCGAGCAGGTCGAGGCCCTGCTGGAGGGTGGCGTCGATCTGCTCCTCGCAGAAACCGCCTTCGACACCCTCGTGCTCAAGAGTTGCCTGTTCGCCATCGAGCAGGTGTTCATCGAGACGGGACGTCGCGTGCCGGTGATGGCCTCTTTTACGGTATTCGAAGGGGGCCGCACCCTGTCCGCCCAAACGGTGGAGGCCTGCTGGGAGAGCCTCTCGCATGTCGACCTGCTGAGCGTTGGCATCAACTGCGCGCTCGGGCCGGAAAAGCTCCGGACCCATCTGGCCGACCTCTCCCGGATCGCCCCCCGACTGGTGAGTTGCTATCCCAACGCCGGCATGCCCAATGCGCTCGGCGGGTTCGACGAAACACCGGAGATGATGGCCGCGGTGCTGGGCGAGTTTGCCCGCGAGGGCTGGCTGAACATCATCGGTGGCTGCTGCGGCACGACCCCGGCCCACATCAAGGCGATCGCCGAGGCCGTCGCTCCCTATCCACCGCGGAAGCCCGCTACCCCGCCACAACGCTCCCGGTATTCGGGCCTCGAACTGCTCGAGATTCGTCCCGAAACGAGCTTCACGGTAGTCGGTGAACGGACCAACGTTACCGGCTCCCGCGCCTTCGCCCGACTCATCAAGGAGGAGCGATACGAGGAGGCTGTCAGCGTCGCCCGCCAGCAGGTCGAAAACGGGGCCAATATCATCGACGTCAACGTCGATGAGGGGATGCTCGACGGCCCCGCCGTGATGACCAAGTTTCTCACGCTCCTCTCCAGCGAGCCCGATGTCTCGCGGGTGCCGGTGATGATCGACAGTTCTCGCTGGGAGGTGCTCGAGGCGGGGCTCAAATGCCTCCAGGGCAAGGGGATCGTCAACTCGATCAGCCTCAAGGAAGGGGAAGAGACATTCCTGCGGCAGGCCCGCACGATCCGCCGCTACGGCGCCGCCGCCGTCGTGATGGCATTCGACGAGGAGGGGCAGGCCACCGATATTGACCGCCGGGTGTCGATCTGCCAGCGGGCCTACCGGCTGCTCACCGAGGAGGCCGGGTTCCCCGCCGAAGACATCATCTTCGATCCCAACATCCTCACCGTCGCCACCGGGATGGAGGAGCACAATCGCTACGCGATCAACTTCATCGAGGCCACGCGGCAGATCAAGCAGGCGATGCCGCTGGTGAAGGTGTCGGGGGGTGTGAGCAACATCTCGTTTTCGTTTCGCGGCAACGATGCCGTCCGCGAGGCGATGCATGCCGCCTTCCTCTACCACGCCATCCGGGCCGGCATGGACATGGGCATCGTCAATGCCGGCCAGCTTGCGGTCTACGAGGAGATCGAGCCCGAATTGCTCACGCGGATCGAAGACGTGCTCTTCGACCGTCGCCCGGACGCCACCGACCGGCTGATCGAGTTTGCCGAAACGGTCAAAAGCCGCGGCGGTGCCGACCCTGCCAAGGCCGATGCCTGGCGGAGTCTCGACGTGGAGGGGCGGCTCGCCCATGCCCTCATCAAGGGCCTCGTCGACCATGTCGAAGAAGATGTGGAGGAGGCCCGAACGCAGTACGCCACCAGCCTCGAGATCATCGAGGGGCCACTGATGCGGGGCATGCAGACGGTGGGCGACCTGTTTGGCGAGGGCAAGATGTTCCTCCCCCAGGTGGTGAAGAGCGCCCGGGTCATGAAGCGGGCCGTGAACCACCTGCTTCCCTACATGGAAGAAGAACGAAAGGCCCAGGGCAGCGAGCAGACCAACCGCGGCCGTGTGCTGCTGGCGACGGTCAAGGGAGATGTTCACGACATCGGCAAAAACATCGTGGGGGTCGTGCTCGGCTGCAATGGCTACGAGGTGATCGATCTCGGGGTGATGGTGCCGTGTGCCAAGATCATCGATGAGGCGCGGGCCTGCCAAGCTGATGTCGTCGGTCTGAGCGGCCTGATCACGCCCAGCCTCGACGAGATGGTGCAGGTGGCCCAGGAGTTTGAGCATGAGAAGTTTGCCGTGCCGCTCCTGATCGGAGGTGCCACCACTTCGGCTCGCCACACGGCGGTGAAGATCGCTCCGAAATATTCGGGTGATGTCGTCCATGTGCTCGATGCCTCACGGGCAGCAGGGGTCGTCGAAAAACTGCTCAACCCCGCATCCAAGACGGAATTTACCGCCGCCAACCGGGTGGCCCAGCAACGCGACCTGGAGACCTTCAAACGACGGCAGGAGACGACGCTCGTGCCCTATGAGACGGCACGGGCAAAACGTTGGACCTGCGACTGGGCGACGGCCCGCATCGACACGCCCGAATTCCTCGGTGTTCGGAAGCTCGATGATGTGTCATTGTCGACGCTCATTCCCTGCATCGACTGGTCTCCCTTCTTTTTGTCATGGGAACTGAAGGGAAAGTATCCGGCGATCTTCGACGATCCGGTCGTTGGCACGGAGGCCCGCAAGCTCCACGACGACGCCCTCCGCCTGCTCGACAAGATCGTTCGTGACGGATCGCTCGTGGCCAAGGCGGTCTACGGGTTTTTCCCGGCTAACGCCGCCGGCGACGACATCGTTCTCTACACCGATGAGTCGCGATCAACCGAGCGGATGCGGCTCCATACGCTCCGTCAACAATGGGAGCGGAAGGGGCAGGACACGTTTCATGCCCTCGCCGACTTCGTGGCACCATCAGAAAGCGGCCGCAAGGACTATGTTGGGGCCTTTGCCTGTACAGCAGGGCATGGCTGCGACGAACTGGCCGCTCGCTTTGAGCGGGAGCACGACGACTATTCGGCCATTCTGGTGAAGGCCATTGCCGACCGACTCGCCGAGGCGTGCGCCGAGTGGCTCCATGCGAAGGTGCGGTGTGAGTGGGGGTATGGCCGCGAGGAGCAACTCAGCCCTGAGCAGATCATCGCCGAGGAATACCGCGGCATCCGGCCTGCCCCGGGATACCCCGCCTGCCCGGATCACACTGAAAAACGGTCGATCTTTCAACTCCTCGGTGCCGAAGAGGTAGCCGGCATGGCCCTCACCGAAAATTGTGCCATGACGCCCGCCGCCAGCGTGAGTGGGCTGTATTTTGCCCACCCGGAAAGCCGATATTTTGCTGTGGACCGGCTCACTCGCGAACAGGTCGAGGCCTACGCAGCCCGCAAGGAAATGCCGGTGGCCGATGTGGAGCGGTGGCTGGCACCAAACCTCGGCTACGATTCGGAGTAACGCCCCTCGCCAGAAAGACTCGCGGCATGGCCACCGACAAGCAACGCCGGCCACGGACGCGTCGGATCCTTGCCGAGGGTGTGGTGGCCGGGGCGGTGGAGCAGGGATCGACCGCGGCGCTCACCCGCCGCTTTCTCGAATACATCCGTCACGAGCGGGCGCTTTCCACCAACACGCAGGCCGCCTATCGCCGCGATCTGGAGACCTTCGCCGAATGGCTCGGCCGTGGCTCCGCGGCGCGGCTCTCGGTCCGCGATCTCGGCGACTACCTCGCCCATCTAGGTACCCGTGGTCTGGCCCGCGCCAGCATCGCTCGTCAGGCCGCCACGCTGCGAACCTTTTTCGCATTCCTCCAGCTGGAGGGCATTGTGACAGAGAGCCCCGCGGAGTTGCTCGCCCCCGGCCGCCGCGACGACACGATTCCGGGCGTACTCACGCCCGACCAGGTCGATCGGCTCTTGGCCACCCCCGATGACACGACTCCGACCGGCAGCCGCGATCGGGCGGTGCTTGAACTCCTCTACGCCACCGGCTGCCGCGCCTCAGAAGTGTCGGCCATGCAGATCTCCGACCTCCATCTCGGCGAGCAGTTTTGCACCTGCCATGGCAAGGGTGACAAGGAGCGGGTGGTGCCCCTGGGCCGGCGGGCGGTCACGGCGTTGTCGACCTGGCTTGCCGACACACGGCCGGCCTTCGCCGCCCGCGCGGGCAGCCCGCCGTGGGTCGTGCTCTCCTCACGCGGCAATCGGCTTTCCCGGATGCGGATCTGGGAGATCGTGCGAACCCACGCCACGGAAGCCGGTGTACCTCCCGATATCGGCCCCCACACACTTCGGCATAGCTTCGCCACCCATCTGGTTTCCGGTGGCGTCGATCTCCGTCATGTCCAAGAAATGCTCGGCCACGCCAGCATCGCCACCACCCAACGCTATACCCACGTCGACGCCAGCCGCCTCAAGGGCGTCCACGAAAAGTTTCACCCGCGGCGATGACAAGTCCATCACAGGCTGAAGCCTGTCCTCCTTTCCTGCTCGTTGCTACAGCTACACGGTATGCCTCCTATCGCCACATCCGCCCTCCAGGCGGGCAGCATATGGTGGTGGAACGAGGGACTGCCCGTGCCAATCGAGCGGCGTGGGCAAACGCGGCTGCATTCGCAGGCTGAAGCCTACGCCACACGGCGCTACTTCCCGCTCTCCACCGGCGTAAACTTGATCTTTTTGATCAACTCGACGATCTGCCCATCCCGCACCATTCCCGACACCGCCGTGATCGCCTGAACCACGTTTTCGTAGGAGAGCCCGTAGTCGCAATCGAGTTCTACCTCAGTGTTTTCAGCCAGTGAATTCGGCCCGGTGTCAGTACCCACGATGCTGACAACCTTATTCCGCAGATCCACAAAGTCCCGGACAGGGCTCCCATTCATCGTCATTCCAGCCAGTCGCCCATCAGCCGCGGCTGTCATCTTGACGCGAATCGGTGGCACGAGCTGGTCATCTGGCGCCGCAGCTGCTGCAGCGCCCAATGGCCTCCGAAAATCGCAATAACCTTAGGGAA
>JAYQOK010000079.1:12041-16164 GCA_038144795.1 Candidatus Kuenenia sp. | reverse complement strand
GTGTGATACGGTTGCCCTCCTTCCCGACGACCTCAAATCGGAAGCCCTGAATATGAAAAGCCGCCCCGACTTCCGGAATCATCTGGGCCTCGTGAATCACAAGACCGGCAACGGTGTTTGCCTGTGCGTCGGAAAGGTGCCAGTCGAGAGCCCGATTCAGGCTGCGAATAGCGAGCGAGCCATCCACCAAGAAGCCTCCGGCCGCGATCTTCTCGATGCCCCCGTCATTCCCCACATCGAGTTCATCGGTAATCTCTCCTACGATCTCCTCGAGAATGTCTTCGAGCGTAATCAGTCCCTGGAGTGCCCCATACTCATCCACCACCAGGGCGAAGTGGGTGTGGCGGCGAAGAAACTGACGCATCTGCTCATCGAGTGGCGTTGACTCCGGAATGAAGTAGGGAGGCATCGCGACCTCGAGCACGTCGAGTTCCTGAAGTGCCGCCCAGTCGCCATGCTCGGCTCGCACCAGACGGTTCATGGCCCGCAGCAGTTCTTTGGCGTGAATGACTCCCAGGATGTTCTCGTCACTCTCGCGAAAGACTGGAAGTCGAGTGTGGGGGCTGGCAAGCACTTGGGCAATGATCTCGGTCGGTGGCCTGTCGGCATCGACCATCTCGATTTGGCTGCGATGTTTCATGATTTCAGAGACATCTCGGTGGGCGAGGTCGAGCGCCCCCAACAGGCGGTCGCGGTCCTCTTTTTCCATCGTTCCTTCGGAGTGCCCCAGAGCGATCGCACCGGCAATTTCCTCGTGCACCGAAAGCACATGACGGTCAGGGTCGGTCTGCACTCCGAAGAGCCAGAGGACACCACCGACGAGCCACTGCACGAGAGAAATCACGGGGCCGAAGAGCCACATCAGCAGCCGAATCACTGGAGCGACTCGTGCGGCCGCAGCCTCGGGAATCGTGATCGCCAATGTCTTTGGCAACACCTCGCCAAAAACCAGCACCAGCGCGGTCATCACCAGCGTGGCCAGCGCCACACCGGTCGGTCCGAAGATCTTCGTCAGCAGGGAGGTAGCGAGCGCTGCAGCCAGAATGTTGACAACATTATTGCCCAGCAAGATGGCCCCGATCATCCGCTCGTCATCCTCCTTGACGGCAAGAGCGGTGGCGGCGCGGCGGAAGCCCTTGTCTGCCTGGGCCCGCAACTTACCGCGGGAGGCTGCGGTGAGGGCGGTTTCAGATCCCGAGAAGAAAGCCGACAGGAGCAACAAGCCAAAAATGGCCAGAGCTGTCACCAAAAAAGTGATATCGAGCCACACCAACGATTCGAGGAGGCTTTCGGGCATTGGCGGCAAGTGGAGACAAAGTCCTGGAATCCCGCGGAGTCACGACCGCAGGAAAGTTCCAAAAGAATACCCGATCGACACCCCCCAGCATGCGTTGCCGAAGTGTTTCCCGGCCCGATACGATCAGAGCATGGCCACCTCATCAGATCTGGCGCTTCGGCGGTGCCGTGGTCTGCCCCTTCACGAGACGATTGCCGTGGCGGTCCTTGGAACGCTGGCCACATGGGCGCTGCTCATGCTTTCCAGCCGGGGTGGAGAGCCGGTTGCTCTCGGCCCACTCGATCCCGACCGCTGGTTTCCTGGGCGGTCGCTTACGCTCGCCGACATTCCCCTCGTCGTGATGCTCTTTGTCGGAGGCGTACCACTGGTGGCCGGCCTCCTCCGTAATCTCGCTCGTGGCGAATTCGGCTCCGACATGCTGGCCGGTATCTCGATTGTCACGAGCATCATCCTGGGCGAGTATCTCGCCGGGGTGCTGGTGGTACTCATGCTCTCCGGCGGCGAGGCGATCGAGTCGCGGGCGGTGAGCCGAGCCGGCGACGTGCTCCACGCCCTGGCCCGACGGATGCCCACAGTCGCCCATAAAAAAACAGCTGCCGGGCTCATCGATGTCGCCCTGACCGACATTGTGGTGGGCGACATCATCGTTGTACTCCCCCACGAGATCTGCCCGGTTGACGGCACCGTCGTCGCTGGCCGCGGCTCGATGGACGAAAGCTATCTGACCGGTGAGCCCTATCGCATGGCCAAGGCCCCAGGCTCAGCCGTCCTCTCCGGGGCGATCAACGGCCAGGCGGCGCTCGAGATCTGCACAGAACACGTCGGACGCGACAGCCGCTATGCCAAGATCATGGATGTTCTGGCCACGAGCCAGCAGCGCCGCCCGCGGCTACGGCGGCTGGGTGATATGCTCGGTGGGCTCTATACCCCGCTGGCGGTTGCGATCGCCGTGGCGGCCTGGTGGTGGAGCGGCAGCCCGACCCGGTTTCTCGCGGTGCTCGTCGTGGCCACTCCCTGCCCATTGTTGATCGCGATCCCGGTAGCGATCATCGGCGCCGTATCGCTGGCGGCCAAGCGGGGGATCGTGATCCGCGATCCGGCAATCCTCGAACGGCTCGACACCTGCCGCACTGCGATCTTTGACAAGACGGGGACACTCACGTACGGTTCGCCCCACGTCACCGAGGTCGTGCCGCTGGCGCACATGTCAGCCGATGAACTGCTCACGCTCGCCGCGAGTCTGGAGACCTATTCAAAGCATCCGCTTGCCGCAGCCGTCGTGCAGGCCGCCGCCGAGCGGTCGCTCGACCTCCTACAGGTCGATGAACTCGCCGAGAAGCCGGGGCAGGGGCTCACCGGCCGTGTGCAGCGGCACGGCAACGGCACCGTCCGCGAGGTATCGATCACGAGCCGCCAGAAGTTTGCGGCGATCGACCCCGCGCAGGCCGAGGCATTACCGCCTACGGCTGGGGGCCTCGAGTGTCTCATCCTCGTCGATGACGGGCCCGCCGGAATGCTGCGGTTTCGTGATTCGCCGCGCCCCGATGGCAAGCCGTTCGTAAAGCACCTGACTCCGGTGCATGGCCTGGACCGTGTGATGCTTGTCTCCGGCGACCGCGAAAGCGAAGTCCGCTGGCTGGCCGACGTGGTCGGCATCTCCGAGATTCACGCTGGCATCCAGCCCGAAGGCAAGCTGAAGATCGTTGAAGAACTTACCGCCCAGGCGCCGACGCTCTTCGTGGGCGATGGCATCAACGATGCCCCGGCGCTCGCCGCCGCCACGGTGGGCATCGCCATGGGCGCATCGAGCGACGTCACAAGCGAGGCCTCCGGCGCGGTCGTAATGGATTCGGCTCTCGAGCGGGTCGATGAACTGCTCCACATCGGGAGCCGCTTCCGGTCGATCGCCCTACAAAGTGCTGTCGGCGGGATGGCGGCGAGCGTCGTCGGCATGGGCTTCGCGGCTGCGGGGCTCCTGCCTCCAGCGGCCGGCGCGCTCGTGCAGGAGGCGATCGACGTGGTGGCGATTGCCAACGCCCTCCGCGCCGCGTGGAGCCCCGGCTCCCTCACCGACTACGACGTGTAAACGCCACATCCTCTCTGCCAAGGAGGTCTTATTAGGGCGATTGACTGCTCGCAGGACGGTGGCTCACTTCCCCCTTCGCTGCCGCCACGAGAATCGGCGAGATTTTGGGCATGAGGTGCTCGAAGATCGTCCGGTGCCCTGCCGCGGTGGGGTGAACGCGGTCGGCCGTCTCAAATGTAAACCTGCCCAGGTCGATGAGTTGCGCTCGGCCATCATCCACGGCCTGTTCGTAGGCCGCAAAGCCAGCTGTCACCTCGGCCCGCGCAGCGCCGTTGAACGGCACCATAACGATCATGGTCGCCCGCGGCCCCACTCGCTTCCGCAGGGCCATGAGTGAGGCCGCGACATCCTCGACCGCAGGCCTTCCGTTGGTGCCGAGGTTGACGGAGACGATGGCAGGCGGCGGTTCGAGCGAATCGCCTGCCAGTCGGCTCGTGGTACTCGTTTTTTGGTCGATGAGTGTGACAAGCGTGGGGACGTTCGCGAGGCCACCAGTCCAGTTGTAGCCGCCATAAGCAAGCCGAGCGTCGCGGAAGCCGAAGTGTTTGGCAAGCAGCCAGGCGTAGCTCGCTCGGGCGTCGTCCGACCGGGCCCAGTCGGCCTTCGGTGGACGCCCCTGGGCCGCGGCGTAAGCCGCCGCATCACCTGATGTGATCGAGTCACCGATGGACAACCATATACCCCCCCGTTTCTCCGCGACGCCCCTCGCCACCCCCCCATCCGCGCTCCGGGAGCCCGTG
>JAYQOK010000079.1:1526-12031 GCA_038144795.1 Candidatus Kuenenia sp. | reverse complement strand
ACCATATACCCGCCGGTTGCTCGGCGACGACGCTCGCCTCCCCACCATCGTCGATCCGGAAGCCAGTGATCGTGACGGCGTTGGGCGGAGGGTCTCCCTCATAGCGGTTGATCCAAGGGCACATTCCCTTCACGAAGAGATCGATGTCAGGATCGGCCACGTCGGCGCAGAGCGTGATCGATGTCTCACCCGTCCTGAGTTGATGCGACTTCTCCGGACCGCCATTGATCGTCCAGGCGAGGATCGGAAATCGTGAGGCGTCGGGGAGATCGATCCGACTCGTGTCGACTTCCAGAGCTACGTTCCGAGTTCCCGTGAAACCGACACGAACAAACGCCCCACACACGGTCGTGCTCGCGGCATCGGCTGTGGTGACCCAGTTGTAGGGTGATAAGCCGCCCTGCACCGCGGCATCGGTCATTGGCACAACGGTCGCCGCCTCGACCTGCCACGTGAGCATGGCCAGCAGGCAGGCAGATCTCACCAAGGCAATTTCCCTCATGAGTTTTCTCGCCTTCATCGTGCAGCATTTCTCCGGGAACGCCACCGTCGGCCGTCGAAGAAAGGTGGAAGAGAAGGGTTCCTGGCTTCGCGATCGACGACCGGCAAATGCTCGCGGAGATCTTGCCGCATAGCCTAGCGTCCTCAGTCCAGCCGGCGGCGGACGAGGGTCGTCACAGCGGCCCCGAGCGGGCCGCGGGCGGCCCGGGCGGCCATGCCCACGGCTGAGCGGGCCACCAAAAACGTCGCCGCGGCAGTGGCCACGCGGCTCACGCCAGCCATCACCGCATCAACCTGCCGGCTGCGTCGCTCACCGGTAGCACACCAGGTGGCGAAATGCTCACAGTTGTCGATCACCGGACAGTAGCCCTCCCGATCGACATGCCGCATCGCGCGGGCCACGACCTCCGCCGGTGAAAACGCAGCCGGTGGGTCGTTCACCACGTCGATTGACTCACCGCCGGCGAATTCCTCGAGCGACGTCCGCATCACACGGCCGCCACCGAAGAGCCGCACCGGGTCATCCGGCCGGGCATGGATCACCGTGCCATCACCCACATCGATGCCGTGATGCCGATAACACAGCGGCCCCGCCAGCCGCCGCTTCACTCGTATTCGATCACCATGCGCCATCTGCCAAACCTCCGTTGTGGATCATACAAAGAACGAAGTTCTGAAGTCACTGGCGTGGTCCGCGAGGGGTTGCGTTTACCCATTCGCCCGTTGGCGATAGTACTTGTAGCCCGGCACGAAGAAGCAGGCGGCGCTCACCAATCCAAAGATGATGTGCTGGTAGGTAGGCATCACACACATCACCAGCGACGTCACAAAGAGCATGGCGGCCTGAATATAGAAGGCCCCCGACAGGATCCCTGCCTTCGCGAAGAAGACCAGGCCAGCCAACAGCGCAAGCACCGGCGAGAGCTTGAGCACCGGCTGCCCCAGCAATGCCTCCACCCAGAAGAGCAGCACACTTGCCAGCACCGTGCCGCCCCACACATGCGCAATCTGCCGCTCGACCGCCGTCACCGGCCCGGCCCGATGCCGAAGCGCCCAGAAGATCGGCGCCCAGAGGGCAAGCCCGCCCCCCCAGAGCACAAGATACGGCCACCGGGACTCCACATGCTGCCAGGCGAGCACGTCGGTGATCACCGAGAGCGTGAGCACCACCACTGAGTGCCACACCCAAAGGAGGCCCCAGTTTTCAAGCACGACGGCATGGTGCGTCTCGCGAAAAAGCCGCGCCGCCACGTCGGCCAGGCCGCCAGAGCGGGCCGCCACTGGTTCGCCGGCCAGAAAGGCTCGTAGGTCGGCCGCCAGGGCCCCGGCCGAGTCATACCGCAGTTCCTGCGGCTTCTGCAGACTCTTGAGCGCGATCATCTCCAGGTCGCGATCCACCTGCCGATCGATCGACCGCGGCACCGGCGGATCCGATTCAAGCACTGCCAGGAGCGTGTCCATCGGGCTCGACGCCTGGAACGGCGGCCGACCGGTGAGCATCTGATAGAGAATCGCCCCCAGGCTCCAGACGTCGCTCGAGGGCCCGATCTCACCACGGCTGCCTGCTGCCTGCTCGGGTGACATGTAGCAGGGCGTGCCGAGGATGGCGCCGGTGTGGGTGACCGACTGGTCGGCCTCGAGCCGCTTCGCTAGGCCGAAGTCGGAGACGTGTGGGGCCCCCGCCACATCGATCAGAATGTTGGCGGGCTTCAGGTCGCGATGCAGCACGCCGCGACCATGGGCAGCCTGGATGGCGTCGGCCACCTTCGCCAGGAGCAGAGCGCCATCCCGAACCGTGATGCTGCCCTCCGCGAGCCGGCGGGCCAGCGTCGTACCCTCGATAAACCGCATCGAATAGAAGGGGAGGCTATCGTGCTCGCCTACTTCGAGGATCGACACAATGCCTGGATGATCGAGCCGCGCCGCCGCCGCCGCTTCGCTGCGAAACCGGGCGAGATCGGCCGAACTGGCGAGATCCCGCCGCAGGAGCATCTTCACCGCAACCGTGCGGCCGAGGCTCTTCTGGATCGCCCGATAGACGATCCCCATGCCGCCGCGGCCGAGCTCTTGCAGCAGCGTGTAGTCGCCAAACTGGGCGGGCAGAGCCGTCGACCCGGGCACGAATCCACCCGTGACGGTTCGCGGCGGTGGGGCCGGCCGCGAAACTACATCGGCAGCGCTGTTTTCATAAATAGTCGAGTGTTCGACGACCGCGTCGGTCACCATCATCGCCGCAAAGAGTTCACGGAGTTGGCCCGCTAGGTCAGGGTGGTCGGCAGCGAGCCGTTCCAGATGCGCCTGCGCGGCAGCACCCTTTTCTTCCGACAGCTCTTCAAGCAACTCCGCCAGCCGCTCTTCCTGCGCGGAAGACAGCTCAACATCGATGGCACGGGAGCGACTGGTTATGGAAGCCATGAAAACCCTCGGCTGGCATCATAGGCGCCTGCCAGCATCGTGGCGGCAGGTCGGCGATCAGCCCCCCGATTCAGAACCGTCATCGAGCAATACGCGTAACCGCCGCATGGCCCGCAGATACCGCATCCCGGTAGCCGGCTTGGAGAGCCCGAGGACGTCAGCGGCCTCGGCGGTGGAAAGATGCTCGAAGTGCCGCAGGAGCACGATCTGCCGGTCGCCTTCCTCGAGGAGTTCCACCGCGGCGGCAAACCGCCGCTCCAGTTCATGCCAGGTGGCGGCAGCGGCCGGCGTGAGCTCGCGGTCGGTGATCTGCCCGCCAAGGTCGGCCTGCGACTGGTCACCCTCGGAGTCGGGCACCACCAGCGGCACCTCGCGATCGACGCTCCGGGTCGCCGCCCCCCGATGGCGGCGATGGGCATCGCTGAGCCGATCGCGGGCCATATGGCGCAGCCAGAGCTGAAAGGGCATCGTGGGGTTGGCGAGGTAATCACCCAGCCGCCGGTTGGCCTCGATCATCACGTCCTGCACGATATCGCTGGCATCGACCCGCCGCTGGACGCCCCGATCCATGCGGCGATCGATTATCCGCTTGATCGTCTCGCGGTGCCGCTCGAGGAGACCGTTGACGGCGTCGCCATCCCCCTGCCGCACTCGGTCGAGCAGCACAAGCGTGGGCTGGCCATTGGCAAGGCCACCCACCGGATCCGGAGTCGTCGGAGCATCAGCCATTAATGTATTGTACGCGACAGCGATGCCCTCCTGCGTGATGACTGATCTCCGGGTGAAATTCGGCCTTCAAACAAGCCCCGACACGATATTTTGCCGCGGCCGGCACTGCCTGCGTTGAATCATCTCATGCATCACCCCTTTGCCCAGCAGCGGACATTCCGGGTTGGGAAATACATCTTGGCCAACGACACATTGCTCGCGGTCAGCCGACCGCAGCGGGGGCCTTCGCAGCTGCTCACCGTCTCAGAGCTTCTCAAGGAATTCCCCTCGGCAGCCCGTGCCGTCACCGTTGATGCAGCCGCCCGGCTCCCCGAGTTTCGCTACGACGCCTGGAGTAATACCGGGAGCATCTCCGGCTGGCATACCCAGACGCTCCCTGCCCGTAACCTGCCTGCAACGGCAGTGCTTGTCATCCCCCAGGGCCGTGTGGTCGGCCGCACGGGCACGATCCATGTACCCGCGGCAGACGCCTGCCTGCAGGAGTTTGAGTGGCCGCCACGCGACACCGACGGCTTTCGCCGACACCTTCCCTTCGGAAGGCTCAACCCGCGATTCTGGAAACATGCCGCCCTGAATGCCTGGCGGGAGCGACTCGTTCCCGTTGTGCGGCAATGCCCGGGCCGCGTAGCCGTGCTGAATGCCGCTGGGTCCCATAATTTTTTCCACTGGACAGCCGAAGTGCTGCCGCGGCTGTGGACGCTGCTCTGCAGTGGCGAGCGAGCCGACTGGTATGTGGTGGATGGCTATGCACGCTGGCAACGCGAGTCGCTGACCGCCCTCGGAGTGTCGCTCGATCAGGTCATCCAACCGCATGCCACGCTCCACCTCGAAGCCGACGAACTGCTCGTGCCTTTGCTCCAGTTCACGCAGGCGATCCGGCCATTGGCCGCTGCGCTCGCCACCGGGCTCGGTATGGCCGAGCCCGGTTCGGCAACGCGTTCGATCTTCATCGAGCGCAGCCGGTCGCGCCTCGTGCACAATGCCGACGCGTTTGCGGCATGGCGGCGGCAGCATGGGTTTGAAGATCAGCGGCTTGAAGGGCTCCCCCTGGCGCAGCAGGTAAAGTTATTTCGTGAGGCGGCCATTGTGATGGCCGCTCACGGCGCCGGCCTCAGTCACATCATCCATTGCCGGCCGGGTACGCTGGTCATCGAACTGATGCCTCGGGGAGTCAACCGGCCGTGCTATCCCGCTTTGAGCCACGTGAACGGCCTTCGCCATGTCTTGATTGAGGCCACCCGTAGCGGCTGGCATCAAGACATGGTTGTTCCAATCAAAACGCTCGACGAGGCATTGATAAAAGGCCACTACCCAGATCCTTGGTAGGGCTAACTGGTCGGGTTCTTCCAGTCCTTCCAATTGTCGGGGCCGCCGCCGCGGTGGGTGGGCAGGTTTTTTTGACCGGCCTGGAAACGTGATCCATAATCGCGGGCGGTCGACGGAGAGACCGCTGCCGGCCGCGACATTCGCGGCGACCCGCGATTGGATCGCTCCTGTGACTGTCGAACCCGCACCAACGACGCTTCGACTCGTGGCTGCCCGACTTTTTCAGGCACTGTGCGCCATCCTGCTGGCCGCCTCGGCCTCGTTCGGCGCCGCCGCGGAGTCGAGCCCCCAGCCGCTGCCGGCCGTCGCCCCGTCGGCATCCCACCAGAGTGATCTCGCCAGCCGCACGATTCGGCTCGTGCAGGAGCGGCGGTGGTCAGATGTGGTGAGCATGTGTGAGCCAGCCGCTCGTAAAGGCACGCTGCCCCCCGACCTCCAACATCGCTACGACCTCGCCAAGATTCATTGCGACGTCGCCCGCCGCCACACCGAGATCGCTTACCGTAATCGGCTCGCCACCCTCTCGGAGCTTGATGCACGGCGTGTTTACGGTGAAGTGCTGGGCCGCATCGGCTCGCATCATGTCGACGCGCCCAACTATGCCGGGCTGGTGTCGCGGGGCTGTCTGGCGATGGACGTGGCCATTGAAGAGCCGGCCTTTGCCTCGCTCTACGCGGCTCAGGCGACGCCAGAGCGGCGCACGCTCTATCGCGACCAGGTGTCGCGGGTGATCGGCGGCCGCACCGTGGGCACGCCCGTGGAGGCCGAGACAATCGCCGCCTGGGTGGCCCGCATCGCCCACTCCACGCTCGGCATTCCGCCGGCAATCACGATTATGGAAATGTCAGCTGCGGCTGTCGGTGGCCTCGACGAATACTCGGCTTTCCTCACCACCGGCCAGCTCGACGATCTCTACGCCCAGATCGAAGGCAACTTCGTGGGCCTTGGCGTGGAGCTCAAGGGGGCCGACGACGGCCTGCTGGTGGTGTATGTGATTCCCGGCAGCCCCGCCGAGCGGGCGGGGCTGCGGGCCGGCGATCATGTGGTCGGTATCGGTGGCCGGTCACTGGGGGGCATGAATGTCGACGAGGCGGCCCAACTGCTGCAGGGGCCGGAAGGCTCGGTCGTCACGCTGGCGGTCGCCCGGGGCAGTGCAGTGGCCCGGGCGATGACGGTTCGTCGCGAGCATGTCGACGTGCCGAGCATCGAAGACGTGCAAATTCTCGACCCCGCGACCGGTGTGGCCTACATCAAACTCACCTCGTTTCAGAAGACGACCGCCGCTGATCTGGAGACCGCCCTGCGGCGGCTCGACATGAATGGCATGCGGTCGCTCGTCATCGACCTCCGCGGCAATCCCGGCGGTCTGCTCTCCGCGTCCGTCGACGTGGCCGATCTGTTCCTCGACCGCGGCCTCGTAGTGGCCACCCGCGGCCGCTGCCCCGATGAAGACTTCAACTACTCGGCCACCCGATCGGGCACCTGGCGGATGCCGTTGGTGCTGGTGATCGACGGCGACTCGGCCAGCTCCAGCGAGATCTTTGCCGGGGCGATGCGAGATCACAGCCGGGCCACGATCGTCGGAGTTCGCAGCTACGGCAAGGGCTCAATCCAGGGCATCTTCCCGCTCGACACGGCGGGCGTTGGCCTGCGGCTGACGACGGCCAAGTTCTTCTCCCCCAACGGTCGGCCCTATAGCAATGTCGGCGTGGAGCCCGATCTGGTCGTGCAGTCGGTCGCCCGGCCAGTCGACGGTCAGCGGATCGCACCCGCCGCCGATCCCTTCCTCCAGGCGGCCATCACCGCCGCCCATCGGTCGGCTCCACGCACCGTGGCCCAGCCCACCTCGCAACCGATCTCCCGTGCGGTAAGGTAATGGGCACCCCTCTTTCTGAAGGAAGCCCATGACCAGCGTCCGCACCAGTGCCGTTGCCGCCGTCAATGCCTACCGGGCCGCCGGCCCGGCCTGGAATTTCCGGGAAACGCCCACCAGCGCGATTTTCGGTTCCAACGTCTTCAATGATGCCGAGATGAAAAGCCGCCTCCCCAAGGCGGTCTACAAAGTGCTGCAGGCGACGATCAAGCAGGGCAAGCCGATCGATCCTTCGATCGCCGATGCCGTGGCGCTGGCGATGAAAGACTGGGCGATCGAGAAGGGGGCCACCCACTACGCCCACGTCTTTTATCCGCTTACCGGCCTTACGGCCGAGAAGCACGACAGTTTCCTCACGCCCACCGGCGAGGGCGACGCGATCGCCGAGTTCTCAGGCAAGGAACTGATCCAGGGCGAGCCCGACGCCTCGAGCTTTCCTTCCGGTGGCCTCCGCGCCACCTTCGAGGCCCGCGGCTACACCGCCTGGGATCCGACCAGCCCCGCGTATGTGCTTGACAATCCCAACGGCACCACGCTCTGCATTCCCACCGCGTACTGCTCGTGGACGGGCGAGGCGCTCGACAAGAAGACGCCGCTGCTGCGGAGCATGCAGGCGGTCGACAAACAGGCCCGCCGTGTGCTCGCCCTCTTCGGCCACAAGGATGTCGGGCAGGTGACCGCCTCGGCCGGCCCGGAGCAGGAATACTTCCTTATTGATCGCAACTTCTACTTCGCGCGGCCCGACCTTGTGATGACCGGCCGCACCCTCTTCGGAGCCAAGCCGCCGAAAGGACAGGAGTTTGAAGATCAATATTTCGGGGCGATCCCCGAGCGGGTGCTGGCCTGCATGCTGGAGACGGAGCGGGAGCTCTTCAAGCTCGGCGTGCCGGTGAAGACCCGGCACAACGAGGTGGCCCCCAGCCAGTACGAGATCGCGCCTCTCTACGAAAACGCCAACATCGCCACCGATCATCAGCAGTCGATCATGCAGATGCTCACCCGCGTGGCGACGAAGTATGGCATGGCCTGCCTGCTCCATGAAAAGCCGTTCGCCGGCATCAATGGCTCCGGCAAACATGTGAACTGGTCGCTCGGCTGCCGGCTCGGCAACCTTCTCGACCCGGGCGACACACCGCACGACAACATGCAGTTTCTGGTCTTCTGCGCGGCGGTCATCCGCGGCGTGCATCGCCATGGCGATCTGCTGCGGGCGGTCGTCGCTTCCAGTGCTAACGACCATCGGCTCGGGGCCAACGAGGCCCCACCGGCGATCATCTCGATCTTCCTCGGCGACCAGCTCACCGATGTCTTTGAGCAGATCGAGCAAGGCAAGCTGACCGGCTCAAAGGCGCTCGGCACGCTCACCGTCGGCGTCGACACGCTCCCCGCGCTGCCCAAGCACGCCGGCGACCGCAACCGCACGAGCCCATTCGCCTTCACGGGCAACAAGTTCGAGTTTCGGGCGGTCGGTTCGAGCCAGTCGATTGCCGGGCCGCTCGTGGCCCTCAATACCATCGTGGCTGAGAGTCTCGACTTCGTGGCGACCGAACTGGAGAAGGCGACCGGCGGTGATCCCGCCCGGCTGCCCGGCGCGGTGGCGACGCTCTTGCAGCGGATCATCACCGATCACAAGGCGGTGATCTTCAACGGCAATGGCTACTCGCAGGAGTGGCACAACGAGGCCCGTCGCCGTGGTCTGCCCAACCTGCGATCGTCGCCGGAAGCCCTCGGCGTGCTCCTCGACCCGAAGACGATCGCGTTGTTTGGCACCTACGGTGTGCTCTCAGAGCGGGAGGTCCGCAGCCGCTATGAGATCTACATGGAGCGGTATTGCAAAGACATCCACACCGAGGCCAACTCGGCCCTGCAGATCGCCAAGACGATGATCCTGCCGGCCGGCTACCGGTATCAGGGCGAACTGGTCGACACGGCCTCCAAACTCAAGTCGCTCGGTCGCGAGGTACACATGGGCACGCTGGAAAAGCTGACCCATCTGGTGGGTGACCTGGAGCAGAGGATTGAGGCACTCGAGGCCGTGGCCGAGCATCATGCCGGTGGCGATGTGGCCGTGGAGGCCCGCCACTCCCATGACGCGGTGATCCCGGCGCTGGTGTCGCTCCGCGAGACGGCTGATCAGATCGAGGCGATCCTGCCCGATGACCTGTGGCCGCTTCCCACCTACCGCGAGATGCTGTTCATCAAGTGACCTCGAGCCTCACCGCGACCATTGCCACTGAATGCGACCGCCTCGGGCTCGCCGTCGGCCCCGACGCCCTGCCTCAGCTGGCCGCCTACGCCGAACGGCTGTGGGCTTGGAACGACAAACTCAACCTCACGCGGCATACCGACGCCGCCACGTTCGTGGCCCGTGACGTGGCCGATGTGGTGGCCGTCGCGCCGCATCTGGCCGCGGGGGAACGGGTGCTCGATGTCGGCACCGGCGGCGGCGTGCCAGGCATCGTGCTGGCGATCCTGCGGCCCGATCTGCATCTGGAGCTCTGCGACAGCGTCGGCAAGAAGGCGAGGGCCGTGCGGGCGATCAGCGAAGAGATCGGGCTGCCACTGCCAGTGCACGAGGCGGCCGGTCAGGCGGTGGTCGCAAAGCGGCCGGGCGTGTTCGACACGCTCGTCATTCGGGCGGTGGCCCCGCTGGTGAAGCTCCTTGGATGGTTCGAGCCGGTCTGCCACACCTACGGGCGGCTGCTCGTGATCAAAGGCCCGCGGTGGGAGGAGGAGAAGGGGGAGGCCCGCCATCACGGATTCGTGAAGAAGGTTCGCATCCGCCGGCTGGCCGCCTGGCCGCTTCCCGGCAGCGACAACGAGAGCGTGCTGCTCGAAATCAAGTCGCGGTGAGGAGGCCCGGCTGAAGCCTGTCCTTCAACTCACAAATTCATCCCTAAAAATCCCCCGGCGGCATCGCTGTCGGCCTGCTCCTTGGCCAGCCGCTCAAGCGCCCGCGAGAGATCGCCCGCGGCGATGTAGCGATCAAACTCCACCTCCACCGCGTGCTTCGCCGAGAGCGCCAGCCACTCCACGGCCGGCTGAGTCAGCCAGTCGCAGGTCTCGGTGTCGAGCCGGATGTCGAGATCGCTGCCTACCGTCTTGGCATCGGTATCATCGGTGATCACCGTGCCTTCCACCGCAAATCGCACCCAGCCGGAATCGGAATCGTTGGTCAGCCGAAACGTACAGGCGGCTTTGGTGATGTAATAGGTATTCCGCGTCCCATGCCGGGCAATCGCCTGCTGAAACCGCTCGAGCCGGGCGCGATAGCCGGGCGACGCATCGAGTGGAATGTCGAGCCGGGGTACACTGCGGAGCGGAGTACAATCGAATTCGATCGCCACGGCCGGTGGTGCATTAGAAGTGCTCATGCGATCCCGATTCTACCTGACCGTCTGCTGGCTGGCTGCGCTCATCACATCGCCCCCAGTGCTTGCTACCGAAGCCGCCCCCGCCCTCTGCCGCGTGCAGGAGACAGGGCGACACATGGGCGTGGCCTGGACGATCACGGTCTATGCGAAAGACCACCATCAGGGCCTCTTGGCCGTCGGCGCCGCCCACGACGAGATCGCCCGTCTAGAAATGATCGTTTCCGACTACGATCCCGAGAGTGAACTTTCGCGGCTGTCGGCCCAGGCTCCCACCCGCGATCCGGTGC
>JAYQOK010000079.1:0-1516 GCA_038144795.1 Candidatus Kuenenia sp. | reverse complement strand
ACGACCTCTGGCAGGTGCTCCACCGGGCCGTCGCCTGGAGAGACGCCAGCGGTGGGGCCTTCGATCCGACGGTCGGCCCGCTTACAAAGCTCTGGCGGCAGGCGCGGCGGTCGGGAGTGATGCCGCGACCGGAAAAGCTCGCCGCCGCCCTGGCCGCCGTGGGCCCCGACAACCTGAAGCTTCATCCCCACGCCAGGGCTGTGGAACTTGCCGAGTGGGGGATGCGGCTCGACCTCGGCGGCATCGGCATGGGCGTAGCCATCGACCGCGCCGTGGCGACACTGCGGGAGCGGGGCATCGCGTCGGGAATGGTCGACGCCTCAGGCGACATCGCGGTGATCGGCACGCCACCCGATCGTGACGGCTGGCGAGTGGCCGTCGCCGCCCTCGGGAAAACCACCGACCCAGCCGGCGAACTACTCCTGCGAGATGCCGCGGTCACGACCTCGGGCGATGCCTTTCAGTCGGTCACAATCGATGGCATCCGCTACAGCCACATTGTCGATCCCCGCACCGGCCTCGGTGTGAAGGGGCCCGCAGCCGTCACGGTGATCGCCCGGGATTGCACGACCGCCGATGCCCTCGCCACGGCAGCGAGCGTGCTCGGAGCCACTGCCGGCTTGCGGCTGGTGGCGGCCACGACCGGTGCCTCGGCTCGGTTTGTGTGGGAAGAGACCGACGGCACGCGGCAGGAGCGGTGCTCGCCGGGCTGGCCACACTGCCCAGCCTCAGCAGAGTGACACTCGCCGCCGCCCCGGCTTTCCCAGGCCACCACCGGCGGGGATGACTTTGACGGTTCTTCCAAGTTTGCGGGCAGGTGCGGTCGATAGCAGGGGAGCCGTCGCTGCGCCCTAGTGCACGCGAGGCAGATGCAGCGTCGGGGGGCACTGCGTCGGGCTTCGTCGCCCCTGCGACTCGAAAGCCCCTTGGGCGCAGCGGCGGTTATTTGAACACCGACGGCCACCACTGACACCGCGAGATCGCCTCCCCCGTGCCACGTTCGCTCCGCATCCTATGGGTAGCCCTCACGAGCCTCACGCTCCTGGCGAGCGGCTGTGCTCCGCGGCAGCCCTTTTATTTTTTCGAGGATGGCGACCTCTCGCACTACGTGGGAGCGATCCAGAAGCTCGAGTATCCCGACAGCGACCAGAAGCCGCTGGAAGAGGCGGCCGGCACGGTCGAGCCACTCACGCTCTCGAATCCCAACTTTGACCAGATCTGGGAGCTCTCGCTGGAAGAAGCGATTCGCACGGCGCTTGAAAACGGCAAGGTGCTCCGCAATCTCGGTGGCCGCTTTGCCAGCTTCGGCGGCGCCCGTCCGCAGACCGGCGAGCCGCCGGTGTCGCTGCTCACCGCCCCCCAGCTCACGCCAAGTATTTATGATCCGGCAATCGTTGAGACTGATCCGTTCCGTGGCGTGGAGAGCGCTTTGGCCCTTTTTGATGCCCAAGTCTCCAGCTCTCTCCCCTGGGACCGGCTCGCTCGACCACAACACAACAGCATCGTAGGCGGGAGA
>JAYQOK010000078.1:0-16240 GCA_038144795.1 Candidatus Kuenenia sp. | reverse complement strand
CGGCCCTCATCGGCACTGATCGTCTGGCTGCCGAGAACGCCTGGCAATCGATCCTCAACCGCTGGACCCGAGCCGGCCAGGTCGCCCCGCTCCGACCACTTTCACCGGAGCAACTGGCGCTGTCGGTGCAGCAGGCCACCGGCGCCTTGGCAGCCCGGCAGGCCAGTGCTGCTGCCGCCATCGATAAGGAACCCCCGGAGCAGCTTGCCAAGGCAAGTGGTGATGAGCGTTCCGAGATTCGGGCGATGCAGGTGGAGATGCGGATGCTCAAGGATGCCACGGGCCTCCTGCGCTCGGCTGCGGAGCTCTTCGGTGATGCCCTGACAGACGGTTTCCAGGCCAGCGTCAACCAGGCGCTTTACTTCGGCAACGCGGCCGACATTCAGGGGCAACTTGCGCCGTCGGGCCACAATCTGGTGGCGACGCTGACCACGATCAGTGATGCGGGCGCCGTTGCTGACGAAGCCTATGTTGCCGTGCTTTCGCGGCCGCCCACCGTCGAGGAGCAGGCCGACGTGGCAGTGTTCCTCGAGCCGCGCTCAGCAGATCGACCACAGGCTCTCTCCGAACTGGTGTGGGCCCTCGTGTCGAGCAATGAGTTTCGTTTCAATCATTGACTCACCATCCGTATCCACGGTTCATCCCCAAGGATTTCCCCATGTCTCGCACCACGATTCCTGCCTGCCGTTCACTCGAGCATGTCGTTTCGCGGCGTTCGTTGCTGCACACCATGGGGGGCGTCATCGGACTCGGTGGCCTCAACGGTGCTGTCGGACCAGGCCTGGGGCTGTGTGGCGGGCTCGCTGCCTTTCCCGCGATCGCCGAGGCCGTGAAGACCGGTGGCAAGCGGGTGCTGGTGATCTTTCTGCACGGGGGCGTTAGCCAACTCGAGAGTTGGGATCCGAAGCCGGGCACGGATACCGGCGGCCCGTTCCGGGCGATTCCCACCAGTGTGCCGGGTGTTCACATCAGTGAGTTGCTTCCCCATACCGCCCGCCAGATGCATCGGCTCTCGATCATTCGCAGTCTCGACACGCGAAACGGTGACCACGGTCGCGGCCAGCGTGAGATGACAAGCGGCCGTGACCAGCCGGCTCCGCTCGACTATCCCCACCTTGGCGCTGTGGTGGCGAAGACGGCTACCCCCCCCGGCTTCTCACTCCCTGGGCACATCCTTGTGCGGGGCGGCGGCGGTGGCGCGGGGCCGGCTGCCTATCTCGGCCCGCGGTACGCCGGTGTGGTGATGGACAACGGTGAGCCGCCGGCTCACACGGCGCGGCCCGAGAGCCTGACAATGGAGGCCGACCAACGCCGCTCATTGTTGCGGGCCAAGGTGAATGACCGGTTCGCCGGCCGTCGCCGTACGGCCGAGACCGACGCCTATACGCAGTCCTATGAACAGGCCCTTGATCTTCTCACGCAGCGACATGTGTTTGACGTGTCCCTCGAATCGCAGCGGGATCAGGATCGCTACGGCCCCCACGAATTTGGTCGCCATTGCCTGCTCGCCAGACGGCTCCTCGAGCATGGCGTTCCATTTGTTCAGGTCAATCACTCCAACTACGACACCCACTACGAAAACTTCGATTTTCATATCGAGCAGTTGGGCGAATTTGATCATCCGTTTGCCACGCTCATGGATGACCTTACGGCCCGTGGACTCCTTGAAGACACGCTCGTTTGCGTGATGAGTGAGTTTGGCCGCACGCCACGGATCAATGATCGCTACGGCCGCGATCATTGGGGCACAGCATGGAGCGTGGTGCTGGGAGGGGCCGGCATTCAGCCGGGGGCAATCATCGGCAGGACCAATGCCAACGGTACCGCCGTTGAAGACCGCAAGGTGGATCACGGACATGTGTTCCACACGATCCTCCGGGCAATCGGGGTCAATTCAAGTGGAGACTTTGATGTTGCTGGCCGCAGCCACCCGATTGCCGACCCTGCCAAGGGGCCGATCGACGAACTGTTGACATGAGCACCCCGCCGACGATCGATCCGACAAAAATTCACGAAGTGCTCGCCCACAAGCACGGCCGGCCACTTATTTCTTGCTGCTGGGATCCGCAAGATCGCTACGTTTGCTTCGGGGCAGAAAACTCCAGTGCGGCGGGTTACGACGACCTGCTGTATCGTCTTTCTCTCGCCCCGGCGGAGGGTGCTGCCGCGGCAGTCCCCGTGCTTGGCTCACATGACAGTTGGGTGTGGGCGCTGGCGATTGCTCCCGATGGGGAAACACTTGTGACGGGCGGGTATGACGGCCGGGTCAGCTGGTATCCGCTGGCGCATCCGGAGCCTCGTGCCAGCCGCACGCTTCAAGCCCACGATGGTTGGGTGCGGGCGGTGCGGGTGAGCCCAGACGGCCGCGCGGTGGCGTCGTGCGGCAACGACCGTCTCGTGAGGGTGTGGAACATGGACGATGGGAGCGAGGTGGCTCGGCTTACCGGCCACGAATCACACGTCTACAACATCGCCTGGCATCCCGACGGTTCAGCGGTTGTGTCGTGCGACCTCAAGGGGGTCATCAAGGAATGGGATGTGGCAACCGGTGCCTGTCGCCGTGATATCGCGACGGCGGCCCAACTGTGGACGTATGACAAGCAATTTCGCGCCGACATCGGCGGGGCCCGGGCGATGGCCTTTCGATCTGATGGAAGCCAACTTGCCATCGGCGGCATCACGAAGGTCACCAACGCTTTTGCCGGAATTGGTCAACCGCTCGTCGTGGTTCTCGACTGGCCGAGTGGGGAGCCAAAGCTCATTGAGTCGAAGAACTCCGGCAATGGTGTGACCTGGGGCCTGGCCTGGCATCCGGCGGGCTTTTGGATTGGTCTGGCTGGCGGAGGCGGGGGCGGCTGGCTCCGCTTCTTCAAACCGGATGCCGCCGAGGATTTTCATGCCTTCAAGCTGCCAGCCAACGGCCGGGCAATGGCGGTCGCCCCCGACGCGACTCGCATCGCCATTGGCCTCACCGACGGCACGCTGCGGATCTACGCCCTGCACGCCTAAACAAGAAAAGTGCCTCCACCCCATCACATCCAGCCTATCTGTATCACTTGCTCCGCAAAGCCTTCCTAAAGAGTTGCTCCGCAGTGGAATTCTAGCCGCGTGGCATCGAGTGGGCTTCCGCTAGTTGTTACCGCCAGGAATCCTTTCGCTACAAGCGGTGTCATTTTACAGGGGCAGGTCACTGGAAACGTTCTGCGACCGAACTGGTTGCATAATCGCAGTAGCTCGTACTATATTTGAGCAGGAATGTGGGGGGCTTCCCTCTACTTGCGTCAACGTTCGCTCCTAAAATAAGGGCTCAAAACTATGAATAAAGCAGTGATTTATTGCTGCCTGGCAATAACGACGTTTTCAATGTTGTCGATTGGTGCTCTGGCAGCTGATGACAAGCCCAAAAAAACACCGGATCTATCGGCTGTGTTCAAGCGAAAAGATAAGAATGGCGACAACGCCCTTTCTAAGGAAGAGTTTTTGGCAGGAGCCAAAGATGATCGAATGGATGATATGTAATTGCGGTTTTCAAAAAGCGACATGTACTTCGACGGCAAGCTGTCAATGGAAGAGTTTGAGGCCGGTATGGCAGGGCCAAAAAAGAAAAAGTAAGCCACGTCGACGTTGGACAAGAATAAAGAATTGAGCAGCCTCATTAGTTGGCTTATGTTCGCGCGGAGGTGATAATGAGCCACTGTGGGTCTGTTATGCACTTGATCAAAATGAGAGCAGTCGCCGCGCTGTGTGTGGCGACTGCTCTTCTAGCTTCTGGGCATGCGTGCGCTCAAAACGCTACGAAGAAAAAGCCGCCAAAGAGCAATCTCCCTTCCGCCGTGCTCTCGTCATCGTCGAAAGAGGTGATGGAAGTGGTGCCGGTCGATCGGGCAACCCGTTCGGAAGTAAAGAAGGCTGCCGCGAGCATTGACAAAATGTTGGCGGCCCACTGGGAAGAAACAGGCGTCACTACATCGCCGGCACTATCCGACCATCAGTTTCTTCGAAGAGTTTTCCTGGAGTTGGGAGGCAGAATTCCAAGTTATGTCGAGGTGAGGGCTTTTTTGAGTCAGAAGAAACGTGATCGCGATGAATTAATCGATCAGCTTCTGGAGAGTCCAGACTATGTCAGCCACTTTTATAATTACTGGGCAGATATTCTGCGGCTGGTAGAACGTCCGCAGCGACAGCTCGTGTTTGAGCCCTACCTCTTTTATGTCAAAGATTCTATTCGCGCAAACAAGCCATACGACACCTGGGTGCATGAAATGCTGACGGCAGATGGGCTCATTTGGGAGAACCCAGCTGTCGGATTTCAGCTCCGTGATTCAGGGATGCCACTGCCTTACGTTGATAACACTGTACGGGTGCTGCTTGGAACGCAGATTGGCTGTGCGCAGTGCCATGATCATCCATTTGATGACTGGACTCAGCATCAGTTTTACGAACTCGCCGCATACACCTCAGGCACAAGGATGCGTGGCAAGGGGATGGGGATGATGAGTTCGAGTGGCTCAGGCACCGCTCAGAAGATCATCAAGGAAGCGAAGGAAAAACTTGACCGGCCTGTTCCATTTCTGCAGTTCATGCAGATGAACACAACGAGCGTCACGTTTGCAGATGCATCATTAAAGCTTCCGCATGACTATCAGTACGAAGACGCAGAGCCGCTATCAGTTGTGAGCCCCAAAGTTCTTTGGGGAGACGTGCCGTCCGATGTGAAAGACGCTAATCGTCGAGAACAGTTTGCTTCGTGGATGATTTCTCGTGGGAATCGGCAGTTTGCGCGAACTATCGCGAATAGATTATGGAAAAAGGTGATGGGTGTTGGTCTTGTGGAGCCAGTGGACGATTTTCAGCCAGGAAATGTTCCGATTCTTCCGGAGTTGCTCGAGCATCTGACTGACGAGATGCTGCGACTGAACTTTGATCTGCGGGAGTTTGTCCGAATTCTCGTATCAACAGATGCCTATCAGCGACGAGCAGTTGTTTATGATCCGGCGGCTGGTACGCCGTTTCGATTTACAGCGCCAGCTCTTCACCGAATGACGGCAGAGCAGCTATGGGACTCAATCGTTACGCTTGTGGCGTACAACGCCTGGGCAAAGCAGCGTCCGACGACAGAGGAGATTGCGAATGCGGTAAGCCTTGACTTTGAGGGTCTCACATTCCCGGTCGCGTACAAGAAGTTTGAGGGATTTGCGGAGGAGTATGGGCCGAACCGCCAGATGCGAGAGCTTCAAAGGATCGTTGGATACAAAGGTCAGCTCTTGGTGCGTGCAAGCGAGATTCCAGCGCCATTGCCGCTGGGCCATTTCTTGCGACAGTTCGGCCAAAGCGATCGTGAGGTCATTGAGGGGGCACGCACTGCCGCAACGGTTCCTCAGATTCTCACAATGTTCAATGGCCCAATCACCCACAGCATGCTTGAGCGGGGATCTGTGATCTATGACAATGTGATGGCAGCGATACCGAAAGGATCCAACGAGGTGATTACAGTGATCTTTATGTCACTGTTGTCACATCCTCCGTCATTAGAAGAAAGACGGTTGGCAAGTCAGGAATTAAAAGATGTGGAATCGCCGGCGGCTGGCTACGGCAACCTGATTTGGGCGCTTTTGAATACGCGAGAGTTTATCTTCATTCAGTAGAAACCCCTTTTGGGCGCCACTACTGGGCAAGAATCTCATCGGTCAGCATCAACGAATCGTATCCCTCGCCAGCAACTGGACTCCGCAGTGGTACGGTTGAGCCGGCCGAGTCAACGGCCCGCAAATAGTCACTTAAGCCTCGTGAAGTCGGTCGACGCTTCGTGGTCTACTCAAATCGAAACACACCCTGGCCCGTCGGGGAGGCGGTGGTGAGATAAACCTCGCCGGCCTCGTCCTGACCGAAGCCAAAGACGGGCAGCCCCTGCCATGGAATCGACCAGTTGGAGATTGTCTGCGTGTCGTCATCGAGTTTGAGCGCCCAGACCCGTCCTGTTACATGGTCGCCATAGAGGTAAGCGCCGGCGAGGACGGGAACCTTCGTGCCACGATAGACGCACCCACCCGTGATCGATTTGCCGATCTGATGGTCGTATTGCCAGAGCGGCGGTCGGTAGGGGTCGGCTGGATCGCCTCCCGTCTTTGGGCCGAAGGGCAGGATGCCCTCGTAGCGGCTCCAGCCATAGTTGGCCCCCTTCTCGACAATGTCGATTTCCTCCCACAATTCCTGGCCCACATCGGCCGCCCAGAGACGGCCAGTCTCGGGGTCAACCGTGATCTGCCACGGATTACGGAACCCATAGGCATAGATCTCGGGCATCGTTCCGGCCCGGTTGATGAAGGGATTATCGGACGGGATCGCATAGGCTCGTCCCTCGCTGCGGGAGTCGACATCGATCCGCAGAATCTTCCCGAGCCAAGTGCCGAGATTCTGCCCGGAGTCGAGTGGGTCATTGCGGCTGCCGCCGTCGCCAAACGCCACGAACAGGTAGCCATCCTTGCCAAACGCGATCGAGCCACCGTTGTGGTTGGCAAATGGCTGATCAATGGTGAGCACGACTTCCTCGCTCAGCGGATCAGCACGGTCAGGATCGTCGCGCTGCACGCTAAACCGCGACACGATCTCTGTTCGTGGTTTCGACTTCACGCCGTACAACACAAAAAACTCACCCGTCTCCTTGTGTCGCGGATGGAAGGCTAGGCCGAGCAGGCCTTCTTCGTTGGACTTGGCCCACGGGGCGGTCTCGGGTCGCAGGTCGAGAAACAGCTTCGCTTCATTGGAGCCCGGCTTCAGCACATGGATCATGCCCGACTGGTCGAGCACGAAGCGTCGTCCGGAGCCGTCGCCGGCGTGGGTCACCACAAGCGGCCGCAACGGAGCGACCGGCTTGCCGTCTTCGGATTCCGGTGACCAGCCCTCCCATGTTGCGCCTGGGAATGCCGGCACGAGTTTCACGTCGAGAGCGCCATCGACCGGCTCAGGAACGCTCACGCCAATTGGCAGTTCCCGGATCTTGATTGAGCGAAACGCGACTTCATCGCCGTGATCCTGCAGGCAGATGTGGCCACGAGTCGCCTTCCCGAAGCCGGGGAAGGCCGCAAACTTGCTTTTGGCCACCCGCTGATTCCAGTCATCGCTGCCCTTCTTGAAGCGGTAGTAATTGATGCCGTTGACGCACACCTCACCCGAGTCAGGAGCCACCCGGAGATAGATGTGGTTCCACTCGCCTGGCGGGCGGGTGGCGTCGGGGTCGGGAACGGTACGGCCGGCAGCCTCCTCCGCCTTGCGTGACCAACCGGGAACCTGCGGCTGATAGAGCTGGTAGAGAAAGCCGGCCTTCTGGTTGTCGTGGCCGCCGATGTTGTCGAGGATCTGCACCTCCGGACCGGTCATCCACGGAGTGGGGGCGTCTTCGGTCACATGAAACATGAGGCCACTATTCCCGGCCGGGCCGATGCGGTATTCGAGCTGGAGTTCGAAATTCTCAAACTGCTCCTTCGTGATGATGTCGCCAGCCCCGCGACGGGTGAGCATGATCGCACCATCTTTCACCTTCCAGCCGTCGCTGAGTGAGTCTTTGCGGTAGTTCCGAAAGCTGTCGGTGGAGGTGCCGTCGAAGAGCAGTCGCCAGCCGGAACGCTGCTCGGCCTCGGAGAGCGTGTTGGGTTCCTGTCCGAAGCAGATGAGCGGAACGAGAAGGGAGGCCAAGCATGTGAGGAGCGTACGCATGGGTTTGGATTCCAGAAGGGACGTTTCCCAGAGATCGCCAGTATATGTCACAGCGTCAAGCCATGCCGGAGGCGGCCAGCCCCGCATCATCAGAGCAGTTCTTTCGGTGATTTTCCGGCAGCACGCAGGTCGCGGATCGTCAGGCCGCTGGTTCGCTTGGCGAGGCGGTGGCCGGCCGCGTCGCACACCAGCGGTGTGTGACACCAGCCCGGAGGTGACCAGCCGAGGGCTTCGTAGAGCAGGAGTTGGCGGGCAGTGCTCGTGAGGAGGTCTTCACCGCGGACCACCTCCTCGATCTCCATTGCGTGGTCATCGGCCACAACAGCCAGTTCGTAGGCGGGCAGGGCATCGCGTCGCCAGACGACGAAGTCGCCGAAGTCAACACCGGCCGTGCGGCTGACCTGGCCACAGAGGGCGTCTTGAAAGGTGATCACGCGGCCGTCTGGCACCTTGAACCTCCAGGCAACCGGCCCCGGTTCACTGGCCCTCGGCCACGACGCGGGCCGAAGCGCGATGGGGAAAATCGGCTCTGCCGGGGAATGCACGTTTGGACGGCTGGTTTCATGGGGCGCTGATGCGGCTTCTTCCACGTCTTTGCGGGAATGGGGGCTCGGGTAGATCGTGCCGACCGCCTCGAGCCGGCGCCACACGTCGAGATACCAGGCTGTTCGTTCGCTCTGCCGGTAGGGGGCGTGGGGGCCACCGATTTCGGGGCCCTCTGTCCAGGTGAGCCCGAGCCAGCGCAGGTCTTCAATCGCGGCAGCCACGAATTCCTCGCGGCAGCGGGGGCCGTCGAGATCTTCGATCCGCATCACCAGCCCGGCCCCGGCCGACCGTTGGGAGGCGATGGCAAACGTTTGGGCATGCCCGATGTGGAGCAGTCCGGTTGGGGTTGGGGCGAGTCGACCGCGGCGTGGCATGGGCGGAGCGAAACTGAAAACGGGCCGGGAAACGAGTCAGTCTGTCGTGTTTTTCCCGCTCCGAGTATATTCCGTCGACCTGTCTGATCGTCATCCCTCCCGGCAGGATACCCCCCTTTCCCACCCCAAAGGCGATTTGGTTCCATGGATCTGTCCAAGCTTCGCAACATGGGCATCTCGGCCCACATCGATTCCGGCAAGACCACGCTCTCCGAGCGGATTCTCTTCTACGCCGGCCGCATCCACCGCATTCAAGAGGTTAAGGGCGGCGGCGACGGCGCCACGATGGACTACATGGATCTCGAGCGGGAGCGGGGCATCACGATCACCAGCGCCGCCACGAGCGTCTCGTGGGAAGGCAACGCCATCAACCTGATTGACACACCGGGCCACGTCGACTTCACCGTGGAGGTGGAGCGGAGCCTGCGGGTGCTCGACGGGGCGATTCTCGTGCTCTGCGCCGTGGGTGGCGTGCAGAGCCAGTCGATGACGGTCGATCGCCAGATGCAGCGGTACAAGGTGCCGCGGCTGGCGTTCGTCAACAAGATGGACCGCACCGGGGCGAATTTCGATCGCGTGGTGCAGCAACTCCGCGACAAGCTTGGCTGTGATGCCGTGCCGCTGCAGATGCCGATCGGCAAGGAAGACAAGCTCGAGGGCGTGATCGACCTAGTCCGGATGAAGGCGATCTACTTCGACGGCGACAATGGCGAAAACGTCCGCGAAGAGGCGATCCCTGAGGCGTTGGCCAAGGAGGCAGCGGAGCGGCGGCATGCGGCGCTGGAGGCGCTGGCGATGTATTCCGATTCACTGATGGAGAAGCTGCTGTCGGAAGAAGAGCCGAGCGAAGACGAGATCCATGCGGTGGTGAAGGCGGCGGTGCAAAACCAGAGCATCACGCCCGTCTTCTGCGGCTCGGCCTATAAGAACAAGGGCGTGCAGCCGTTGCTCGACGCTGTGGTGGCCTATCTGCCCAACCCGACCGAGCGGAAGGTGGTGGCCAAGAAGTGGGATAACCCTGACGAGGCCTTCGATCTCACGCCCGATCCGGCGAAGCCGCTGGTGGCGATGGGCTTCAAGATCGTCGACGATCCCTACGGTCAGCTCACGTTTATGCGGATTTACCAGGGCACGATTAACAAGGGCGAGACCTACATCAACCAGCGAACCAGCCAGAAGCAGCGGTTTAGCCGGATCGTGCGGATGCACGCCGACAAGCGGGAGGAGATCGATTCCGCTGAGGCGGGTGACATCGTGGCCGTGATGGGCGTCGATGCGGCCAGTGGCGATACCTACTCCAACGAGCCGAAGTATTGCACGCTCGAGAGCATGTTTGTGCCGGAGCCGGTGATCAAGATGGCGATCACCCCCACCAACCGCGACGGCCTCGACCGCCTCGGCAAGGCATTGCAGCGGTTTACCCGCGAAGATCCCACCTTCCGCGTCGCCACCGACGAGGAGACGGGCGAGACGGTGATCGCCGGCATGGGCGAGCTGCATCTCGACATCTACGTAGAGCGGATCCGCCGCGAATTCAAGGTCGAGGTGGAAGTGGGAGCGCCGAAGGTCAGCTACCGTGAGGCGCCGACCCGGGCGACGGAATACGAATATAAGCACAAGAAGCAGACGGGCGGTTCTGGCCAGTTTGCCCACATTGTCGGCCGGCTTGACCCGCTTCCGGAGGACGCCCCGGAAACGTTCGAGTTTGAGGATGCCGTCGTCGGTGGGCGTGTGCCGCGGGAATACATTCCGTCGGTCGAGAAAGGCTTCCGTGCGAGTCTCGACAAGGGGCCGATTGCCGGTTTCCCGATCGTGGGTGTAAAAGCGACGCTATCGGACGGTTCTTATCACGACGTCGACTCATCCGACATGGCCTTTCAGATCTGTGCCCGAGCCGGCTTCCGCGAGGCGTTTCTGGCCACGAAGCCGGTGCTGCTCGAGCCGATCATGAAGATGGAGGTGGAGGTGCCGGCCGACTTTCAGGGGCCGGTGACAGGCTATATCAACAAGCGGCGGGGCCTGATCGTCTCCACGGAGACGGTGGGCAACACGTCGACGATCATCGCCGAGGTACCGCTGGCGGAAACGTTCGGCTACTCAACCGACCTGCGGAGTATGACGCAGGGGCAGGGTGTATTCACGATGGAATTCTCGAAGTACCGGGCGACGCCGGGTAACATCCAGAAGGAAATCGTTGAAGAGAGAAAGAAGGCGGAACTCGCCGCTGCCAAATAGCGGGAGGCGTCGGTTAGACCGACGCGGCGATGGCATCCCACAGGGCGATGCGAGCCTCGAGGCAGTCTCGGGCTGTATCGGTCGCTTCTCGCCACTTCGCCGCGTCGTTGCCACACATTCGCGTTACGATCTGTCGGCAGAGCGGGGCGTGCTTCTCGTCGTCGTGCTCGATGTGGCGTTCGAGATAGAACCGGAAGCGACCCCATGTCAGCGGGTCGGATTCGGCGAGTCGCACCACAAGATGGCGAAACATGTCGGGAATGACATCTTCCCGACCAAACGTAAACGCGGCCACAATCTTGTGCGGTGAGCCGCTGTTGATCACGGCAAACGACTTCCGGACGAAGTCGATGGCTGCCGGATGGCCACCGCTGGCCGCGAGGGCCTGATCGAGCGACGATCCGTTGCGGAGCAGATCGACCGTGCGGCAGATGGCCTGCGTGTCAGCCCCAGCCCGCTCCATGCTGTCGAGATACAGTTCAAAATGCGATGCCGACGAACCGTCGGGCAGCAGGTCAGACTCCTCGTCGAGCACGATTTCATTCACCAGCCGTCGGGCCTCCGGGTCCGGCGACGGAATCCAGGGCACCGTCGTACAGGTCAATTTTTGTTGCATGGCCTTGAGCAGGCTCTGGAAGTCCCAGACTGCCCACACATGCATCTCCATGAACCGCCGCAACTGGGCGGGGGATGTGATGCGGCCGTAGAGTGGGTGGGCGATCAGTCGGTCACGTGCGGGGGCAACCTCATGGACGAGCCGATCGAGCACCGACGGAGCCTGTCGGGCTGGCAATTGTGGTGCGGGTGGAACGATAAGCGATGGCATGCTGGAAGCATAGCCGCGCCTCCGTGGCCGGACAGGCGTCAGTCGGCAAAACGGCGTTTGCTGCTTTCCGGGGGCACCATCCTATAGGTGGCGTTCAGCATGAGAAATCCAATGGCTCCCGCCAGGAGGGCAGCGGCGAGGCTGGCGAGGCACAGCCCGGTGAGCCAGGGGCGGGCGGCAGGGGAGAGGGCAAGCGCGAGGTCGCTCCAGGGGCTCGTGACCGCAGCCACCAGTAGGAAAACGGCCATCAGGGAGAGCGTTTTCAGCAGGTGGAGCCATGTGCGTTGGGTTGCCACGCGAAGATAAAGCTGGGGAATGTCGGCGGCCAGAAAAGCGGCGGCGCTCCCCGCCCGCCAGACCCGGTCAGCGGGCTTGATCAGGCCGCGACGGGCCAGTTTTTTCATGCGGCGGGAGGAGTAGGGCCCCTGCCGCCTGCCATCCGCAGTTTGGTAGTACCAGTGACGTCGGCCCATACAGACCAGTATACCGAGGGGGTCAGTGACACGGATTTCCGGTAGAGTGTGGGGATGGGGCAGAAAGAAACCAGTTCACGATGACACATCCTTCCAACGCAGATCCTGCCGATGGCAGTGATTCTCCCGTGCCCCCTGAACTCGAGCAGGGGCCATCGATCAGCCGCATTCTTCGCTGGCTTGGTGACCCCCTGCCCGGTTATGCGATGTCGGACGAGCGGTTTACGGGCGAAGATATTCACGACTATCGCCCTACACTGCGGCCGCCGGTGCCTATTCTGGCAGTGCTCGACGACGGCTCTCGTGAAAATGGTGAGGAACTCCGGCTTCGCTCGGAGTTGTTCACTATCGGTCGCACCACGGGAATGCTTGTGCTTCCCAACGACCCATCGATTTCTGGCAGCCATGCCGAGATTCGCCGTGTTCCGTGGAAGGGGGGCTACCAGTGGCATCTGCACGATGTGGGGAGCATCAACGGCACGTTTGTGCGGAGTTCACGATCAGTGTTTCATGAGTCGACGGTGGTGATCATTGGAGCCCGGCGGTTTCGGCTACGGAATCCCTTGCGGCCGGCAGCCCAGCCGGTTTCGTCGAGTGACACGAATCTTCTTGATGCTGTTGAGATGCCGGAGACGGTGTGGCCGGTGTTGATCGAGGCATCGGGCAAGCCGGGCGCGCTGCAATTGCCCTTGCGAGGCGACTCGGCGACGATCGGTCGCGCGGATGGAGGTGCCGACATCGAACTCGATGATCCGCTTGTTGCGGACCAGCATGCCACGCTGAAGCGACAGCGTGACGGCTCATGGCTGCTGGAGGCCGACCACACCCGTAATGGAGTGTGGGTATCGATCAACTCGATCATGCTCACGAGCAACTGCTTTTTTCGGCTCGGTGAGCAGCAGTTTCGGTTTGTAATCCCGTAAGATTGAAAGATACTGTGGATCGCTGTTGCTCAACACCGATAGTTTTTCAAAGGCCCACATGCGCTGGACCTAGTAGGCATCCTCATTGAGCGGCGGAGCACTGTAACTTGATGAAGTGACCTTCGAATTACGTGATGTCACGAGTTGGGTATACACCGCGTCATCAAGACCCGAAATAAACTTCGTGTGCCCATCGCAAAAAGCTACAACACCCCCGTTACTGTGCTGTGATGAGGGACCATAGTCGGGAAGGTTGATCGAAATCCCAAATGCGGGTGGCTGCAAAATGCTTGCTACGTTAGCAGCGCACGGTTGCACGGCTGGCCAAGAAGGATCGAGATTTTGCTGAAAGCAAAATGGCACTGTGATTGAGCATACGCCTTTTTCACGATCGGGAGGATCTAGATACTTACAAGTCCAGTTTCGAAGTCCCCAGTGCGCTTGCCACTTGGTCTTACACTTCTCTGCAAACAAGAGGGTCTTCGATGTCCCGTCGCCATCCGAAATGTCACTGAGCGAATATTTCACGCCGGGGAACGGCATCACGCCGTTGTATTTACTGTTCATCGTTGCCATACTAACGTTTGAGCCGTCACCGCAATTGCCGGCGTATGCGAGGGGGCCTGCATTAGTGCTTTTCTCAGGATGGGCAGTCGGACACGTAAAACTATTAATCTGAACAACATCCAACTTATTGTTTGACCACCTCTCGTGGAGATCAATGCGCTCAATGTACGGAAGTACCGTGACGGGCCAACTGACAGAAATGTCAAACTCATCCCCAGAGACCGACGTGTCTGGATCAATACGGAAGCTATTTGACCACGACGGCAGTCTGCCGGCGTCTTGATCGAATCGGTTGACCCCCATTCCGAGTTGATAGAGGTTATTCATGCATGTGGTTTTGCGGCCAGATTCTCTGGCTGCCTGCACTGCCGGCAAGAGTAGTCCGATCAATGCACTGATGATCGCGATCACGACCAGCAACTCAACGATCGTGAATGCCCGGGCTTCTTGATTCTGGCTACGCATAAAATGCATGCTTTGTTCCTTTCGTGTGCTTTCTATTCTATCACCGCATGCACTATTGCGGGAAACTGTGTCGCACGGTGATCTGACGGATTTGCTTGCTTTTTGGCTCGATACAGCGAATGCGAATCTCAATAGCCCGAAGGGGCACGTTGTACGGTGGCGCTGTTTCTAGCTCGCTAGGGTCATCGGCAACTCCATTGCCCGAATCATCACTGCCATTCGTCCCTTCATCTGTGAAAACGTCGCCGTCTTCATTTTGTCCATTTGCTTCATAGTGTTCGCTCCAGGTGCAGTAGGTCGGCGTAGTTGTTAGCCCGCTCTTTGTTGCGGGTGAGCCAGTGAGAAGCGTGGGAGGAAATAAGCCACCGTTCGTCGCCCCGCCGAGGTCGACGTACGTTGGGCTAGGAGTCTGCTCAGGATCAAACACTCGCACATCGAATGCGATAACATTGTTGAGAATGACATCCTCACCGCTCGCGAGAATGCCGTTAGTCTGAAGATTCGTTACAGCGTGCGGGAAACTTAAGGGGTCGTGGCAAAAACGGTTTTCTCGTTTGGTCAGATCGGAGAGGCCATTTGGCAGCAGTTGGCCGGCCACATTACGAAGTGAGAGATCTGCTGACTGATAAATAGCCGGTATCGTGCCCGACACCGTGTCATACCCAGCTGCGAGGGTCGTTGAAGTGCCAATGTAGGATCGAGCCAGCAGACGCCGGCGATGCAGATTGTAAATCTGCTGACCGTCAACTGCGTCAGTGCCCTGGACACAGAACCAAGCAACCTCGGCAACAGGGGATTCGATCGGTGTTCCATTGAACTGACCAACAAAGTTGCCGCTGCCTTGCTGGGTCGTGAACATCAATACGTCATCCACGTCCGAAACCAGGGTATTCGTACCGTGTAAGCCAGCATAATCGTTTTGAGGGCCTTCAATGAGTTCGAAGTAGCCGGAATCAGCCTCTGGGCGGCCCCATGGCTTCACTGGGCAAGTGATTCCAGAAAGATCCTGCCGAAGCGACCAGGCAGCAGAACGCATTTGATCATGGAGCCGCAGGACATCTTGAGCTTCCCCAACGGCCTGACCAAACACAGAAAAAATTGTGGCAACAAAGAGCATAAGCGCGAGCGCAATCGCAGTTGCAACCAGCAATTCCACAAGCGTGAAGCCGGAGGGCGGGTGGGCTCGATATGTCAATCTGGAGCGAAGCACGTCGATTACTCAAGGTATCGCTTTACACGTATGACATTCCGTGAGTTCATGTCTTCACCGGGGCTAAATGCGACCGGTACCGACCGATCAACAATGGCGAATAGTCGTCGTTTTGTTTCGACGCCCGTGTCAATGTTTGTTAGACGAGCTGTGATCCATATAGCAAAAACGTTTGATCGGATTGTTGCGACATTTCCAAGGCGGATTGCTGTCCGTAAGCCAAGCAGAGGGAAATAATCCCGCTGATCGTCGTAGGCCTGATTCGAGTTACAGCGGCCGTTGCAGTTAATGTTTCCCCCACCACCGTTTCCCCCACCAGCCGCAACACTGTCAAAGAAAAGTCCAGCAGCGTTTCCGAGTCCTAGAAGTTGGCTTTCGGTAGTGAGGGAAGTATTGGTAGCGAATGGATTGTTGTACGGTGAACTAACGCCAAAAACTGTTTCAACGTGTTTGTTGCCAATAACAGCCTTCGCGAGAGCATTGTTGCCATAATCAGCCATAGGAAGCGTGTTGAGATTAACTTTCCCGGGCTCTCTAAAGGAACTCAGTTGCCGAAGAGGAATTCGGTCACGACCAACCATTGCCAGCGAACTTTGTGCCGCTGGAATTGTGATATTCAGGGAGTTGGCAGTCCCTCTGAATCGCGAGGGCACATGAAGCGCCTGCAGTACACGGTCAGGGTTGCTAACGGCATCAGAAAGTAAGTGGTAGGGCTTATCACCGATATGAACATACTGGCCGCCATCAAGTATTTCATTTGGGGAGAGATGAGGGATAAAGGCGATCTCCGCATGACTCACGAAGGGCCGGTTAGGCCAGACAAGAAAGCCTCTCCCATCACGTGGCAATGGGCCGAATGTTCCGCCGGTCTGTGTTACAAACTGCTCAGGTGTGGACCAGTAGTGATA
>JAYQOK010000077.1:7539-16384 GCA_038144795.1 Candidatus Kuenenia sp. | reverse complement strand
CGTGGTGGGGTGGCCATCGCTCCAGAGCGGTTTCCCGGTGGCCGGGTCGAAGGCCTCCACGACCTCCCGGTCGTCGACCCGCGAAAAGAGCACGCCCCGGCCGCCGGCGATCGCGACGCCTGCGTAGCCACTCCCCACTTCGCGCTTCCACACGACGGGCGGCCCACCAGCCGGCCAGGCATCGGCGAGCTTCTCGTCGGCCGCCGCGACGCCGGTCCGCGACGGGCCGAGGATCTGCGGCCACTCGCCCGCGTGGGCAGCGATGCTGGCGGCGCTTGCGGCGAGGGCCGTCAGCACCCACAGGTTTCGACGCCTATCGCCGGCATGAGTGCTCATCAATGATTGGCTTGTTGAAGGATGGTGAACGGATGGTTTTCTTGCATCCAACAATCCCCCGGCTGGAACTGGGGGATCGTGTGGGATGGGGCGTCATTTGAGCCCTTGGTTTGGGCCGGGGTTCGCGTGGTACTCACAATACTTTGGCGTTGTCGATCACAGAAGACAAACAGCAAGGCACGGCCCCGCGACGGCCCGCCTGCCCCTACGCCTTCCCGATGCTCTCCACATTTCGGCGGCCCGCGGCACCCGACGCTCCCGCCTCGGGCGACTGTGCGGACGCCCGCGGCCCCCATCCACGGCATATGGGAAAGAAGCCGATAGCGAAACCGGGGCGGTGTGGCGGATTCTGAGGGGCCGACGGATCGTTTCCACAACGGAAGGAGACACGATGAGCGGATTGAGATTGCGGCTGGTGCTCGGGGCGTGGGGCGTGGCGCTGGCGACACTCGTGCTGCCATGGCGGACAGCCCTCGCTGACGGCCCCGTCATGCTCGACCTCGGTGCGTTCGACCCGCAGGACGAGGGCGCCGCGATCCCGGCAGGGTACGACGCCGTTGTATCTATCGATGACTACGAGCCGGTCTCCCTGCTTCCCGAGACAAAGAGCGTCGCCTACCGCATGGCTGCTCCATCAATGCGTCGATTCTACGTGACAGGTATCGTTGGAGGCTCGTTTCTGGTCTTTTCTCCAAACAACGCGCCACCCTCATGCCTCACGGCAGGCGCTGCTGCGGGAACGTCGCTTGAGCGATCCAATGGTCGAATTCGCTTGGAAGCCGAGGGTCGATACCGAGGCTCCATTGACCAGACATACCTGGGATTCAACGAAAACTTCGGCCCACGTGACCCAAACCCTGTCGGCATCGTACAGGCACAGAACCTCGGGGGCTGGTCCGTGCTGGCCAACGTGTGGCGTGACTTTCGTCTCACCGATCAGTTCGAGTTCTACGGCGGCGGTGGCATTGGCGCCACCGGCTTCGCCGTCTCGTTTCAGCAGATCAATATACCCGCACCTGAGCCAGCCACCCTTAGCCACAAAACGGGGTACGCATGGCAGGTCGGTGGGGGCGGCATCTGGAACGTGACCGAACGAGTCGCTGTCGATGTGAGTTACCGCATATTCGGGACGGGGTGGACTGTCACCCGCGAAGCCGCCGTTGCCGGATTCCCGCGGAATGAGATTCTGCTCTCCCTGCGGATATACGAGCCGTTTCGCGGGCTTGTGCGGTGACATTGACGCTCCTCCGCCACCCTCGCCTAGGCAGGTTCGGCGCAGCGATCGGGCTACGCCTCCACCCGCTCGGTGCTAGTGCGGGTACCTGGCCTTAGGCAGGGGCAGGCCCTTGCGCCGCGCGCGCCGGTACGGCGACAGCCCACGTAAATAACGCCAAAAGAAGGCCCGCGTTAGCGGCAGGAACATGGCGCGCCAGCCCAGCAGCGCCCGCACCTCGGCGTTGTAGTCGGCGAAGCTAGAGCGCTGAAATTGCAGCAATGCCTGAGCCTCGGCCGAATCGAGAAAATCGGTGTAGAAGTGCTCGGGCCCGAAGCAGTCGTCGGGTAACATGGGGAGACCCATCGCACCCAGGGCCTGGGTTAAGAACTCGCGGTAGCTGAACTGGCACTGCGGCCCGCCGCCAATCAGCAGGACCTTGCCCACCACGCCGAGCCGCATCGCGGCGTTAACGCAAGCCAGGGCGACATCGCGCGAGGATTCGGCCGTCCGGCGCGTTTTGGAATTTCTCTGCCGAACCCAAAAACCCGACGGGGACTTTCCGCCGCAGCCGATTCCTGGGCTTTTTTATCGAACCACGCTCATCCGTTGCGACCATTACAAGCGGGCGTTTCCCTTAAAAGCCTACGCGCACTACCTGGCCGCCAGCTGAGAAAAAATTTAGGGGCGGGAACGAACCCAACCGGCCATGGCGTAGGCCATCGGCAAACGAATCCATCCGGCGATGGAGGTCAGATCGGCGACCGCGGTGGTGGAGCGATCCCGACATCTCCACGCCCCCCAGAGGGCCTTGAGGAAGGAACCCGCAAAACTGAGGAAAGACCGCCCGTTGCCCATCAGGAGGCCCATTGTCCGGTCTCTTTCCTTCTCGTCGTTCCGCCACAAGGAGACCACCGCACGACGCAGCGAATTGGAGAAGGCGTCGTCACGGGAGAAACAATCGTAGAGGGCACGGGAGAGCAACTCGGGCGCCCGGCAAGCCTGACGCCGGCTTCGGACAAAGGATGCAAAATCAACGGCCTGCGAAAACTCGATCGCGTCAACCAACCCGTTGGTGATTCCGGTGGCCGGCCGTCAATGGGTGGGTGTGACCGGCGGCGTCCCCGATCAAAACCCGACGCCCGTTACCATAATCGGACCGGGCCAGGAAATTGTTAGCCTGCCAGTTTAGGCGTCCGTGACGGATTTGGTCCTCGCACGGTTGGCGCCAAATCGGGGGCAAAGTTTCCCGGATGGCCGAGATGAGCCAGTTTGGGTCCCTCATTTCGGCTTTGTACTTGAGAGGAACGTCCACACAGATGCGGATGGTTGATGGGGCGATTTCATACCCAAGAAGGAAACTCGGTTTGCCCAAGAAAACATGGCCGTAATCGGGATAGGGTGCCTGCACTCCCCTCAGGAGAATGCCGGACATGGCCGAAATCGGCTTGTGATGGCTGGCTCCCCGCAGACTCCGACGAATCACGCTGGAGCGTCCATCCGCTCCCACCACCACACGAGCCTCCAGACGCTTGCCGGAATCCAACATCACCCCGGAATCATCGGCCGAAACTACCCTCACCCCACGCAAGAAGGTCACCCGATCGGTCCGAGTGACCACCTCCCGCATTTCATCCACCAAATCGCCGTGGTGAAAAGCCAGACCCAATTGCCCCTCCACGTAGTCCAGCTTGACCGGCGATTCGCCGTGCCACGGATAGACCACGAATCCGCGTCCACGAGGTCGACCTTTCAAAGAGACGATCGATCCAAAGCCAAGTTGCTCCAACGCATCTACCCCTTTGGGGTGCAACCACTCACCAGCAAACCGCTTGCGGCTTCGTCCCTCCGGCTCCGCCTCCAGCAAGGCCACACTTTTTCCGGACAAAGCGAAAGCACGGGCCGCAGCACAGCCCGCAGGACCGGCTCCGACCACGATGGCATCAAAAAGGGATTTCATCGATTTTGGTATCGAGGTCCGTAGCATCCAAATAGAAAAAACCAAGCCAAGGGAAGGATAGCTCGGCCAATGGCACTTCCGCAACGATCTTCCGGCTGACGGGCTGTCCTTGAGTTAGTGAGCCCTCTGAATGCTGTCGGCGGGCAGTCTCTCCAAGTGTTGACGGCGGTCGAAAATGGCGGCGCGGGGCCCGTGTCGCGGCAGGGCACCCCGCGCACACCCGTGGTGACTCGTTGTATCCGTCCTCCTCGACCTATCAGTTGCGCACTGGACTGCGGAGGTTTTATGAGGGGACACCCCGTCAGTTCCGGACTCGACTACTTGGCCCGACGTCAGTCGGAGCAGGGCTCGCTGCGCGGTGAGCTCGATGGGCCGCTGTTCTTTCTGCCGTTTTACATCTTTGCCCATTACGCCACAAAGACGCCGCTATCGCCGGACCATCGCAGCGCTTTCACGAATACATGCGCAAGGTGCGGAACGCCGACGGAGGTTTCGGCCTTCATGTCTAACGTCCCAGCACGATATTTGGCACGGTGCTGAACTACGTCGCCCTCCGTATACTCGGGGTCTCCCCCAATGCGCCCGAAACCGAGTCGGCACGGCGCTGGATCCAAGCTCACGGAGGCGCTGCTACCATTCCCTCTTGAGGAAAATACTGGCTTGCTATCCTGCGGCTCCTGCCCTGGGAAGGCACGCCGCCCCTCCTGCCCGAGCTCTGGCTCCTTCCTTATGCGGTCCCGTCGCATCCCGGTCGCTGGTGGTGCTTCGCGCGCACTGTCTACCTGCCCCTCGCCTATCTCTACGGTCGCAACTTCCGGGCCCCCGAGGAAGCGATCCTCGTCGCGCTGCGCGACGAGATCTACGACCGACCATCCGCGTCCGTCGATTTCAATAAGACGCGGTACCTGGTTGAGCAGACCGAGGCATATGTCCCTCAGAGTCGTGTTTTCCAATGGGCCCAGGCTGTCATGGGCGCGGTCGCGAAACGAATTCCCGCGAGCGTGCGACGTCGGGCCCTCGAGCGCAGCTTGGATCATATCCGCTACGAGCAGCTTACCACCGCTTTTCTCGACCTGTATCTGGTCAACCACTGCCTCAACAGCGTCGCAGTCTATTGCGCCGATCCCGAGAGCGAGCACACAAGACGCACCATCGCCGCTCTCCCAAATTACCTGCTCGAAGGTGAAGCCGGTCTGACTGCACAGAGCTTGTCGGTCCAGGTCTAGGACACAGCCTTCATGGTGCAGACCCTGGCGGCGACGTCCGAGTTTGAGAATCTCCGAAAATTTTGGGAAGGCCTGTATCGCTATCTGCAAGACACTCAGCTGAAGGACGATCCTCCGGAACGCCAGCGCTATTACCGCGATCCGTGGAAAGGCGGCTGGACCTTCACCGGCGCAAAGCCCGGGTGGGCTTCAGTAGATTCGACAGCGGAAGCGCTGAAAGCCTGCCTTCTACTCGAAGCGCGGATCGCAGAACCGATCCCCCATCACCGTCTGGTCGATACGGTCGATCTGCTCCTCGTTTGGCAGAACGCCCACGGCGGATGGCCGACGTACGAGCGGAGCCGTGGCAGTCGATACCTCGAACTCCTCAACCCGTCGGACCTGTTCAGCAACATCATGATCGACTACTCCACGCTCAAAGTGACCTCGTCGTGTGTCCAGGCCCTCGTCGCCGCGAAGGAGCACCTTCCAGGACTTGGCTCGGAGCGGCTACAGCGCATCGATCGCGCTCTCGACCTGGGGAATCGCTACATTCGCCGCAAGCAACGGGGCGACGGCAGTTGGGAGGGTTTCTGGGGGATCTGCTTTACCTGCGGTACTTGGTTCGCCGTAGAGGGCCTGCTCTCCACCGGCTTTCCCCCGAACGATCCGGCGATCGAACGGGCGGGCACCTTTCTCCTTTCCAAACAAAGGCCGGACGGAGGATGGAGCGAAAGCTTCTGGAGCAGCGTAAAGCGCGAGTACACCGAGCATCCGGATGGGAGACTGGACGTTCAGACGAGCTGGGCCCTCCTCGCGCTGTTCGAGGGAAAAAATCCCAGCTGGCGTTCGGCGATCCAGTGTGGGCTTCGCTTCCTGGTCGAAAGGCAACTCCCAGATGGCGATTGGCCGCAGCGCGCGGTCTCCGGGGCCTTCATGCGCAACTGCGTGTTGAATTACCGTTTCTATCGGAATTATTTCCCGGTCCGCACGCTCGCCGGCGCGGAGCGGCTTGGATTTCCGATTTTGACGGAGCGCCAGCCACTGGTAAGCGACGCTGCGGTGAGCCCGCCGCCGCCTGCCCAACTACAGCGCATTCAACGATCATGCGGCAGTCGCCGGCACGAGGCGGCGACCGAAGCTCATGGCTCAGGTGGGCGAAGAGTTTCCACTGGCGTGCCCCACCTGCGGCGGCGACATCCGAATAATTGCGCTCATCACGGAGCCGGAGCCGATCCAGAAGATTCTCACACACCTCGGCGAACCACTCGAGCCGCCTCCGGTCTCTCCCAATCGAGGACCGCCCGCCGACTGGGGCGAGCTCGTGCAAGTACACGATGACCGCGACATCTTCAAGGGACGGATAGACGAGCTGCCCGGGATCGACATTCACAGCCTCTGACCGATGCCGGCCGCCAAGCTCCGAAACGCCGGGAACGTCCGACTTGGATGCGGTCTGCGCCGACGCGAGAAAAACGCCATCGCAGAGGGGAAGCCACGCGTTTCGGGAACGCTCTTTGGGGGCCAGGAAGAATGGGCCAACTGCTCTCGAGCCGCTCATCAGCTCGGGACTCGTTGTGGAAGTGCCATTGACCGGGCTATCCTTCCTTTGCAAGCCCGATGATCCCGGCCCCCATCGCCCAGCCCTCCGAAGCCGACGCGCGCGCCGTACGCGATGCGGTGGAGCGCGCCGCAAGGCGCCTCAAGTCGACTCAAGCGGAAGACGGCTTTTGGTACGTGGAGATCGAAGGAAACATCAGCCTCACCACCGAGACGGTCCTGCTTTACCGGGCGTTGGGCCTTCACCGGCCGGAGCAGGAGGCCGGTTTCCTCCAGTACCTTCGTTCGGCGCAACGTCCCGACGGAACGTTTGCCCTCCATGTCGACGGCCCGTCCGACCTGAGCATGACGGTCGAGGGGTACTGGGGGCTCAAGCTCCTGGGAGAACCGATCGACTCAGATCGGATGGCCAAGGCGCGCGCCTTCATCCTCAGTCGGGGGGGCGCACAGCGAGCGCGAGTCCTGACCCGGATCTACCTGGCGATGTTCGGTCAGTTTCCTTACGACCGGCTGCCCTATCTGCCTCCAGAGCTGATGCTGCTGCCCTCCTGGAGCCGGCTGTCAATCTACGAGCTGGCGATCTGGGCGCGCGGTTTCATCGTTCCCTTTTTCTTGATCCGTTCGGTGAAGACCACTTTCGAGCTGAAGCGCGAAGAAAAGGTAGATGAGCTCTTTCTTCTCGACGCGAATGGCTCACCGCTTTTTCCCTCCGTGAAGGCGCGCGGCCCCCTAGCCCCTCTGCTGAAGGGAGTAGAATGGTTGGCGCGTCTGATGGATCGCCTCCCGGCAGGTTGGTGGAGAACGCGTGCACTGTCTCAGGCCGAGCAGTGGGTTCTAGAGCATCAAGAACCGGAGGGACGTTGGTATACCTATCCCTCGATCTGGATGTCGATTCTCGCGCTGTTTGCGCGGGGCCATCGCGTCGATTCGGATCCGGTCCGCCGCGGAGTGGCCTACTTGGAAAGCCTTCACTGGAGAGAGGGGCACGAGCTTCACCAGCAGTCGACCGAGTCTTCGATCTGGGACACCCTTTTTGCGGCGCAGGCGCTGGTAGAGGCCGGTCATGGAAGGGCCGCTGAAACGCAGCTCGCGGCGCGGATCGTTCTCTCCCTCCAGCGCAAGGTTCGCGGCGACTGGCAGGTCAAGACTGGCGAGAAGATCGCTCCCGGGGGTTGGAGTTTCGAGCAGGCGAACAGGCTCTATCCCGACATCGATTCTACCTCCGAAGCGATCCTCCTGCTGCGGCAGGTGGAGTGGGGCAGCGATCTTCAAGCGGCGCAGGCCGCAAGAGATGCGATCGACCTGGGGCGCGACTGGATCTGGGGGATGCAGAACCGCGACGGCAGCTGGGGAACGTTCGACAAGGACAACACCTCCCCGATTTTCAGCCGGATCTCCTTCGATGACATGGACGTCTTCACCGACCCGCGCTGGCCAGACACCACCGGTCGCCAGCTGACGACCCTGGGCGCATTGGGTGTAGATCCCCGCGATCGCAGAATTCAGGCAGCGCTCCGGTACCTGCGTCGCTCCCAAGAGCGGGACGGCAGCTTCTTCGGCCGATGGGGCACGTGTTATCTGTTCGGCACCTACTGCGCGCTGCGCGGTGCGGGCGCGGTGGGCGTCTCCTGGGAGGAGGGGTGGCTGAGGCGGGGCTTTGACTTCTTGGAGTCGGCTCAGAATGGCGATGGCGGCTTCGGCGAGTCGAACGATTCGTTTGCGAAGGAATGGTACGTGCCGCTGGGGAGAAGCGTCCCCTCTCAAACCGCGTGGGGACTTCTGGGGCTGCTCTGCCGACCAGGCCCTCTGTCCGCTTCGGCCCATCGCGCTGCGGCGTGGTTGGTGTCCCAGCAGAATCCGGATGGCAGCTGGAGCGAAAAGACATTTACCGGCGGCGGGTTGAAGGCTTCCTGGTATCTTCGATACCCGATGTACTCCGCCTACTTTCCTACTCTGGCGCTCACCGGCTACCTGCGCCGCCTGGGCCTTCGCTCGGTGAAAGCCTAAGTCCTCATGTTCGAAGGTCTCGCCCGCTGGGTGTTTCGCCATCGGATCCCTGTTTTTCTTTTGGCCTTGGCCATTCTCGCGGGGGCAGGTCAATCCTCAAGCCATTGGTGGGTGAAGGCAGAGCTGCCGACTGTGGGTCGTCACGATCCGGTTTGCTCGCTCGATGCCCGCCGGGCGTCCGTTGGCTGACCTGCTCGTTAAATCAAGAGCAATGTTCTAGAGTAAGTGTCGTCATGGCACTGCTGAGTGCTTCGCCTAGCGAATGACATGCAAGCGGTGGCCGTGAGCGGCAGCGCATTGTTGTTTTGGTTGCACCTTGGTGAAGATTTCAAGGAAACGTCATTAGTGAATGCAGGTATGCGACGCCTTCCCCTGCTGTTGGCTCATCGACTTCAGCGGTGGTTGCAGGCTCTCCGCTATCGCTTTGCGGTCAGCATTGCATCGCACCCGTTATGGTGGGGCGCACTGGTCTTTAGCTTCAGCGCGGCCGCGTTTGTGGGGATATCGCAGCTGAGTTTTGTTGCTGTCTGTTATAAACATCTCCGAGCCCACGAGACTCCGGAG
>JAYQOK010000077.1:0-7529 GCA_038144795.1 Candidatus Kuenenia sp. | reverse complement strand
TCATTTGTCGGGATATCGCAGCTGACTTTTGATGATGATCCGCGAACGATTTACATGGGCGATGACGAAGCATCAGCCCAACTCCGTCGTTTTTACGAGCGGTTTGGAGCCGATGATCAGGACGTGCTGTTAGTCGTGAGAGCTGCAGATGTCTTTGAGCCGGTGGTGATGAACGCTGCCCGTGACCTGGCCCTCGCAGCCAGTGAGGTGGATGGTGTGGCTCGCGTGCAGAGCATCTTCAGCATCCGCCGTCGTGGGCGTCGGCTCGCGCCGCTCATCCCTCGGCGTGATGCTGAAGACTCACGCTACGCAACTGCCAAGGCGTTGGCAGCGACGCATCCGCTGGCAACTGGACATCTCGTATCTCCGGATGCAACAACCCTGTTGTTGGTTGCACGGCTTGCGGGTGATCCCGAGTCCATTGCCAAGTTGTCCCATCCTGTGGCAGAACTCAGGCGACTCGCCCGCGACGCCACGCGGCAGGCCGAGATGGAGGTAATAATCACGGGCCATCCCGTGATTCGGGTTGATATTCTCTCCGAGTTGATGCGAGATCTTGCGATCTTTGCGGTTGCCAGTAGCGCGGTTGCTCTCTGCGTTGCCATGCTTGTGTTTCGCAGATGGGCGGCAGTCTTTGTGATAGTCCTGGCGCCAGCGGTTGGTGTTCTCTGGATTGTTGGTCTGATGCCGTTGTTTGGCCTCACGCTCAACGGTGTTAATGCTATCTTGCCGACCTTGGTCTATGTCATCGGAGTGACCGATGCGATTCACTTGGTTATCGGCTTTCGCGTGTATCGCGCTGCTGGTCGGTCACGGCGGCATGCCGTTCGAGATGTGGTGAGGAAGTTGGCTTTTCCCTGTCTGTTGACGTCCCTCACAACGGCGATCGGATTCGGTTCACTTTCCCTTGCCCACGAGCCATTGATTCAGTCATTCGGGCTCGTGTGCGGCTCTGGAACCATGGTCAACTTCGTGGCCGTGATCACGGTTGTGCCCCTGCTTCTATCCACCCGACTTGGAGATCACATCATGCCGCGAGCTGGGCTTGGGGGGGGGTGGCAGCACTGGGTTAATTTGAGCCCCGTGCTCAGACTCGTCGAAGCGGCGCCGAGGCCGATCGTGGTGGTAGCGATTGTCAGCGGGATCATGATGGCGGTCGCGAGCACACGGTTGCGGCCAGACTTTCTTGTCACGGAAACCTTGCCTCATAGCAGTGAGAGCAAGGTAGCGCTGGATCGGCTTGATGAGGCCTTTGGCGGCGGCATGGTCGGATACGTTGTGATGCAGTGGCCTGAGCAGATGGTCCTCGGGTCGCCAGATGTGCTCAAGGTACTGAATCAGGTGCACAATGCCATCGAAGCACAGCCCGAGTTTCGTGCATCGTTCTCAGTACGAAATCTGTTGTCGGCCATGAGTGGCGAAGATCAACCAATACGGGAATCCGTGGAGAGCCTACGCAATATTCCGGCCGACGATCTCAGTCGGCTGGTGCGGTTTGATGATCATCAGTTAGTCGTTTCATTTCGCATCAACAACACCGGAGCAGCCCAACTTGCTCCGGCATTTGACAAGTTGCGGTATCGACTCAAGGAGGAGGAGCGAGCAGCTGATGGGTTTTCATTCTACATAACGGGGACACTGCCTGTGGTTGCTAGCAGCCTTTGGTCGATGATTGAAGACCTCGCTCGTAGCCTTACCGTATCCAGCATCTTGGTGTTCATTGTGATTGGTTTGGCACTTGGCTCATGGAAACTAGGAGTGATGAGCATTGTGCCAAATGTATTGCCGTTGTTGGCAACATCAACACTTCTTGTTATTTGCGGAGAACCGCTTCGCATTATCAGCGTCGTGACCTACAGCCTCTGCCTTGGAATTACAGTCGATGACACGATTCACTTTCTCGTTCGATTTCAGCATGAAAGCCGTAATGGCTCAGTTGCTCAAGCAGTTTGGCGGGCGATGCAGATGGCAGGCGACGGTATTGTGACGAGCACGGTCATTCTGGTTGGTGGTTTCTCAGTGATGCTCCTGAGCCGAATGCCGGCCATCCGTTGGTTTGCCCTGCTCTGTGATGTCGCAATGCTTGCAGCAATCGTAGGGGTTTTGGTGATCCTGCCGGCGCTCTTGCTCTGTTTTTGGTCGGAGAAGCCGACCCACGAGGAGCTCGGTGAGCGAGTCTCTGCTGGTAGGGCGCGGGCTGGTGTGTGATCGGTTCAGCCTGCGGTTCGGGCGTTTGACCAAAGGGGCAGAACGGTGTGCTACCTTTAGAACGGTGTCGAGTTCTGCGACCGGGAGCCCACACTCCTTTGGAGGCAAGCGTTGCGATGTCAGTCGTTTCTGCGTTTGATGCCCTGATGCACCGCATGATTGAGTTGATCGACGGCAAACTTTCCGCCGTGCAGCGGGAAAAGCTGGCCGCCGCGATGCCGCAGATTCAGTGGGATTTTCCCGACGTGAATGCGACGCTCTGCCTGGCGGCCTCGCAGACTCAGCTGCAGGTTGCCGAGCCTCTTGATGAGCCTCTGTTCCTGGTGCGGATGAACCACATCACGCTGGAGGACGCGGCCTTCGGGCGGCGGTCTCTCGGCGCCTCGTTTTTGGCTGGCAGAATCCATGTTCGTGGGCTGAATCCCCTGCGGCTTCGCGAGTTCATCATGCTGGTCGATCCGCTCCTCGAAAGTTATCGTGAGGCCTCGCTTGAGTGCGCCAACAGCCCATCCGCGACTGTTTCGTGAAAAAGACGCTGACGCATCGCTCCTGCATGGAAAGACGATCGCAGTCCTGGGCTATGGGTTGCTCGGGCGGCCGTTGGCCCTGAATGTGCGCGACACGATCGGCCAGGGTGAGCCGGCCTCCACGATCATCGTGGGGAGCGATGATGATGCTTCGTCCGTTCAGGCACGCGATGATGGCTTCCCAACAGACTCGCTTGTTGCTGCTGCTCAGCAGTCCGATGTCGCCTTGATGCTGCTTCCGGATGAAGTGCAGGCGGATCGCTGCCCGGCGATCTGGGCCGCCCTGCGGCCGGGCACCGCGGTGGTCTTCGCCTCCGGCTACGCGCTGGCGTACGGTTTGGTGACGCCTCCCAAGGAGGTTGATATCGTACTCTTCGCACCGCGGATGGGGGGCGACGCCATCCGGAAGCGGTTTGTCGACGGCCGGGGGTATATGGCCTACCTCGGCGTTGAGCAGGACTTCACCGGCAAGGCCCGAGAACTCGTTTTGGCGGTCGCGGCGGTGGCCGGCTGTCTGAAGTTTGGCGCCCTGGAGATGACAGCGAAGCAGGAGGTGGTGCTCGACCTCTTTGTCGAACAGGCGTTTGGGCCGTGGCTGGGCGCAGCGATGCTGTCGACGTTTCACGTGGGTGTCGAAGCCGGCCTTCCGGCGCTGGGCCTGTTGATGGAGCTCTATCTTTCGGGGGAAATGTCCGAAACGTTCGCGCAGATGGCCGATGAAGGCTTCCTGCCTTCAACCCTGTCGCATGGCTTTGCGGCGTCATTCGGCGGTATGACCCGCGCCCTGAGCATTGATCGCGAGCAGATGTCGGAGCAGATGCGGTCTATCCTGGGGGAGATCGACTCCGGTGCCTTTGCCGAGGCGTTGCAAGATGAGTTTCGCAATGGCTACCCCTGCCGGCCCTTTCTCAACACCGTGGTCGGTGGCGACGACGATCTCATCAGCTGCACGGAACGTGACTACCGGCAGATGGATTGACCTTTCACGGAGCCGGGGGGAGGCCAATATGCTCCGGCACAAGACAGCCAAACCGATCAGCGGTTGACGGCGGTTGAAAACGGCGGCAACCGGCGGATCGAGTCATTCGGAGCATCCGGGGATTGCGGTAGTCGCTTCTTGTCTGTCTGGCTTAGGCTGCAGACATGTGGGAAGCCCACGACATATCCGGAATTGCGATCCAGCGGTATCTCCCTGCCGAGGCGGGCGTTTACGTGGGCGACTTGCTCGCCGCCCGTGACGTCGTGGTACGAGTCAGCCGGCCACGGCTCACAAAACTGGGCGACCACCGGCCGCCGCGGCCTGCCCACCCGCACCACCGGATCTCGGTCAACGCAGACCTCAACCCCTTTGCGTTTCTGACGACGCTCCTCCACGAGATCGCCCATGTCGATGTCTGGACGAAGCATGCCGGTCGGCGGCGACGGCCACGGCCGCACGGACCGGAATGGAAGCACGAATTTGCGACGCTCCTCACGCCGGTGGTAGCGGCTCGATGGCTTCCTGGCGATGTCGCCTCGGCGCTCGGTGCGTACATGCGAAATCCTGCCGCGATGTCATGCAGCGATCGCGGGCTCGTGCTAGCGCTGGCGCGGTATGACAGCGGAGAGGTGATGCGGCACCGCGTGGAAGACATCCCGCTGGGCAGCCTTTTTCGTGTGTCCAACGGACGGATCTTCTGCCGTGGCCCACGGATGCGAACCCGCTACCTCTGCGTCGACCCGGCGACCAGCGCCGAGTATCGCGTGCATGCCCTCGCGTTTGCCGAGCCGTTACCGATCGACGGCATCAGCGACGGCTCTCCGATCGGGGCTGCTGCTGCGGCTGGGGGCCGCCGCGGTAATGCCGACGGCGCATCGTGTTCCCGTAGACGTGGAGCGGCCGGTAGGGACGCTTCTCGATCGGCGTGCTCTTGATCTCCTCGCGGGCTTCGCCAAAGGTGACGACCCGCGGGTCAAAGCCCGTCTGGCGGGCGGCCGAGGCCGCAGCAGCGATATCGAGGGGGAGAACGAGTGTGGTAGCTACCAGAAAAAGGACGCGGGAAGGGGCGCGCATGAAAGGGGTCTCCTGACATGAATCGCCGGCCAACGGCGAGGATCGGTTTGTGTTGCAGAAAAATTTTCGTTCCCGCCCGTGTGCCCGACCGACCGCTACAGCCGGTGCAAACGGAGCCGGGTTCACGGGGCTACGACTACGTCCGCGGCGGCTTGGTGCCCCTCGGTCTCCAGGAAGCCCCCGGCAGAAGCCGGTGGATAGCGTTTTGGTAGCATCCTCAGATCGATCTGCTGCAGGCGGGGCAGCGATCTCGTATCTTGATGGTTTTGGCACCGCGGCCTCGGACGAGGAGGCTTTGAGCAATCTATGAGAAGCGAGGGCTGTATGACGGGACGCATGCAAGGTCTCTTGGCGATCGCGATCCTGATGGGATCTGGCATGGTTGGCCACGGTCAGGAAGTCGATCAAACCCGGCAGGCGATCGAGCAGGCTTCGGCGGCCTATGCCGACGCCTACAACGCCCGCAATTACAAATCGCTAGCCGATCAGTGGGTGGAACATGCGGAGTTGATCGAAGGAGGCGCTCGGGTTACTGGCCGAGACGAGATTGTGAAATCGATCCGTGGGTGGCTGGATAAGCACGCTGAGGCTACGATTCGGATCGATATCGAACAGGTCGCGGTTGTCGCACAGACGCTCGCTCGCGTCGATGGCGTAATTTTGTTTTCGCCATCGGCACACGACAAGCCGATTGCGTCTCGGTTTTCCTGCCTGCGGGTGCTCGAGGATGGTGTATGGCGGCTTGTGGAATCGATGGTGGAGCCTAGTCACGCTGCAGCGTTACATGACCTCAGCTGGCTGATCGGCTCTTGGCAGGCGACTGATGACAAGACCGGCACGACCGTCGATCTCGTTTTCGAAGAAGCCGCTAGTGGCTTCGCTCTGGTGGCCCGCAAGACGATGCGGTCGAGCAGCGGGGCCACTCGTGAGTCGATAGAGGTGATCCATGCCGACCGCGACGACGGGCTAATTCGTACCAGCATCATTGATTCGCTCGGGGCACATGCCGAGGGCGTGATCGAGAGCGACGGCATGACGGTCAACCGTGTGCTCACCGGTGTGCCAGGAGATGCTGTGGCAGGCAGCCGAGTACAATATGTGGAGACGGTCGTGCCCGGTGGGGAAGGGCAGTTCACGCTTCATTCGATCGAACGGTCGATTGATGGCCGGCCCGTTCCTGATGGCACGCCTCTCCACTTCACGAAGCACGAAGGGCAGAAAAAATAGAATATTCGTTAGCTGGCTTCGTGGGAGTTTGGCCATCCCATGCGCTTGTTTCCGTGGCCGGCGTCTTCACCGAATTCCACAACCGTGTACTCTCGGAGTTTCCCCGATGAACGTTTTCCTTGGTCGCGCCGTCATTATTGCTGTGGTCTCGGCTACTGGCCTGATGCCCATCCTTGCGTTGGCCCATGGTGGCGGCGGCGGCCACATGGGTGGCATGGGCGGCGGTAGCCACATGGGTGGCTTCGGTGGGCCACACATGGGTGGCGGCGGTATGCCTAGGATGCCGAGCGGCTTCGATGGTGGTATGCGGGGCGGCCCCAGTAGCCTTGATGGTGGCCGTGGGCTTGACGCGGGGCGGCCGATGGACGGGGGTCGCTCCCTTGACGGCATGCGAGAACTCGGTGGCTTCGATGGTGGCGCCGGCCACTTTGCCGGTGGTCATGAGCTTGGTGCTGGCCAGCTTTCCAAGGCTGACTTTCAGCGGATCGCCGGAGGAGCCGCAGGCCGGGCGGGGCTGGCTCGGGATGCGGTGCGGCCCTACTCGATCGGTGCGCTCGCGACCCGTGGCGACCTCATTCGTGGCAACTTTTATCGCGGTGGGTGGTACGCCGGACGCGGGTGGTATGGCGATCACTTTAATGCTTGGTGGCCGGGCGGCTGGTGGGGTGGCTACGGCTGGGGCGTGGCGGCCGTGCTCGCCTGGAGCGACCTGGCGGCCTGGGGCGGATACGCCTCGACACCGGTGGCCTACAACTACGGCTCAAACGTCGTCTATGGCGACGAGGGCGTGAGCGTGCAGGGAACCAGCGCTGGCTCGGTGGAGGAATACGCCGCTCAGGCGGCAAGCCTGGCCGACCAGGGAGTGAGCGCCAGCGTGGGGAATGACGACCAGTGGCGGCCGCTGGGCGTCTACGCCCTGGCTCGCAAGGAAGACACCAACCCGAGCACGTTCGTCAGCCTCGCGATCGACAAGGAGGGGCTCCTGCGGGGCACCTACTACGATGCCGTGAGCGACACCACGCAAAATATCGCTGGCAAGGTCGATAAGAAAACCCAGCGGGCGGCCTGGACGATCGCCGACAAGAAGACGCCTGTCTACGAGGCAGGCCTCTCTAATCTCACACAGAAGCAGACGACGATTCTCATGCACCTGGCCAACGGGAAGGTCGAGCAGATGCTTCTTGTGCGGGTCGATGATGCCAAGGCTGGCATGCCGGGGAGCGCGGCGACCGACGCAGGCGGTGCGGGAACCTGACCATCCCGCAAGCTCTGCCGGAATCGGACCGTCGGCTGGTCGCGTGCTACGAGAGACTCGTCGGCTTACCGACCGCGCGGAAGGCCTATCACTCGCGGCCAGCCTTGCGCCCGGTTGCCAGAGGGTTCTTCATGAGATCGATGTCAAACACGTTCGGCCCCGCCTTCACCTCGAACTGAAAGGCCCCTTCGTCGGCATAATGAGGATGGACTTTTGCGGTACTTCCCTCGGGGGCCGACACCCGCACGGTATTCATGCC
>JAYQOK010000076.1:0-16512 GCA_038144795.1 Candidatus Kuenenia sp. | reverse complement strand
CGGACCGGTCGGCTCGACGTCGCCGCCTGGCAGTCGCTCCGCGAGGCCACCCTTGGCCGCGTGATCGACCGCGAGCTTCCCGCATCCGACACGCTGCCCCAGAAGTTTCCCACGCTCACGCCGGCCGGCGTCCTTCCCGAAACCGACGAAGACGAACTCCTCCAGCGGGAGCACGTCTGACGCCGCTCGCCTCCATCCTCATGCAAGACATCTCTCCCGCCACGCTTCTGGTCCTCGTGCCCCTCCTGCCGCTGGTGGGCGCCATCATCACGGTCGTCTTTGGTCGCCGACTCGGATCCCGGGCCCATCTGCCGGCCGTAATCTCCATCGCGGCGGCTCTGGCCTGCGCGGTCGTGCTCCTCTCGGGTACAGCGCGGCTCGTCGGCGATGGTCACGGCGCTGCGGCACGGCCAGTAGAGATGATCACTACGCTCTGGCAGTGGGCGACGGTGGAGGGCCCGCAGCCGTTTTCGATTCCGGTGGCGCTGCGGCTCGATCCGCTCACCGCCACGATGCTCACGATCATCACCAGTGTCGGCCTGTTGGTGGCGATCTATTCGATTGGCTACATGCATGGCGATCCGGGCTACCCGCGATTCTTCGCCCTCGTCGCGACGTTCGTGTTTTCGATGGCCATGCTCGTGGCGGCGAGCAACTTCCTGCTGGTCTACGTCTTCTGGGAAGCGGTAGGCGCCTGCAGCTATCTCCTGATCGGCTTCTGGTTTCGCAAACCGGAGGCGGCCAACGCAGCAAAGAAGGCCTTTCTCGTCAATCGGGTCGGTGACTTCGGCCTGGCCGTCGCCACATTTCTGCTCTGGATGACCTACGGCACGCTCAATTTTCACGACACACTCTCCGCTGATGGCGTGATCATGCCGGGCATCCTCGGCCAGACGCGGCTGGCCGATGCCTCGGGCTATGTGGGCGGCCTCGTCGGCACGGCGATCTGCCTGCTGCTGCTCCTGGCCGCCTGTGGCAAGAGTGCCCAACTGCCGCTGCATGTCTGGCTGCCCGATGCCATGGAGGGGCCGACGCCGGCCAGTTCGCTCATCCATGCCGCCACAATGGTGACGGCGGGCATCTATCTCATCGCTCGCAGTTGCCCGCTCTTCGTGACCTGCCCCGATGCGCTCACGACGGTGTCGATCGTGGGCGCCACGACGGCGCTCGTCGCCGGCCTGGTCGGCACGGTGCAAAACGATCTCAAGCGAGTGCTCGCCTACTCCACGATCAGCCAGCTTGGTTATATGTTTGCGAGCCTCGGCACCGGCACGCTCCTCGGCTTCACGGCCGCCATCTTCCATCTGCTCACCCATGCCTTCTTCAAGGCGCTCCTCTTCATGGGAGCCGGGTCGGTGATGCACTCGATGGGGGGCGTGATCGACATGCGGCGGTTTGGCGGCCTGCGGCGGATCATGCCGATCACGGCCGTCACGTTCCTCGTTGGGTCGCTCGCTCTGGCCGGCGTCGCCCCGTTCGCCGGGTTCTTCAGCAAAGACGAGATTCTCGCCAGCCTCCACTCTCGTGGCTGGCCCGATTCGCATCACGACGATCATCACGCCGTGGTACCGGATCCCCGTCCGTTTTTGCCAGTCGCTTTCACTCCGGCTGAGAATCACGGCGGCGCAGCAGTGGTGACGAATGAATCCCTTCCGGTCTCTCGTCTCGACAGTCCCGCCACCTTTCGCACGCTCTTCTGGATGGCGCTGTTCACCGCCGGGCTCACCGCCTTCTACACCTTCCGCGCGGTCTTCATGACCTTCACCGGGCCGACCCGCGTGCCAGAGGAGGCCGGGCACCATGCCCATGAGTCACCGTCGGTGATGACCGCGCCGCTGATCATTCTCGCGATCGCCTCGGCCGTGAGTGGCTGGCTGCTCTCCAGCACCCATGCCCTGGCTGATTTTCTCGCCGCCACGCCCTCCTTCACGGCACCGGCCGTCGTCGCCACGGCCGTGAAGCCCGCGTTCCACTGGGATCTGGCCCTCCAGGGCACACTCGCCGCGGTGATCGGCATCACTCTTGCCGCCTACGGTCATCTCGGACGCCGCAGCGACGGGCCGCAGATGGAGCGGTTTCTCGGGCCGCTCGAGACGCTCTTTGCCCGCAAATTCTTCCTCGACGAGATCTACTCGGCGCTTGTCGTCAAACCACTGGAGGCGCTGGCACTCGTCGCCGCGGTCTTCGACCGCCGCGTGATCGACGGGCTCGTCGATCGTGTCGCCATGATTCCGCTCGCGCTGGCGGCGGTCGTGCGGCAGTTTCAGTCGGGCCTGTTGCAGCGGTATGCCCTCGCCGGCATGGTCGGCGTGCTGGCGATCGTCGTCGCCCTCGCGTGGCAACTCTGCGGCTGATCAGCTTCCTCACATCATTCGGCATCTCAGGCATCCCTCGAATCATGAACGGTCTCTCCCCCGCCAACCATCTCCTGCTGGTCATCCTCATGCCGTTGGTGGGGGCGGTCGTCGCCTGGCTGATGGGCAGCCGTGGTCAGCAGGCCGTGCGTCAAAGTGCGGCGGTCACGGCCCTGGTCACACTCATCGCCGCCGGCTGGCTCGTGGTCCGGTTCCTCGCCCGCCCTGCCGGCCTTTCGGCGATGGAGCCGTTTGCGTTGATCGAGGTGCCATGGCTCGTGGAAGGGATGTTCGATATCCGCCTGTCACTCGGCCTTGATGGCCTGTCGATCTGGCTCTTCGGACTCTCCGCCCTACTCTCGCTCACGGCGGTGCTCGTGAGCTGGGATGCGATCAAGGAGAAGCCAGTGGGCTTTTACGTGCTGCTCCTCCTGCTCGAGGCGGCAATGCTCGGTGTCTTCGCCGCCCGCGACATCATCTTGTTTTATGTCTTCTTCGAGTTCACGCTCGTGCCGCTCTTCTTCCTGATCGGCATCTGGGGCCATGACGAACGCCGCAAGGCGGCAGTCAAGTTTTTCATCTACACGCTCGCCGGCAGCGTGCTCTCCTTCCTCGGGCTCTTGGCAATCGTGCTCTGGCACGCCTCGCAGACCGGCACGATCACATTCGACATCGCTGGCCTGACCGCCGGTCTTCAGGCCCATCCGCTGCCGATGACGGCTGAGGGGGGCTGGCTCCAGTGGCTCGTGTTTCTGGCCCTCTTCGCCGGCTTCGCTGTGAAGGTGCCGATCGTGCCATTCCACACCTGGCTGCCGCTGGCCCACGTCGAGGCACCGACGGGTGGCAGCGTCGATCTCGCCGGTGTGCTCCTCAAGATCGGCATCTACGGCTTTCTCCGCTTCTCACTCCCGATGCTTCCGGAGGCCTCCGCCGCCGCCGCGCCGTGGCTGGTAGGCCTGGGCGTGTTTGGCATTCTCTATGGGGCGCTGGTGGCACTTGTGCAGACTGATCTCAAGCGGCTGATCGCCTACTCATCGGTGAGCCACATGGGCTATATTGTGCTCGGCCTGTTCGCGCTCGAGCCGGTTGCCGTGGAGGGAGCCAACCTGCAGCTGATCAACCACGGCCTCTCCTCGGCGGGGCTCTTCGCGCTGGTCGGCATGATCTACGAGCGGTTTCACACCCGGAGCATCGCCAATCTCGGCGGCATCGCCGCCAAGGCCCCTTGGCTCACGGTGTTATTCATGCTCTTCACGTTTTCGAGCATCGGCCTGCCGGGGCTCAACGGGTTTGTGGGTGAATTCATGATCCTCGCCGGCTCGTTCCAACGAGCGTGGGCGGGCGTGGCCGAGTCGCTCTTTCGCCCGTATCTCTTTATGGCCGTATCAGCCGTGGTCGGCGTCGTGCTCGGTGCCTGGTACATGCTGTGGGCGGTGGAGCGGGTGTTTTTCGGTCCCTCCCGTGAGCCGCCCCGCGGCCACGCCAGCGGCAGCCACTCCGCCGATGGTCACGGTTCCCACGGGCACCATCACGACGACACCGACCGCTGTGATCTCCGCTGGCATGAGGCGGCCGCCCTGCTGCCGCTGGCGGTGTTCGTGATCTGGATCGGCATCATGCCGCAGGTCTTCCTGCGGCCGGCGGCTCCGGCCATCGAGCAGTCGGCCCGCGCCGCCCGCGAGGCCTTCGCCGACCGGATGACCCTCTTGCCCCAGGCCACCGCCTCCGAATCGATCATCGCCGCCTCGCCCCCCTCGCTTCCCCCCACCGCATCAACGCCATGACCACATCCCTCGAAACCTTCAAGCTGCTCGCTCCTGAGATTGCGCTCATCGTGGCGGCCTTGGTCGCTTTGCTGGGCGCCGCCTTCGCTGGCCTGCGGAGCGGCTGGCTTGTGGCCTTGATCGGCATTGCCGTCGCCCTCGGGCTGGCCGGCGGGCAGCCGGCGGCAGGCACATCGATCATCTCCGGGCCGATCACGATCGACGGCTTTTCAAGTTACGTTCGCTGGATCGTGCTGGTGGCGGGAGGGATCCTCGCGCTCGTGCAAGGGGGCGATCTGTTTCGCTCAGCCGTTGTCCGCGGCAGTGGCCTTTCTCGCAGCGGCACCTGCGAAGAAGCCGGCACCTTTCTGATCCTGCTGGCCGGCCTATCACTCGTCGGCATCGCCAACGATCTTGTGCTCCTGTTCATCGGCCTGGAGTTGGTCTCGATCCCCACCTACATCCTGCTGGCCCTCAAGCGAACCGACGCCCACGGACAGGAGGCAAGCCTCAAGTATTTCTTTCTGTCACTCGTGGCCTCGGCGGTGTTTCTCTACGCCGCCGCCTGCTTCTACGGCCTCGGCGGCTCGACCAGTCTGCCGGCGATCGGCGATGCCCTGCGATCCCCCGATCCGCGGCTGGCCGGCATGGCAATCGTGCTGTTGCCCGTCGCCGTCGGCATGGCGATGGCGGGAGCAGCATTCCGCATGGCGGCCGTGCCGATGCATTTCTACGCCCCCGATGTCTACGAGGGCACGAGCCCCGGCAATGCCGCCGTGCTCTCCACGCTCCCTAAGGTGGCCGGCATCGTCGTGCTGGCCCGCGTGCTCGGCCTGGCGATCCAGCCGCTGGGAATGGCAGGCGAGGTCGGCCCCGCCGCCCAGATCCACCTCTCCTTCCTCTGGCATCTGGCCGCCATCCTCGCCGCGATCACGATGACCGTCGGCAACGTGATGGCATTGGTGCAGACCAATCTCCGTCGGCTCTTGGCCTGCTCGTCGATCGCCCATGCTGGCTATCTGCTGGTGGGGATCGCGGTGGCCGCGGCGGCTGCCGCCACGCGGGCTGAGCGGCCCTTCGACGGCGCGGCGGCGGCCGACACGATGTGGACGATCGGCCTCGGCGGCATGTCGGCCACGCTGCTTTATATCGCCACCTACGTGCTGGCAACGGCCGGCGTCTTCGCCGCCCTTGCCTACCTCGGCCATGTCTGGCCGGAATGGTCCAGCGGCAGCGGCCCCCGGCCACCCCGCGAGGAGATCACCGACGTCGATGATCTCAACGGTCTCTCCTCCACCAATCCCGTGGCTGCCTTTTCAATCGCGCTCTTCCTGCTCTCGCTGGCCGGCATTCCGCCGCTCCCCGGCTTCTGGGGCAAGCTGACCCTGGCAACGGCGGCGCTCGAGGTCGATTGGACGAGCCCGATCACCTTCGGCAGTCGGCGGGCCTGGTTTGTGGCGCTGGCCGTCATCCTCGTGCTCAACGCGGCCATCGCGGCAGCCTATTACCTGCGGATCATCGCGGCGATGTATTTCCGATCAACGAAGAAGGGTGTGCAGGCCGATGGCGGACTGGCTGCCGGCATCGGCATGCTGGTCTGCCTCGTGCTCGTGCTTATGATCACGGTGCAGCCCAAGCGGCTCTTCACGCCGGCCATTCGGGCCGGTGCGGCGGCCGCAAATGTCCTCACCGCTGCTGACGAGGCTGCGGCGGCTGACCAACCCCGCCTTGTCTACGCCGACTGATTCCACCATGAGCACCACGCCCGACGCAGCAGCTGTTCGCGCCACCCTCGCCGAGTTCACTGATCCGGAGACCGGCCGCCCACTCGTGGAAATGGATCAACTGCGGAGCGTCGACTGCGGCCCTGATTCGATCGCCGTCACCGTCGGCCTCACGACCCACTCGGCGATGCTCTGGAACCAGACCCGGGGCCGCATCGAGGAGTCGCTGCGGTCGCGGTTTCCGCAGGTGCCCTCCGTGAGTGTCACGATCGTGCCGCACGACCGGCCGCCCGTGAAGCTCGGCCAGATCGGGATCGAGGCCAAGAGTGTGATCGCCGTGGGAAGCGGTAAAGGGGGCGTGGGCAAGAGCACGATCGCGGCGAGCATCGCCATCGGCCTGGCCCGCGCCGGGAGCCGTGTCGGCCTGCTCGATGCCGATGTCTATGGGCCGAGCGTGCCGCACTTGCTTGGCCTCACCGGCCGCCCCGCCATCGATCAGGGCAAGATCGTGCCGATGATGCATGCTCCCGGCGGCCAAGCCACGCAGTCGATGCCGGTGATGTCGATGGGGTTCATGGTGCCGCCGGGTGAGGCCGTGGTCTGGCGAGGGCCGATGCTCCATGGCGCGATCACGCAGATGCTCCGCGACACGCTCTGGGGCCCGCTCGACTACCTCATCATCGACATGCCGCCCGGCACAGGCGACATCGCGCTCACGCTCTCCCAAGCCCTGCCGCTGACCGGCGCCGTCGTCGTCTGTACGCCACAAGACGTGGCCCTGCTCGACGCCACGAAGGCGATCGCGATGTTTCGCAAGGTGAATATTCCGGTGCTGGGCATGGTGGAAAACATGAGCTTCTTCGTCTGTCCCGATACACAGAAGCGATACGATATCTTCGGCACCGGCGGGGCGAAGCGGACGGCTAAAGACCTCGAGATTCCGTTCCTCGGCGAAGTGCCAATCCAAATCCCGATCCGGGAGCACGGCGACGCCGGCAAGACGTCGGCCAACTTCGACGACCCGGCCGCCCGACCGTATCTGGAGTCGATCTGCACCCGGCTCGTTGGCAACCTCGCCGCCGCTCATGCCTCCCGCCCGCCGATGCCATCGCTCCCGGTGCTCTGACCGACGAGACCGCATTCCGCCTCCGTGTGACGCCGGCTCGGGGGCGGCAAAAGTCTCCTCGCGGGCGAGGATACGCCCAATGCTCGTCGAGCGTTCACTGACCCCCTCGCCTACCTTTCTCGGTTTGTCAGATCCTTGCCGACCAAACCTTGTGAAAGAGCCGCTGACCGGCCTATCCTGCGACGATGACTTCCGACACCAAAGTATCGCCCCGACAGCCCGACACGGGCGGAGTGGTTGTCAATGTTGCAGGCTATCTGTTCACCCCGCTCGACAGGCTGGCCGAGCGACGCGAGGAGCTCCGATCGCTCTGCAAGGCCGATCAACTCAAGGGCACGATTCTGTTGAGCCCGGAAGGCATCAATCTGTTCCTCGCCGGCTCCCGTGACGGAATCGACAGGCTGATCGGCCGGCTGCGAAGCGATCCGCTGCTGGCGGGCCTGGAGATCAAGGAAAGTGTCAGTGACCGCCAGCCCTTCCGGCGGCTTTTGGTGAAGGTGAAGAAAGAGATCATCGCCTTTGGCATCCCCGGCGTCATGCCGGGCACGTACACGTCGAAGAAACTCCCTGCCAAAGAACTCAGGCAGTGGCTCGACGAGGGCCGCCCTGTGACATTGCTCGATACCCGCAACGACTACGAGGTTCACCTGGGGACGTTTGCCGGCGCAAAGCCGATCGGCATCGACCACTTTCGTGATTTCCCGGCGGCCGTCCGCAACCTTCCCGAGGAGCTCAAGCACCAACCGATCGTCATGTTCTGCACCGGCGGCATCCGCTGTGAAAAGGCGGGACCTTTCATGGAGCAGGAAGGATTCCAGCAGATCTTTCAGCTGGATGGCGGCATTCTGAAATATTTTAAGGAATGTGGCAGCGCGCATTACGACGGTGACTGCTTCGTGTTCGACCAGCGAGTCGCGGTCAATCCGCAGTTGGAAGAGACGGCTGCCGCCCAGTGCTTCGCCTGCCAGCACCCGCTGACCGTCGAAGACCAGCAGTCGGAACACTATGTCTCCGGCACGTCATGCCCTTTTTGCTGGAAGCCGGCCGGTGATGCGGCTCCCGTTTCACTCGCCGCGAGAAGGGCGGCGCTCGCCGCCGTCGCGGATCCTCTTCCTGGAGCGGGCCCGTATACAAATACGCGGCCGCTCAGTGTGCCGGCGGCCTATGACCGGCGAACACTCATCTACGTTCTCTGCGGACTGCATCCGCACATTCCGCGCGAGGAATGGCTGCGGATCATCAAAAATGATTGGATCCGCGATCAGCACGGTCCGTTGACCGCGGAGGCAATTGTCCGCGGCGGGCAGCGATTGAATCGGCTCGAGCCCAACACGGTCGAGCCGGCGGTCAATGCGGCGATCGATGTCCTGGCCTGGGAAGATGACTACGTCGTTTTTTCCAAGCCTGCTCCTTTACCGATGCACCCCTGCGGCCAGTTTCACCGCAACAGCATGACCCACCTGTTGAGCCTGGCCTTTCCGGGTGAGCGACTCTCACCGGCCCATCGTCTCGACTCCAACACGACCGGCGTCGTGGTGTTTTCACGAAGCCGTCAGGCAGCAGCGATGATCCAGCGGCAATTCGTGCAGGGCACGGTGGAAAAAACCTACCTCTGTCGCGTGGTGGGGGAGCCTGCCTGGGAGGCAACAGTGTCGCGGCAGCCAATCTCCTCCCGGCCGGCCGAGCATGGCTTTCGGGTTGTTGACGAAGAGGATGGTGATTCTGCCGAGACGGCATTCCGTGTACTGCATCGGTTTCCGAATGGGGAAACGCTCGTCGAAGCCATGCCGCGCACGGGACGGACGAATCAGATTCGTGTGCATCTGTGGGATCTGGGCCACCCGATTGTGGGTGATCCGGTCTATCTGGCGAAGAGGCAGCTCGGAAATCGGCACACGCTCACCCCAACGGACCCGCCCCTGTGCCTTCATGCGTGGCGACTGGCGCTTCAGCCTACCACAGGTCTGTCTCGGGTGATGTATGAAGCGGTTCCTCCAGCCTGGGCTTATCGCACGAGGCATGAGGCCCCTTGAGCCAGGTGGTGTCGCATGAGGCTGCAGAACTTCAAGAGCACAGTGCGACGCGGCATCCAGATGGTGAAGATTGTCCGCGCTGCAGCGGGCGTCCGCCGCGCCGATGCGGCCACAAAGCACGTGGCGCAACAAGCCCTTGCACACCTGCTGGCCGACGCCCGCGGCATGCCGATGAAGGTGGGGCAATACCTGGCAACCCTTCCCGGGAATACGGCCTTTGCTCCGTTGACCGAAAGCATCGATCCGGTGCCGGTGGCCGCCGCGGCCGCCACGCTGGAGACAGCCCTCGGCTGCCCGCTCGACCAGGTGCTGTCGTCGTTTGAACCGTCTCAAGCTGCCGCCTCGCTGGGGCAGGTTCACCGTGCCACGCTGAAAGACGGTCAGCAAGTTGCGGTGAAGATTCGCTACGCCGACATCGCCGAGGCCATTGAGGCGGAGATGGGGCTGGCTGGACTGTTGCCCCGTGTCGGCCCGGTGAAAACCTGGGGATTTGACCTCGATGGCTATCGGCAGATGCTCAAGGACAACATGGATCGAGAGCTTGACTACCTGGGTGAAGCTGATCGCCAACGACGCTTTGCTGCCGCTGTCGACGTTCCAGGCCTCGTGGTTCCGACGATCATCCCAGAACTGTGCCGCGAAAGCGTCCTGGTGCAGTCATGGGAAGATGGCGTCCGGCTGGCCGATCTGGCAGGCTGGTCAGCCGCCGACCGACGGTCCGTGGGGGTCACGCTGGCCAAGACCTTGTTCAAAAGTCTGTTCGTGGCGGGTCAGGTTCACGCCGATCCTCACCCGGGCAACTACCTGTTCCGTAAGGACGCACAAGGTCGGCCGTGTGTGGTGCTGCTGGACTACGGATGTACCGTTGCCGTCCCCGAGCCGGCGCGTCAAGCACTCCTGAAGCTCATCGCCGGCTGCCGCGCTGCCGATGACACCGACGCACTGGCCTGCTTTGTGGCGATGGGGTTTGACGCAGAGAAACTCCTGCCACTTGCCGGCACACTTCCGGCACTCTGCCGCATCCTGTTTGAACCGTTCCTCGGTGACGGTCCCTCTGGGCTTCAAGATTGGGCACTCTCTGAACGAACCGGCGCCCTGCTTGGCGACCTGCGGTGGTGGTTCCGTTCGGCGGGTCCACCGGAACTGCTCCTGCTGCTGCGGGCCTTCCATGGACTGGTTTCCCAACTCGAGGCATTACGTGTCGGCATTGACTGGTGGGCCGTGGTCACGGATGCGGTCGGCCCTGCCACACTCGCTGCGGCACGGTCATTTGCCCCGCCGCTGGTGCCAGGGGCTGATCGATCGGTAAGGGGGTTCGACGGACTGGCACAGCATCTCAAAATTCTCATCACTGAGGGCGAGCGACAGGTCGTCTCGCTCGCCCTGCCAGCCGGTCAGGTGATTCATCTGGAGGATCTTATCCCTGCCGACACGCTGAAGCGGATCCGATCTGATGACAGCATCAATCTTTCGCACATCATTCGGCATGCCTGTGATGCCGGCCTCCGCCCCCAGCCCCTCTTTCACCTCACGACCGACACGCGGTCCTATCTCGTCTGGCTGGAGTAGACGCACATTGCCGGAGCCGACTTTGTTGCGCGACGTTTCGCCGCAGCGCCTCCGGCAACCCGACATTCCCTATTTAGAACTCAACAAATGAATCATCGAGTGCCGTAGCTACCGGCTCCGCCAGCTGCGGAACGGCTCATAGACTCGAAGTGTCAGCAAAAGTTCACTGGCGGCGAAGTTGGTGGAATACTCTACGGGGGCGGTTTCAAAGATGGAATCATATGTTGCCGTCGACGCATTGATGGAAAAGAAGCGGTAGCCCAGATCAAGCGTAACCCGCTGGGATATCTCATAGAAGATGCCGCCGCCTGCCTGCCAGGCGAAGTTGGTTACCCGGTCATTCCCTGAGTAAGCCAAACCGACAAGCCCTGTACCACTGATGACCGAGCGATAGCCACCACTCCCAATGCCACCACCGACGTTCAAGCCAAAGTGGTCGAAAAGCTTGTAGTCTCGCCACATATTGACCATGGCCGACCAGCCATCGGTCGCCTGTTGGGTGAGGCTGCCGAGGCTTGGGTCGACACTCGTTTCGGATACTTGATCCCGGCCACGGCCTTCAAACTCAAACCGCAACCCGCCGTTTTCTCTCAGCAATCGTATTCCAGCTACACCACCAGCGGTAAAGATAGACTGATTGGAAACGGTGGTTTCTTGTCCTTCAAACTTATTCAGGGTAGCAAAATCAGCGCCGATGATGCCCGCCAGGTAGAACTGTCTGTCGTCCGCTCCAGCACCATACCGTGACAGGAAAGAGTCCCACGATTCCTCCGCGTACCCTGATGCGGACGAAAACACCATAACCGCAAGAGCCACAAGAACTGCTAGCACTCGTGTCCGGCCTGCGTCCGCCCCGACGCCCGCTGCCTGAATATTTCCGTTTATGTTTGGCATCTTGCCGTTCTCCCCCGTTTGCCTTGCTCCGTTAGGCACCTCTTGCCCAACGGATCATTACGGTTTTGATGCGTTCTCTATCGACCGTTGGAGAAAGAACAAGCGAAATATTGGTGACTTTCCGAATAACCAGAATCATCGGTAGATTCGCCTCAATACGCCGCAAGATGTTTCGGTCAGTGAAACTTTGCGGCCCTTCTTGTCAGCGGAACCTCACAACACAGGGCTTTGGTCAAACTCCCTCCCTGATAAAACACGCCCGAGGGGCTGATCACGCCAGCAACGGGCGGCGACAACTCACGGCGCCGTCACTGCTGGAAAGGCTGCATGTCGAAAATCCGCACCTTGCTGTTGGACGGAAGTGTGATGCTTTCCAGGGTCTTGCCGTTGAGGGGAAGCACGAAGCCGTACATGTAGGTTTCATTACCGTACGGACTACCATTCGACTCATTGCGGTACGACTGGATTGCGACGACGGACTGGCCTGTGTTCTCGGAGTAGTCCGACCAATCGCTGATGCTCTGCGTGGAGGCCTGCGTTGATCCGTCGGTAAAGTGCAGCGTGAAGGTCTGGTCCCTCTGGACCCCCTCAGCACTGACAGCAGCGATGGCGAGCATGGTCGCACCCGCCGTATCAGACGAGGGGAATGGGATGGTCTGGCCAGCTGCAACGAGCACGCTGGGCTGGTTGGGGCTCCCCACCTTGAAGACCACCGCACCACCTCCAAGCTCTGCAGGAACCGTCCATGGAAGCTCGTGACCAGTGCGGATGCCTAAGGACGAATCTCCGTACGGGAGGGCCATCGCCTCCCATGAGTAAGTCGCCCCGCCGAAAAACCCTGCGCCAGTAAACGGCGTTCCATCGGTGGAAAAGCCCATCAGCAGGTTGGCGAGCTGCTGAGGATTGCCGGCTTCATCAACCAGCAGCTCCGCGACGCCACCGCTGTCGGCAACATTCGCAGCCGTGACCGTAAAATACAGCGGCCCCTCACCGGAACTGACATTGAAAACAGACGACGGCGACGCGGTGGTGATCGTCTGTGTGGACTCGCCTTGCCGCATGATTGCGGTGTAGGAGGTCACCGGAGCGCCTCCATTTTCGGCAGGCGGTTGCCAGGACAGCGTCATTTGGCCACCTCCCTGGCTGAGGACTGTCGCAAGATCCCGTGGCGCTGTCGGAGCGACCAGATCCAACGCTGCTCCAACGCCATTGCCGACAGCATTCGTCGCCACGACGGTGAACCTCACCGGACCATCGCCAAAGGTGACATCAAACACAGACGACAACGACGCGGTGGTGACGGTCTGTGTCGCTCCGCCTTGCGACATCGTTGCGGTGTAGGAAATGACTGGGGCCCCGTCGTTGCTCAGCGGCGGCTGCCAGGAAAGCGTCATCTGACCATCGGCTGGGCCACTTTCGGCGGTAAGCGACAGTGGGGCCGTCGGGGCCGCAACCTCCAGCTCCGCCTGGTCGCCGTTTCCGGCAAAGTTTGTGGCCGTGACGGTGAAGAGCACCGGTCCGCCACCAGGGGTGACATTGAAAACACTGGACAGCGACGCGGTGGTGGCGGTCTGTATGGCTTCGCCTTGCGTCATGGTCGCAGTGTAGGAGCCGAGCGGAGCTCCGCCGGTATTGGCCGGCGGTTGCCATTGAAGCGTCAGCTGGCCATCGGTCGGTCCATTTGCCGTTGTGAGCGAGAGTGGAGCGGTCGGAGCCGTCGGAGCCGCAACCTCAAGTTCCGCTGGGGGGCCGTTCCCGGCGAAGTTGGTGGCGGTGACCGTGAAAGAGATCGGGCCGCCGCTGGTGAGGCCCTCGAAGGTTGCCATGGTACCACTTGTTTGAATCGATTGGGCCTGCCCGCCCTGCGATACCGTGGCCGTGTAGGTCGTGATGGGTGCTCCGCCGTTGGTTATGGGTGGGTTCCAACTCAGCGTGACCTTGCCAGGGACAGAAGACAGCTCAGCCGATAGGTCCAGCGGGTTGCCGGCAGGGATGACGATCTGCTGGAGCGTGTTGCTGTCGGTGTTGGTCACCCACAGCGACCCGTTCCGGCCCACGGTCAGGCCGAAAGGATTATCTCCCACAGCGATAGGCTGCTGTGCTGTCCAGACGCCGCCTACGTTGGAAATCTGCTGGACCGTATTGCTACCGGTATTGGCAACCCAAATGGATCCGTCAAGCCCGGTGGCCAGACCTCGCGGACCTGTGCCAACGGCGATCGCCGGTTGCGCAACCCAGGCTCCATTCACCTCCGCGATCTGCTGGACGGTGTTGCTGCCTGTGTTGGCGACCCAGATGGAGCCGTCGAGCCCGGTGGTGATCGCCCGAGGGGTGGTGCCGACAGCGATGGCCGGCTGCGCAGTCCAGACGCCGTTCACATTGATGGCTTGCTGGACGCTATTCCCTCCCTGGCTGCTGTCCGCACCTTGATTCGCAAACCAGATCGAGCCATCGAGCCCGGGTGTCAACGCGCTCGGGAGCGGCCCGTCGTTGCTGGAGCCATCCTTGTCGCTCAGCGAGAGCGGCGTCATGGGCGTCCACGTGCCATTCGTGTCGGCGATCTGCTGAACGGAGTTGTAGTTGCGGTTGGCAACCCAAATCGAGCCATCCGAACTCGTGGTGATCGCGACATTTTTCGCGCCATCTCCGTTAAAGTTCGAGCTCATGACGGAGATCGCCGGCTGTGTTGTCCATACGCCATTCGCATTCGTGAGCTGCTGCACTTCACTCCCATTCGGAAGAGACGCCCAAATGGAGCCGTCGAGACCCGTGGTGAGGGCGATTGGGTCGCCATTGACTCCGATCGCGGGCTGTGGTGTCCAGACGCCATCTGCAAAGGTGATTTGGGTGACCGTCTGGAACTGAGCCGACGCCACCCAGATCGATCCATCCTGGCCGGTGGTGACGGCATACGAACGATCGAGCGTCGTCAGCGGTGTTTGGCCAAAGGCAGCGGTTGCGGCGACTGACGTGCCGGACGCGTTCGTGGCTACGACAGAAAACGCATAGGCGTTGGACGAAGAGAGGCCCGCCTGGGTCAGCGACATTTGCGACGTGACGTGGGTTTGCGAGGTGGTGGTGCCATTGCCCGCCGTGGTGGTCATGGTGACGGTGTAGCTCGTGGCATCACCAAGAGCTGGAGGAGCTGGGGTATCCCATGAGAGGGTGAGTTCGCCAATGCCTGTTGGATTGACCTTAAGGTTCTGCACCGCACTAGGTGCCTCCGCAGATGCCGCAAGCAACTCACTCCCGTCATCCCAATTGATCATCTGGAAGGCCTGCTGAACCGCGCCTTCAAAGCCTGCCTTCGGCCGCCACTGAATCTTGTCGCCCTGGTGGATCACCCGGGTGCCAAGTAGCCGCATCAGTTCCTGCGGATTGCTGCTGGTGGGTTTCGTGGAGACGTCAATCCATTTTTCCGTGGCGGCGTCCCACTTCTCAACCACCGAGCCTTCCGGCACGTGCGAAATCACAAAGCTCTTCACATCGTTGCCGACGACCTGCGACTTGCTCATTACTACTGGGTTGGGGCCGAACGAGGCATCCATCACCAGCGTGGCTGCACGCTCAAGCATCGGCCGCGAGAAGCTGTCGCCCGCCAAGGCCAGCCGGGGCTCAAGCCGCTCAAGCGGCATCGCTGGGGCCGCAGCACACGCACGCCGGCGACGAGGGGCACCAGGACGACTGAATCGGTTGCGAAACAGCGAAGCCATGTGGAACGACTCTTCCGGAATCATTGAACAATCAGCGCCACGTCCACGAAGGCATAGACCGCCTCCACAGATCTACCTGAACTCTACCACCTGTCTACGGCACGAGGCAGCTTTGGGTTCTCGAGCTAAAAAGCCCGTCAAAACGGGCTTTTTTCAGCAAACGGCAATGCCGTTTTCCCCAAAATACCGACGGCCTAAACGATCGTCATCCCTACGGACGCCGATGTGCCTGTTGCCTGACAGCGACGCGTCTCTTCTTCAACGAGCCCGCTTTGGGTCCGCGACTTCTGGAGGTTTGAGATTCGGTTACCAGGAAGAGCAGCCCGACTCACCCCGTACCCGCCTTACCGTCACTGCTGGAACGGCTGCATGTCAAAAATCCGCACCTTGCTGTTGGACGGAAGTGTGATGCTTTCCAGGGTCTTGCCGTTGAGGGGAAGCACAAATCCGTACATGAACGTTTCCCTACTGTACGGCCATCCATTCGACCCATTGTGGTACGACATGATTGCGCCGACGACAGACTGGCCTGGGTTCTCGGAGTAGTTCGACCAATCGCTGATGCTCTGCGTGGAGGGCTGCGTTGATCCGTCGGTGAAGTGCAGCGTGAAGGTCTGGTCCCTCTGGACCCCCTCAGCACTGGCAGCAGCGATGGCGAGCATGGTCGCACCCGCCGTATTAGACGAGCGGAATGGAATGGTCTGGCCAGCAGCAACGAGCACGCTGGGCTGGTTGGGGCTCCCGAGATGGAAGACCACCTCGCCGCCGCCGAGCTCCGTGGGAACCGACCATGGTAGGTCGCGGCCATTGAGTGCCATCGCTTCCCACGAGTAGGCGAACCCGGCATAAAACCCTTCGCCAGTGAACGGCGTTCCATCCGTGGAAAAGCCCATCACCAGGTTGGTGAGCTGCTGAGGATTACCGGCTTCATCAACCAGCAGTTCCGCGACGCCACCGCTGTCGGCAACATTCGCGGCCGTGACCGTAAAATACAGCGGTCCCTCACCAGAACTGACATTGAAAACAGACGACAGCGACGCGGTGGTGATTGTCTGTGTGGACTCGCCTTGCCGCATGATTGCGGTGTAAGAGGTCACCGGAGAGCCTCCGTTATTCGTCGGAGGTTGCCATGCAAGTGTGATTTGGCCCGCTCCTGGGCCGAAGGCTGTGGCAAGCGCCTGCGGCTCTGTCGGAGCGACCAGATCCAAGAATTGACCTGCCCCCCAGTGCGGTACCAATTTCTAAGTTAGGGTATCACCCTCCACCAGACCAGTCCTGTGCGGCTGGAGGGCGATACCCCGAGCACACCCCCCCCCACGCCCCGCCACACGGGCGG
>JAYQOK010000075.1:0-16594 GCA_038144795.1 Candidatus Kuenenia sp. | reverse complement strand
CGGAGAGCGCCGCGATATCGGGGCGGAGGAGGGAAGCGGCAGTCGCTGGCGAGTCTGGCATGGGGGCTGAGGCTCCGTTGCACGAGTTTACCTCACGCCGTGGAGAAAGCCGCCGATCCCGCAGAATCGGCATAGGCGTCGCTACCCGACGGGTGACGCGGCTCGGGGTTGCCCGTGCCCCATCGCCGGACGTTCGCCTCGGACATCCTGTCCTCGGATCACTCATATGCAGACGGCGCTTCGCCATCATGGCTGCGCTTGTCTGCGTACGCTGGCTCCGTAGCACGGGCAACCCCTCGCAGAACAGTTCGGGTAAGGCCTGGAGGGCCGCTTTTCTTCCGCCCGGATGGGCGGCAAGGAAATGCGGGCCATGGATGGCCGCATTTCCGTATTTATAGCCTCGCCTCCACGCTGCGGCGGTGGGCGGTGAGGCCTTCGACATCGGCGAGAAGCCTAATGTCGGCGGCCATTTCGGCCAGGTCTTCCTTGGCCAGAGAAATCACGCTGCCGCTGCGGAGGAAGTGGTTGGCGGAAAGCCCGGCGGTAAACCGGGCGGTGCCGCCGGTGGGGAGCACATGTGATGGGCCCGCCGCGTAGTCGCCGGCGGCCACAGGGCTCCACGACCCCAAGAATGCGGCGCCGGCATGACGGATCCTGGTGAGCATCGCCTGCGGATCGCGGGTGTCGATCGAGAGGTGTTCGGGAGCAAGATCGTTGGCCAGATCGGCTGACTCATCGTCGCTGCCCGTGAGCACGATCGCCCCAAACCGCTCTAGGCTGTCGCGGGTGAGGTCGGCTCGCTCAAGAACTGTGAGCCGGCGGGCGAGGGCCTCCGCAACGCGATCGGCCAGCGACGCCGAGGCCGTCAGAAGGATGGCCGAGCCGGGGGAGTGCTCGGCCTGGGCGAGCATGTCGGCGGCGATATGCTCGGCGCTCGCGTTGTCATCAGCCACCACGACGATCTCGCTGGGGCCGGCGATCGAATCGATCGCCACGTCGCCAAACACGAATTCCTTCGCCAAGGCCACAAAGAGATTACCGGGGCCCACAATCATGTCGACCTGAGGTAGCCCGTCGATCCCGTAGGCCATCGCAGCCACCGCCTGGGCGCCACCGGCCCGCATCACGGTCGTCACGCCCAATTCATGGCAGGTGGCGAGCACGTGCGGATTCTCGGCGCCAAAGCTGGTCGGTGGCGCGACGACGACGATTTCGGGAACGCCCGCCACCCGCGCCGGCACCACGGTCATGAGGAGCGTGGAGGGATAGGCCGCCGCCCCGCCGGGCACACAGACTCCGACCCGATCAAGCGGCACATACCGTTGGCCAATCGACCCTCCGCCCGGCAATGGCACGGTGACGTCGCGACTGAGAATCGCCTCCTGAAACCGCGTCACGCGATCACGAATCCGGCGGATGGCCGCCAGGAATTCGGCATCGGCCTCGGCATGGGCTGTAGCCAGAGCCTCCGGCGTGACGAACAGGCTCTCACGAGTCGGAACCCCGCCGTCGATGCGACGCGAGTAGTCGAGAACCGCATCGATCCCCTTGGTGCGGACATCGGTGCAGATTCGTTCCACGACCTGTCGGGGCGTGAGGGCTGATCCAAAGACGTCGATCGTCCGCTGGCGGCCGGCCGGGCTCACCATGTCACCTTGGGAGGCGAGCACCTGCCGGAGCGTGTCCAGTTCACTGCGGCCACCCGGGGCGGCAAGATCAATCCGGCGGCAGACGGCCGGAGAAACGTCAAGGGGCGTGGTCATGTCTTCAGAATACCCACCTTCGCCGACTTGGCGAGCGAAAGCGTTATCGTGCGGCTGACGGCACCGCGTCGGCCAGTCGCGTCATCTCCGGGTGCCACCGCTGGCTCCAGCGATCGGTGATCCAGTTGGCGGCGGGCTCCGCAGTGGCGTCGAAACCGTCCGAGTCCGGCCAGATCTCGCGGAAGGCAAGGAGGCCACTGTCGGCAACCGTGGCCTGGAGCCGAGGGTCGATCGAGGCAATGGTCGCAATCGCGCGGGAGGCATCGTCGGGCCGATCGAGGGCGACGAGCGCGACCGCCTGCCGCACGTAAATCTCAGGAAGGTCGGCGGCAATCGTCGCGGCGCGTCGATACGACGAGAGGGCTTGGGGGAGTTTGGCTCGTTCCACGAGCGACTCCCGCAGATACCGATCGCCAACGGCAACCAGTTTTTGGGCCCGCCGGCGGGCATCGGCATTGCTCATCCGTATAGCCGGCTCGCGATCGGTCATCGCCAGCATGGGACGCTCCGAACCGCTGAGCGACACCGACAGAAAAACTGACTCCTGGTAGGCGTAGCGACTCGTGCCGTACCAGCCCCACGACTGTCCCCAGGGAAGCCAACCGCACGACGGCGGCATCCCGCACGGCTGCCAACAGGTCGAGGGAATGGGCCGCGGAAGGCAGGATTGCCAGGAGGGGCCACAGGCCCGCCGTGGTGTCGGGCACCAAACCGGAGGGGGTGCTTGGCGATGCACCCATTGGCTGTAGCCACCGCTGAAGCCGGCGTTGCCGTAGGCAAACGTGGGCGCGGGGCCGGCACAGGCCGGAGCGTCAAGGCGGGACTGATCAGCCTGCGCGTTGGTGGTCACCATCAGGAACCATGCAGCGATGATCAGTCGCGTGACGCCACGATGAAGCATGGTAAAGCTGGGCATCCAAATGCACCTCCATGGTGATCCACGTGTCACTTCCGAGATCCGCGGCAGCAATACTGTCTTTTCTCCCGGCCTCCTTGTTTGTAGCGACAAACAGGCAGCCATGTCGACGATTCGGTTTCCTGTTTGAGGGACCGTGGAAAGATCGGTAGTCTCTTGGGCTCGAGTTGGTTTCGTTCCCCGCCGCGAGCCGATGACCGCCACCCTGACTCTTGGTCGAAAGATTGGACTGCCGCGATCGGCTGCGCGAACGCTCGGTCGGCTGCGAACCCCCGGGCGGATTCAGGACTTCATCAATCGGCTGCGTTGGAACCATGCCGAAGGCGATACCGCCCGATGCGTGGCGAGTGTTCTCGAGCATGGCGAAGCGCAGTGCCTCGAGGGGGCCTTTGTGGCCGCCTGCGCACTGTGGCTTGCCGGCCGCCCGCCGCTCCTGATGGACATGGGGGCGGAAGGAGACGCCGACCATATCGTGGCCCTCTTTCGGAGGGGGAGACACTGGGGGGCCATATCCAAAAGCAACAGCCCGTATCTCCGCTATCGGGATCCGATCTACCGCTCGCTTCGCGAATTGTCGCTCTCCTACTTTCCGCAGTATGTGATTCATCGCAGGAAAACACTTCGCACCTATTCGGTGGCGATCGATCTGAGAAAGGTCGATCCCGCGCTGTGGGTCACCCGCGAGGGATTCTGCGAGGAGATGGTCGACATGCTCACCGACGCCCGCCATTACGAGCTGCTGCCCCCTGGCATGCCGTCGAGTGAGCTTCGGCCGATCGACCTGATCGTGAAGCGGGCGGCCAACCTCCGCGAATACCCGCGTTGATTACCCGTTCATTCCATCGCCGCCTGGCCGAGGAGCTTGCGGACCGAGGTCATGGCGATCTCTCCAAACTGCCGCGGCGGCACCCGCCAGAGAGACGGGTTGTGGAGTTCGATCGCGACGGCGCCCGCATAGCCGATCGCTCTAAGACGGCTGATGAGCTGGTCCGGAGGCGAGGATCCTTCGCCGGGAAGAATCCGGTCGCTATCGGTCGCCATCTCCCTTGGCACATCGGCAATATCGGAAAGCTGCACGTGGGCGAGGTTGTCGGCTGAAAGCAGCAAGAGATCGAGCGGTTTGCTGGGGCCGACGGTGTAGTGAAACCAGTCGAGGCACAGGCCGAGCGACGGTAGCCCTACGTCTTCGACCAGCGCCACTGCCGATTGCAGGTTGTTGGGGAAACTGGCGCGGGCGTCGAACTCGAGGGCCAGGCGAATGCCGGTGTCGGCCGCTCGCTTGGCGGCCTCCGCAAGGCTCATTGAAAGTCGACCAAGGTCTTGTGGGCCAAGCGGCCCAAAGGTGTCACCGGCGATCACCAGCACCGGAATCCCAACCTCCCGCAGCATGGCCAGCCGGCTCTCGAAATGCTTCCAGTGCTCCAGCCGCGCCTCTCCCTGGCTGGTGAGCAGCCCGCCCTGGAAGCTGGCGGCCGCCGCGGTGATGCCGTGGCGGGAGAGCAGGTCAGACAGCGCCGCCGGGCCGCGCTCGGCCAGCAGGCCCTCGGCATGGCCCAGCCACAGATCGACGGAGTCGCATTGTCCCGCGGCGTAGTCCTCGAGAATCGTCGCGAGCGATGCATCGAGGGAGCAGATGGTGGCCAACGCCGGCTTCATGAAAGCCGATTCCGAAGCCGCTCGACCACCGCCTCGATCGGAATCCGCTCCTGCGAGAGCGAATCACGATCACGCAGGGTGACGGTCTTGTCGGCGAGCGTCTGGCCGTCGATCGTGAGGCACCAGGGGGTGCCGGCCTCGTCCTGGCGGGCATAGCGGCGGCCCACCGAGCCCTTTTCGTCGTACATACAGGCCATGTGGGGCTTGAGGCTGCGATAGAGATCGATTGCCACCTCGGGCATGCCGTCTTTCTTCACCAGTGGCAGGATCGCCGCCTTGATCGGCGCCAGCCGTGGATGGAGCTTGAGCACCGTGCGGCTCCGCGGCTTGCCGTCTTCATCGGGCACCTCGTCTTCGTGGTACGCATCGCAAAGGAAGGCGAGCACGGCCCGGTCGGCGCCGGCCGAGGGCTCGATGACGTGCGGCACGAATCGTTCCCGCGTGACGTCGTCAAAATAGGAGAGATCCTTGCCGCTGCCACGGTGTTTTGGCTTGCCGTCGGGCCCCGTCTCGACCACGAGGTCGCCGTCGCGGCGAACTAGCTTGCCCTCCATGTGGCTGCGGAGATCAAAGTCGCCACGGTGGGCGATTCCTTCCAGTTCCCCAAACTCACCCTCGGCGAGAAAGGGAAACGCATACTCGATGTCGGCCGTGCCGACCGAATAGTGGGAAAGCTCGTCTACGCCATGCTCCCGCAGCTGCAATTTGCCCTCGGTGAGCCCGAGATCGAGATACCACTTCCAGCGACGGTCCCGCCAGTATCGGTACCATTCGGCCGAGTCGGCGGGCCGACAGAAAAACTCGATCTCCATCTGCTCAAATTCACGGGACCGAAAGGTGAAGTTTCGCGGTGTGATCTCGTTGCGGAAGCTCTTGCCGATCTGGCCGATGCCGAAGGGTACGCGAACCCGCGACGTGTCGAGCACGTTCTTGAAGTTCACGAAAATTCCCTGCGCGGTTTCGGGCCGCAGAAAGGCTCGGTCGTCATCGTCACCGGCCAACGCTCCGATCCGTGTCTCGAACATCAGGTTGAACTCACGGGGCGCGGTGAGCGTGCCCGGCTCCGAGGCGTCGGGGCCGATTGCCTCGGCGACCGCCGGCAGGCCGGCCAACGGGACCACGTCGCCTTCCCATTCGATCTCGTCCACCTGCTTGGCCCGCAGCCCAAAGGCCTTCTGCCCCCGCACGAGGAGATGGGTGGCCATGTCGTCGCCCGATTGGTCCGTGACGATGAAGAGCCGCCTGCCCCGGTGTGCCGCCCAGCGGCCGTGGAGGTGGTCGTAGCGGTAGCGTTTCTTCGACTCCCGGCAGTCGATCATCCAGTCATGAAAGAGGTCGAAGTGGCCCGAGCACTTCCAGACCTGCGGATGCATGATGATCGTGCAGTCGAGCCCGACGATTTCATAGGCCGAGGGTGCCCCCGCAGGCACCGCCAGTTCGTCATGGCCGGTGAGCATGTCGTGCCACCAGGCATCTTTAAGATTCCGCTTAAGCGCGACACCGAGCGGGCCATAGTCCCAGAAGCCATTGAGGCCGCCATAGATTTCGCTCGACTGGAAGATGAATCCGCGCCGCTTGGCAAGCGACACGATCCGATCCATCCGCGACTGGTCGTTTTGTTTTTCCATCCGAAACCGACTCACCTTTCTTTCCGGCTGCGGCCAGAGTGTAGCAGCCCCTCGGCCGATCGGTCACCGACGAGCCAGCCAGCCGTATGATCGAGCCGGGGCACCACCGCCAGGGCGTCGATGGCCGCGGCCGGCGTGAGGTCGTGTTCCATGCCGATCGCAATCAGGTTGCGGCCGCCGACCGATGTGGCGAATACGCAGGCCAGCCCCGCTGCTGGATCCCCACCGCTCTTCTCCACCGCGCGGAAGTCGGCCACCGCCGCCCGCGCGGGGGCATCGAGGTCTCGTTGCTCGTCGACTCCGAGCCGGATCGCAGCCTCGAGGATGGCACCAGCACCGAGCAGATCCTCCTCGGTCACGCCGCCATCGGTGCCGGCACACACAAGATGGATGTCGCGGTGCTCAGCGTCGGCAAGGCGGATGGCCAGCGCTGCAACTGCCGACCGGTTTATAACCCCGCCCACGAGCACTTCGGCCGCGTTGCCGCAGGCATGCAGGGCGGCCGTGCCGTTGGTAGTGGTGAAGATGACGTCGCGGCCGGCCACCCGCTCCCGCGTGTACTCCAACGGCGAATTGCCGAGGTCGAAGCCCTCTATCGGCTTGCCACCCCGTTCCCCGCCCAGGAGCATATCGCCCTGCCCCGCCAGCGCCCGGGCCTCGCCGACCGTTCGCACCGGTCGCACCCGCGTGGCCCCGTGCGCCAAGGCCGTGATGATCGTCGTGGAGGCCCGCAGAACGTCGATCACGATGGCGATCCCTCCCGCGCAGGCCCGTCCGGGCATACGATGAAAGGAGTTGTGGCATTTCCACTGCACAGGAAACCTCGCTTCCGATGTCTGAACCTACCGTCGCGTCGCCAGATCATGTGGTCGAAGCTGTGCACGACATTCGGCGAAGGGATTTAGACCACCCGGCGGCCGGCGTCGACAAGAGCGGCGGCAAAGTGCGGGGGATGTTTGCCGAGATTGCACCGCGGTATGACCTAGTCAATCGTCTGCTTTCGGGAGGCATCGATATCTGGTGGCGACATGTCACCGTTTCGCGAGCGCCCCCGCCGGAGAGTGGAAGTATGCTCGACCTCTGCACCGGCACCGGCGACCTTGCCCTGGCGTATGCAGCCAAGGCCAAGGACGGCATACGAATCGTGGCCGCCGACTTTTGCAGGGCGATGCTCGCCCATGGCATCGAGAAGGGGAAAAAGTCGGCCCCGGATATCGAGTGGGTGGAGGCTGATGCCACCGCCCTTCCCTTTGCGACCGGTGCATTCGACCTCGTGACGGTCGCCTTCGGTCTGCGAAACATTGCCGACACGAGCCAGGGGCTTGCCGAAATGGCCCGGGTGCTCCGACCGGGTGGGCGGCTGGCGATCCTCGAGTTTTCGCTGCCAAAGAACGCCCTCGTGCGGACGGCGTATCTCTGTTATTTCCGTCACGTGCTGCCATTCATCGGCAACTGCGTGGCCCGCAATCGGTCCGATGCCTACACCTACCTGAATCGCAGCGTGGAAGAGTTTCCCTCTGGGGATCGGCTGGCGACGCTCGTGCGGTCAGCCGGGTTCTCAACCGTCGATATAATTCCGTTGACATTTGGCATCGCGACCCTTTCGATCGCCACGCGGAGCCCTGCTCATGGCTGATCCAGCACTGCCACTCGTGGTCGGGATCACCGGTGCGTCGGGCGTTCCGTACGCTGTCCGTTTGGTCGAAGTGCTCTTGTCGGCCGGCCGCGAAATCCATCTTTCGATCAGTCCCTCTGGCCAGGCGGTGCTCCGCGAGGAACTGGGCCGGCAGATCGATCTGGAGCGGTTTCGTATCGATGACCTGGTGGGCGGGCCGACGCCTGCCAATAGCGTCGTGCACTACCACCATTACAAAGATCTCATGGCCCCGATCGCGAGCGGCTCTTTTCTTACCGCGGCGATGGTGATCTGCCCGTGCAGCGGCAGCACGCTTGCCGCAGTGGCCCACTCGATGGGCGAAAACCTGATTCACCGAGCTGCCGAGGTGCATCTGAAGGAGCGTCGGAAGCTGGTCGTGGTGCCTCGGGAGACCCCGCTTTCGCTACCGCAACTCAAAAACATGCAGGCGATCCATGAGGCGGGCGCCGTGGTGCTGCCGGCATCCCCCGGCTTTTATCATGGTGCGGAAACGGTAGCCGATCTGGTCGACTTCGTCGTCGCGCGGGTTTGTGACCAAGTGGGCGTGGGCAACAACCTGATTCGTCGGTGGGGAAAGACCTGATGGCCGTGGGCGTCGTGGAGCAGCAGCCCTCCCGGCTGCGAACCTATCTCGAACTCGTGCGGTTCAGCCACACGCTGTTCGCCTTGCCCTTTGCGATCATCGCGGCGCTGATTGCGGTGCGGTTTGGAGGAGATCCGACGGTGGCCGCCGCGGCCGGAGGTTGGGGCACCTATTGGTCGAAGGCCTTCGCGGGCATTCTGCTCTGCATGGCAAGCGGCCGCACGGCGGCGATGGCCTTCAATCGGCTCGTCGATCGGGCGATCGATGCCGCCAATCCGCGGACGGCGGTGCGGCATCTTCCCCGCGGTGCCGTGAGTGCCGGTGAAGTGGTAGGACTGATCGTGGCGTCGTGTGGTATCTTCATCGCCTCCACCCTGCTCTTCCTGCCTAACTGGCTGCCACTGGTGCTCTCGGTGCCCGTGCTCGCCTGGCTGCTCGGCTACTCGTATGCGAAGCGATTTACGATGCTGGCGCATGCCTGGCTTGGCGCGGCCCTCGGCCTCGCGCCCATCGGCGCCTGGATTGCGATCCGTGGCGGCATCGTGGCTGGCGACCCGGCCGACCTGATGCCGGCGGTCATCCTGGCGGTTGCCGTGACGACGTGGGTGGCTGGGTTCGACACAATTTATTCCTGCCAGGATGCTGACTTCGATGCCAGTCATGGACTGCGGAGCCTGCCGGCCCGCCTCGGTGTCCCCCGGGCTCTGCGGTTGGCGGCGGTGCTGCATGCCATCACGCTCGTGGTGCTGGTCGCCCTGCCCTTCGCTGTACCCGAACTGGGGGGCATCTACTGGCTGGCCCTGGCGGCCATCGCGGCCCTGCTGGTCTGGGAGCATGCGATCGTGCGGCCCGACGACCTGTCGCGGGTCAACGACGCCTTCTTCACGGCCAACGCCGCCATCGGGCTAGTGCTTTTGGCGGCGATTGCCCTCGATTTATGGCTGTGAGCCACAGCCGGGTTGCAACGATGACCGGCCTGCGGTTTCCATACCAGTGGTAGAGAATGTCCCCGATTTCATTTGGGAGTCTGCATGATTCGCGCCATACGTAAGTCGCTCGATGCTGTCCGCGACAAGGTGGAGGACGGAGCGAGGCTCTCTGCCACCGAGGCGGAGATGCTGTGGGATGAGTCCATCGATCTTCATGAACTTGGTGAGCTGGCAAATCTGGTGCGGGAGCGAAAAAACGGCGCTCGCGCCTATTACAACATCAATACCCACCTCAATCCGACAAATGTCTGCGTTTATCGATGCACGTTTTGTGCCTTCCGTGCCGATCTCCGCGAGGCCCGCGGCTATGTGATGAGCGACGAGCAGATTCTCGCCCGCGGTGAGGAGGCAGTGGGTGCGGGCTCCACCGAGATGCACATCGTCGGTGGGCTCCATCACCAAAAAGATTACGACTGGTATCTCAATGTCATCCGCCTGCTTCATGATTCCTACCCAACGCTTCATCTCAAAGCCTGGACACCGGTCGAGATCAATTGGTTTTGTCATCTCACGAAGCGGTCCATCCGCGATATCTTGGTCGAGATGAAAGACGCCGGCCTTGGCAGTCTTCCAGGCGGCGGCGCCGAAATCTTTCATCCGGAGGTGCGTGACAAGATTTGCGAACACAAGGCAGACACGAATGAGTGGTTTGAAATTCATCGCGTGGCCCACGAACTTGGTCTCCGCAGCAATGCGACGATGCTCTATGGCCACATCGAAAATGCCTTCCACCGCACCGATCACCTCCTGCGGCTTCGTGATCTCCAGGACGAGACTGGTGGATTTCAGACCTTCATTCCGCTGGCCTTTCATCCGGCTAACACGCGGCTCTCGCACCTGCCCAAGCCGTCGGCGGCGATGAGCTTGCGGACGATGGCGGTCAGTCGGCTGGTGCTCGACAACTTCGACCACATGAAGGCCTACTGGATTATGCTCGGCATCGGCACCGCCCAGGCTGCCTTGGCCTACGGGGCCGACGACATCGATGGCACGGTGCGTCATGAGCTGATCTACCACGATGCCGGTGCGGAAACCCCTGAAATCCTTTCGGTGGACGAGCTCTGTCGGCTCATCCGCGAGGCGGGTCGGGAACCGGTGGAGCGGGACACGCTCTATCACCGCGTTGTGCGGGAGGGCGGCCGGTGGACAACCGCCGAGCCAATCGTCGCTGTTTCGTAAGCGAGTTACGCAGCCAAGCGGTCGTTGTCTGCGGGTGGAATCCTGGCCCGCATTTCCTCGATCGACAGACGGAGTGTGGCGATTTCGTTGGCAAGGTGCCGCACGTCGCGATCCTCGTCGTGCGTCGTCTCGCCGGTAAACCACCCGGCGAGAATGCCGGCCATGGCTCCGAAGATTCCCACACCGAGCACGAGCAACAGGCCGGCCACGATCCGGCCGGCCCGGGTGATGGGGTAGAGGTCGCCATAGCCGACGGTCGAGATCGTGCAGACTGTCCACCAGATGGCGTCTTCTGCCGTCTTGATTGTCGACCGCGGATCATTTTCGAACTGCAGAATGGCGACGCTGGCCGTGAAGACAGCGAAGATCAGGAGCAATCCGCCGGCCAGCACAGCGTTGTGGGTACGGTAGCGGACGAAAAGGGAGTACAGCACCCGGGCCACCTTTATGCCGCGGATCATCCGCAGGATGCGGAGTATGCGGGCCGCCCTGCCCCACCGCACGACGTCGAGCCCCGGAATCGCCGAGATCAGGTCGATCCAGCCCCACGTAACAAAGTATCGCCATTTATTTTCGGCCCTCATGAGACTCACGACGAAGTCGATGAGGAAGACGCCACAGACCGCCGTGTCGGCCCAGTCAAGAAGCGAACGCACCTCAGGATCGGCCCGCCCCATGTCGCCGGTGGCCAGCAGTCCTAGCGCAAGCAGGCAACAGAAGAGAATGACGAGATTGTAGCCGGCCCAACGTTCCTCGCTGGTGAAGACAGTCTCCACATCGGGATCTACGTGGAGGGTGAGCGGATGTGACGCGGGAGCAGGCACGCGGGGAGGGTACAGAGGCCGCCGCCGGCTCAAAACGGTGATTCCTGGCCGGCGTGTCGGCAGCCAGAGCGGATTCCGCTTCGCTGGAGCGACGGCTTGGCAAACTGAGAGAGGTAGGCGAGAGGGTCGGCGAACGCTCGATGAGCGTTGGGCGTATCCTCGGCGATACACGCAAACTGTATCTGCCCGAAGAAGCCGTGGCAGACCGGGCAGGATAGCCCGGCTAGAAGCGCTCTAGGTTAGCTTTAGCGACGATACGGCAATCCAGGAAACGTAGGCTCGGGGGTCGGCGAACGCTCGACGAGCATTGGGCGTCTCCTCGCCCGCGAGGAGACTTTTGCCGCCCCCGAGCTAGCGATACACGTAGGCTGGATGCGATCCAGAGGGGCGTGCGATTGCCCTTGGTGCCATCGATGGCCGCTGGTAGAGACCATCGGTTTTGCGAGGTGTTGAATCGATGATGATCCACGTTGTCTCCGAGGCGAGTGCCGTCGACTTCCCTGCCAGCCGACGGCCGGCAGGCATCCTCGCTGAGTTTCTTGACTTTCGCGACCGCTCACGCGGCAGCCTGCGTCCAGCCGAGATTCGCGGGGAGATTGACCGTGGACGGTTTGTCTGGATCGACGTCGATGTGGCCATGCTCGACGGTGAAGGGATCGACGAAGCCTTTCCGCCCCATGCCTGCCCCGGTGTCGATTTTCCTCGGCTCGTTCAGAACCATGCCCAACCCTGGTCGCCAGCGGCGGCGGGCCTGCGACGCACCGATCGGCTCCTGCACCTCACCTTTGTGAGTGGGGTGGCCTGCAGCCCAGACGACCCCGGCGAGCGGCTCGATGTGATCATTGGCGAAGGGTTTCTGGTGACGGTGCATCGCGGGCCCAATGGCGTGCTCGATGCCGTGCGTCGCGACTACGTGCATGACTTCGAGCAGCACGCCGCCACCCCGAGCTTCTTGCTGTACGAAATCTGCAACGAACAAGTGGAGCAGTTTCTGGCCGTCCAGACGCGGCTCGAAGATAAGGTGGAAGAGACCCGCCGGGCGCTGGCCGGTGAGATCGACCAGGAGGCATTCGTGGCGGTCGCCGCGGTATCGGCAAAGCTCCTGACCCTCCGTCGCCGGGCGCTGCCGGTGCGGCGGGCCCTCGACGAACTCACGTCGCGAAAGACCACGCTGGTGAGCGAGGCGACGCTCGGCTTTCTGGGCGGCATGATCGATACGCTCGAACGACTGTTGTCGGACCTTGCCGCCGATCGCGAGATCCTCGAGACCGCGCTCAATCTCTCGCTCACAGTGATGTCGCATCGCACTAACCAGACCATGAACCGCCTCGCCGTGGTGAGCACGATCTTCCTGCCACTCACCTTCATCTGCGGCATCTACGGCATGAACTTCGAGGGGATGCCGGAGGTCGATTGGGCCCACGGCTACATCTACTTCTGGGGGCTTTCCGCCTGTATCACGGCGGGGCTCGTGGTCTTCCTCCGCCGCGCCCGGCTGCTCTGATCAGCCGACGGTGCCGTGATGGCCACCGAGGGCCTGCTGCTCGCGGCGGCGTTGATCAACCAGGTCACGGAGCCGGGCGTGCTCCGGCAGGGCGAGGGTGGGGTCGGCGTCCAACAGGGCGATCGCGTCGGTGCGGGCCGCGTCGATGATCGCGTCTTCATCAAAGGGAATCGTGGGAGCCTCGTCGGACGGCTCCTCCGGAGCCGCGACAGCTCGCTGCGTGAACTTGAACTCGGTGCCCGAGTGGCCGCTTTGCCGCGTGCCAAACAGGCGGCCGCTCCCCCGCAGCCGGTGGTCGAGGGCCGCCAGAGCAAAGCCGTCGGCCGTGGCCACGAAGGCCTCGATCCGCTCCTTCGCCCGTTCATCGAGCCGATCGGTCACCACGCCGCACAGCCCCGGCACCGCGCCCCGAGCCACGCGGCCGCGGAGCTGATGGAGTTGGGCGAGCCCGAAGCAGTCGGCATCGAGGATCGTCATGATCGTGGCCTGCGGCACGTCGATTCCCACCTCGATGACCGGCGTGGCGACGAGCACGTCGAGCTTGCCGGCCGCAAAATCCTCGAGCACCGCATTCTGCAAAGACGGTGGCATCCGCCCGTGGATGAGCCCGAGGCGAAATGCCTCCAGTGGCCCGTTGACGAGATCCTCGTAGGCCGATGAAATGCTCTGCACCCCCCGCTCAGAATCCTCGATCACTGGCACCACTACATAGCCCTGGCGGCCATCCCGGAGCTTCTTGCCGAAAAAGTCCCACCACGGGGTGAGCGTGTCGGGCAGCACGTGGTAGGTGGTGACGGCCTGCCGGCCCGCCGGCTGCTGGCGGATCTCGGAGATGTCGAGGTCGCCATACAGCCCATGGGCCAGCGTTCGTGGAATCGGCGTGGCGGTCATGATGAGCGTATGCGGATCGGCCTTGCCCGACTGCATCACGAACCGCTGCTCGACACCAAACCGCTGCTGCTCGTCGATCACGACCAGGGCCAGGCGACGAAACTGGACGCTCTCGGCCAGCAGTGCATGCGTGCCGATCACCACCGATGCCGCCCCTGATTCGATCCGGCTGAGCACCTCCCGCTTCGCCGCTGCCTGCATGCCCCCCACGAGGAGTTCGACCTGCGTTTTGTTGCGGGCGTTGTTGTCGGTGAGCCAGTTTGACAGCGACCGATGGTGTTGCCGAGCGAGCAGCTCCGTGGGAGCCATGAGCGCCGCCTGGTAGCGGCCACAGGGGTCGTCATCATCGGTCTCGGCCGGCCTGTTGGCCACTGCGGCGAGCATCGCATAGACGGCAACAGCTGTTTTGCCGCTACCCACCTCCCCCTGTAGCAGCCGGTGCATCGGCCGTGTCGCTGCCAGATCGGCCACGATGTCGGCCACCGCCTGTTCCTGTGCCGGCGTGAACACGAAGGGAAACCGGGCCCGAATGCGGGCATCGAGCCGGGGATCGACCGTGATAAATGGCGCTGCCTGCCGCCGCTCCTTTTCCCGGCGGTCTTCGCGCAGGAGTAGCTGCACGACCAGATGGTCGGCGTAGGCCAGACGGCGGCGGGCGGCATCGAGCATCTCGCGGCCCGCCGGCCGGTGAATACCGTGAAACGCTTCCTGGATCGTGAGCAGCCCGCGGGCCTGGCGGGCATCGTCGGAAAATGCCTCCGGGAGCCCGCCGACGACCTGATCGAGAGCCGCCTGCACAGCCACCCGCACGTGCGATTGCTGTACGCCGGCCGAGAGCGGATAGATCGCGAGCCACTCGGCCCCTTCCGCTACCTCCCCCTCGTCGAGCACACGGACATCCGGATGGGTGAACTCCCAGGCCGTACCATTCCGCCGCGGCGTGCCGGCGACGATCACCCGCATGCCCACCGCATACTTCTTGGCGAGAAACGGAAGGTTGAACCAGACGGCGCGGATCACCCCGCCGGCGCACTGCACGAGCATACTCACCATCGACCGCCCGCCGGCTGTAGTTCGCGATGAGAGATCGATCACGTCACCGGCGACCGCCGCATGGCGGCCAGCTTCCAGATCATGCCAGGCGTGGGTGCCGCTGAAGTCTTTGTAGCCGCGGGGGAAGTGGAGCAGCGCATCCTTGGCGGTGCGGAGGCCGAGCTTGGCGAGCCGGGCCGCCCGGGCCTCGCCCACGCCCGGCAGGGCTGCCAGCGGGGTGCTCGGAGGGTAGCTGGGGCGATCCATGGCATCAGTGTAAGCATGCCTTGGCTTGGTGACGCGGCGAGGGGCTGCCCGTCTTGAGGGCGGGCTTACGAGACCGTACGGACGTTCGGCAAGAAACCTGAGGGCAGGATGGCAAGGATTTCGTGAAGCAGCCGGCTACCCGTTCATCTTCAACTGTTTATAGGCCTCGACAGCCATGCGGTCGCAGGCTTCGTTTTCCGGGTGGCCGGTGTGGCCGGCGACGTGGCTAAAGCGGATCGTGTGGGCGGCTGCGAGGCGGTCGAGCTCCCGCCAGAGGTCTTCGTTTTTCACCGGCACGAGACGGCCCTTCTCCTTCCGCTTCCAGCCCTGCTGCTTCCACTTGGGCAGCCACTCAGAGAGCCCAGTGCCCACATAGACGCTGTCGGTAACGAGTTCTACGACCGTCGGCCGCTTGAGCTGCGTGAGTCCACGGACCACCGCCGTGAGCTCCATGCGGTTGTTGGTGGTGTCCCGCTCCGCACCGGCGTCGCTTGTCTCCTTGCCGCTGCCGGGGTGACGGAGAATGAAGGCCCAGCCACCCGGGCCGGGATTGCCGCTACAGGCCCCGTCGGTAAACAGGATCACCTCGCCCGAGGCCGGAGAGGAATCGCGTTTGTCCAGCGTATCCATACAGAAAGAGTCCTTGGGAAATTGCCGATGGTTGGTGGCCCGATGGTCAGGCCGCCTCTTCGGGCAGGCCGGAGGCGTAGGCGGCCTCGGCGTCAGCGTTGTCGGCCTGAGGATGCTCAAGTGGCAGATGGACGATGAAGATGCTGCCCCGGCCGAGCTGGCTTTCCAACTCGATATCACCGCCGAGCAGTCGGCACAGCTCCCGTACGATCGACAGGCCGAGGCCGGTGCCTGAGTATTCACGGGTCATCGCGTCGTCGCCGGCCTGAAAAGTGCGGCCCTGGCGAAACTTTTCAAAGATCGTCTGTTGATCCTCGTCGGCGATACCCACGCCGGTGTCGGCCACCGCTAGCCGAATCCACGGCCCATCGTTGGATGCCTGTTCGTCGAGCGTGCCGCGAATGTCGATACGGCCCCCTTCGGGAGTGAACTTTACGGCGTTGGAAAGCAAGTTGGCAAGGATCTGCTGCACCTTCGGCTGATCCTGCACCACGGCATCGAGGCCGCTGCCGATCTCGAAGGTGAGCTCGATCCGTTTCTTCTCCGCCAGCGGCCGCACCATGTCGCACTGAGCCGACACGACTGACTCGAGCCGAAACGCGGAGGGTCGCACCTCCATCTTGCCGGCCTCGATCTTCGCCAGATCAAGAATGTCGTTGATCATGTCGAGGAGCATTCGGCCGGAGGTGCGGATGTTGGTGACATATCGCTTCTGCTTTTCGCTAAGCGACTGGATCGACCCGAGCACGTCGGAAAAGCCGATGATGCTGTTGAGGGGCGTCCGCAGTTCATGGCTCATCGTGGCGAGAAAATCACTCTTCAGCCGATTCATCTCATAGAGGTGCATGTTCGCATGCGCCAGCTCGTCGACCTTTTCATCGAGCGTATCGTTGGCCTTGCGGAGCTCTTCCTGGGAATCGACGAGGCCACGGAGCATGCGGTTAAAGGCCACTCCGAGCTCTTCGAACTCGTCGGCCGTGTGAATCTCGGCACGAGCCTGTACGTTGCCGCGGCGGACCTCGTCGCTTACCTCGCGGAGGTGGTCGAGCGGCTTCACGATAACGTAGCGGACGAT
>JAYQOK010000074.1:0-16626 GCA_038144795.1 Candidatus Kuenenia sp. | reverse complement strand
GGCTAGCAGCATCGGCACAAGCACCGCATCCCAGCCGGTCATGAAGACGAAGTCGGGGCGAAGCGGCCGCACCGCTTCGATCATCCGCATCATGCCGGCAAGATCACCCGAAGAATCCTTGATCCCAACAACCCGGTCAAACTCGGCCAGCCGGCGGATCGTCGGCAGATCAATCGGGCTGGCAAACATCGGGATGTTGTAGAGCGTGACGTCGATCGGACTGTGGAGGGCGATCTCACGGAAGTAGGCGAAGACACTGTCGGGCGAGAGCCTGTAATAGATCGGGGAGACGATGGCGACTGCCCGGGCGCCGCAGTCGTGGTAGGCCTCGCAGGCAGCGATCGTTTCGCGGACGTTGGCCTCGGCCGCTCCGGCCAGCACCGGCACGCGACCGGCCGCCTGCTCGCAGACGATCCGAATAATCCGCCGCCGCTCCTCCACGGAGAAGCGCGTGAACTCACCGGTCGAGCCATTCGGGTAGAGCCCATGCACTCCCTTCTCGATCAGCCAGTCGACGTAGCGACGGAGTTCGAGCTCGTTGATGTCGCCGGCCGCGTTGAGCGGCACAACATGCGGCGTGAGGATGCCCTGGATTGAGGCGTGAGGCATTGAGACTCCCGTGACAGCCGGAACGCTGTCTACTTGCCGGATTGCACGGCGGACGAACGCGACAACGCGATCGCTTCGGCCACGGTTTTCTTGCCCTGCGGCTCTTTGTTGTTAAACGGCCCATCGGAGCCGCCTTTGGGCCATTCAGCCGGGTCGGCGTAGAGGCCGTCGTCTTCATACTCCCGTTGGAGACGGGTGATCTGGGCCTTGAGAGCCGCGAATGTGGTGGCGACTTCGGGAGTCTTCGCCTGGGCGGCGTCGAAGAGGAGGTTGTGCTGCTCCTGGGGATCAGCGACGAGATCGAACAGTTCCCAGGCATCTTTCTTCCAATAGTGAATCAACTTGTGGGAGGCTGTCCGCACACCGTAATGGGCCCGCGTGTTGTGGTGGCCCGGGTCATGGTAGTAGCGGTAGTAGACATTCTGCCGCCAGCCAACCGGCGTCTCGCCACGCAGCAGCGGCGCCAGGCTCTTTCCCTGCATCGAGTCGGGGATTGGCAGGCCCGCCAGATCAAGAAATGTCGGCGCTAAATCGATGTTGGCCACAAAGGCGTCGGGGGTGCTGCCCGCCACAATCCCCGGCCCGCGGGCGATCAGTGGCACGCGGAGGCCCGGTTCATACATAAACCGCTTGTCGTACATGCCGAGATCGCCGAGATACCAGCCATTGTCGGCCGAATAGATCACGATCGTGTCGTCAGCGAGCCCGGCTGCGTCGAGGTAATCGAGCACCTTGCCGACGTTGTCATCGACACCCTGAACGCAGGCCAGGTAATCCTGCATGTATCGCTGGTATTTCCAGCGGACGAGATCATCGCCGGTGAGCGTCTGGCCGCCGACATCAACGCTGTCAGGCTTTTTCCCGAGCCACTGGTTCCGCTCCTTGCCCTCGAGCCCTGCCGGTGGTTCCCGCTTCAAGTCGCGGTTGGTGAGGTCGCGTGCGATTGTCTGCTGGTTTTCGGGAAGGGCGGCTGGCCGCGTCGCGTAGTCATCCCACAGCGTCTCTGGTTCGGGAAACGAGGCGTCTTTGAATTTCGCCTTGTTCCGCTCATCCGGCGACCACTCGCGATGCGGTGCCTTCTGGTGCAGCATTAGAAAGAACGGCTTGTCGGCCGGCCGCGTCTTGATGAACTCGATGCCGAGGTCGCCGGTGACGTCGGTGCAGTGGCCATCAACGGTAAGTTTGCCCCCCGGCACAAGAAACATCGGATCCCAATAAACCCCCTGGCCGGGCAGCACGATCCAGCGATCAAACCCGGTGGGATCGGTACCGAGATGCCACTTCCCGATCATGCCGGTGTGATAGCCCCCCGCCTGCAGGTGCTTGGCGACCGTGTCGCGGGAGCCGTCGAAGGCATTGAAGACCGGCACACCATTTTTATGGGAATACTGGCCGGTCAGAAGCGTAGCCCGGCTGGGCGTGCAGATCGAATTCGTGACGAATGAATTAGTGAACCGGGCGCCGGCCGCGGCAAGTCGATCGAGGTGCGGCGTCGTATTCACCTTTGAGCCGTAGCAGGAAATCGCGTGCTGGGCATGGTCATCGGAAAAGATGAAGACGATGTTGGGCCGCTTGGTGGGCTTCGTGGCAGCAGCGACAGGCACAAGCCGCACCGCGCGGATATCACAGCAGGCGGCCTTGGCGATCGACTGCGGCTGAATCCGCAACGTGTGATCCCCGGCCGTCAGCGTTACACGGCCAACGCCACGCGGCTTGAACGCCTGAAAGTGGCCCGTTTCTTCGACGGTGAACTCGACCGGCGCGGGGGCACCGCCGCGGCCGGCATCGACCGCCACCTGCATTCTGCTGCCTCCCTGCCCAGCCCCACAGCCCTGGAGCACCTCGATGTCGTAGTCACCTGCTCGGTCCGCGCGAAACGTCCACTCCGCCGCGTCACCCGCCTGCGTCCAGAAGCCGAGTGTCTGCTTGTGGGGCTCCGGCTCATACCGCAGCTTCGTGCCGGTTACCTTTGCATCGCGACCATGGAGCGTGATGGCACCATCACTGGCTGTTCCGATGCTGGCGGAGAGAAGAAGTGCAGCCGCCGCCAAAATGCCCGTCAGTCGCATCTGGTTTCCTCACATTTCAGGATGGAATCGTTGTCACACCGATTTTGTTTGCAGCCCCGCGGCCCGAGCCGCAGAGAGTTGTCGTTGATCAGCCGATATGAACATGTCTGCTCCCCACGCCTCGGCTACCTTTGCGATCAAGCGGGGACCTCGCAAGCAATCTATATGCTACTGTACATTTTTTGCACATCGTGCGCAAGATGCGACCGCGTTGCTGGAGGCGACGCCTTCTTCCGACCGGAGGTCGGCAAGGAGATGCGGGCCATGGATGGCCGCATCTCCGTGAAGCTAGCAAATCCGCGGCAGATGCTCGCCGATCGGCATCGGGATCACCCTGGTGCCGCCGATGGCTGTCTTCATGACGACCAGCCGAGGATGGGCAGCGACCACTCGGCCGAGCAGCACGGCATTCCTTCCTTGTTCGTGGCCTCGCATCGCCGCGAGGACCCGCTGCGCAGCGGCGGCTGGCACGACCGCCAGCAGCTTGCCCTCGTTGGCCACCTGCAGCGGATCGAGCCCGAGGATCTCGCAGGCCGCGGCCACGGGTGGATTGACCGGAATCGCCTCTTCGTCGATCTCGATGCCGACGCCGGCCAAGGTGGCGATCTCATTGAGACTCGTCGCCACACCGCCGCGGGTCGGGTCGCGGAGCAGGCGGACCGCAGGGCAGGCGGCAAGCATCGCGGCAACAAGATCGTGGAGGGACGCTGAATCGCTCTCGATCGCCGCCTCGAAGGCAAGGCTCTCGCGGACGCTCATAATCGCCATACCATGGTCGCCGATCGTGCCGCTGCAGAGCACCGCGTCGCCGGGCTGCACCGGCTCCTGGCCCACCGCCACGCCGGCCGGCACAACACCGATGCCCGAGGTATTGATATAGACGCCGTCGCCGTGGCCCCGCTCCACCACCTTCGTATCACCGGCTACGATCCGCACCCCCGCGGCCTGAGCCGCCGCGGCCATCCGCTCGACGACTGTAGCGAGTTCGGCGATGGCGAGCCCCTCCTCCAGAATAAAGCCGGCCGTGAGCACGAGCGGCTTAGCCCCGCTCATAGCGAGATCATTCACCGTGCCGTTGACCGCTAGCTCGCCGATTGAACCACCCGGAAAGAAAAGCGGCCGCACGACGTAGGAATCGGTGGAGACGGCAAGGCGTTCACCGGGCCGCAGGTCAGCGGCGAGATCGAGCACGGTCGAGTCGCCCAGTCGGTCGAGCAGCGGGTTGGTAAACGCCGCGAGGAAGATGCCGTCGATCAGATCCCGCGAGAGGACGCCCCCGCCGCCGTGGCCGAGGATCACGTGGGAATACTCGCGGAGCGGGGCCGCGCAGACGAACGTGGATAAATCAGGCATAGCGAAAATTGTAGTACGCCGCACAAGCGCCCTCGCTCGACACCATCGTGGCTCCGAGCGGCGTTCGCGGCGTGCACTCCTTGCCAAAGGCCGGGCACTGGTTCGGCTTGAGCGTGCCCTTGAGCACCGCGCCGCTCTTGCACAGCGGCGACTCGACGGCCGTGATCCCGCCCACGGCAAACCGCTGCTCGGCGTCGAAGTCACGATAGGCGTCGGAAAGCTTCCAGCCGCTCGCGGGGATCACGCCGATCCCGCGCCAGGCCCGATCGACCGGGGCAAAGACCTCGCGAATGACGGCCCGGGCCGGTTCGTTGCCCCACTCGGTGACCACGCGGGGATACGCGTTTTCCACCTCAGCTCGCCCCGCCTCGAGTTGCACGACCGCGCGGCGGATCCCCTCGAGCAGGTCGAGTGGCTCGAAGCCGGTCACCACGATCGGCACGCCCCATGCGGCTGCCAGTGGCGGATACTGCCAGGTGCCCATCACGCTACAGACATGACCGGCGGCCAAGAAAGCCTGCACACGATTGCCCGGGCTCTTCATGATCGCCTCGATCGCCGGTGGCACGAGCACATGCGAGACGAGCATCGAGAAGTTGCGAATCCCCTCGGCTTTGGCGACCTTCACCGCCATCGCATTGGCCGGCGCCGTCGTCTCAAAGCCGATCGCGAGAAACACGACTTCCCGATCGGGATGCTGACGGGCGAGCTTCACGGCGTCGAGCGGCGAATAGACCACGCGGACGTCGCCGCCGGCCCCCTCCACTGCAAACAGGTTTTCTCGTGACCCAGGCACACGGAGCATGTCGCCAAACGAGCCGAAGATCACCCGTGGGTCGGCGGCGATCGCCAGCGCCTTGTCGATTGTTTCCAGCGGTGTGACGCAGACCGGGCAGCCGGGGCCGTGAATCATCTCCACCCGGCGATCGGGCTCGGACGGCAGAAGCTCGTCGATTCCGTGGCGAATAATGGAGTGCGTCTGCCCGCCGCAGACCTCCATGATGGCCCACGGCCGAGTGACGATTCGGCCGATTTCGGCCGCCAGACGGCGGGCCTTCTCGGCGTCGCGGTATTCGGTGAGGTGTTTCATGAGGGTCTCGCCGGAGGGCGGAGGAAGGCGAGGCGAGTTGGCTTATCCTCGCCTCCGAAGTCGAGTCTTTCACCGCCCTCCGGCGTCGATTCGCAGAGTTCGGCAAGGCCCTCTGCGAGGATGCCGAGTTCTTCAAACGTGCGGAGCGTCTCGCGGGCCGAGGCTTCGTCGATCCTGGAAATTGCAAAGCCGACGTGCACGATCGTGTAGTCACCGACGGTGATGTCGGGAAGGTAGGCGAGGCAGATGTCTTTGATGACGCCGCCAAAATTCACCCGCCCCATCCGGGTGCCATTGTCGTCGCGGATTGATTCAACTTGACCAGGGACGGCGAGGCACATGGCGTTTACTCCACAAGACGATCGACGAGTTGATCAATGGCTTTGTCCACCGCAGGTGTCAAGGGAGCCCCCGGTTTGAAATCCAGTCCTTCAATAAGCCACGCCGTCACGGACCGCGGATAGTCGGGCCCGAGCATCCGCCGGGCTGCGACGATGGCATGGCTCCAGCGCAGCGAGTGGAGAGGAATGCGGGCCGGGGGAACATCGTCTGCCTCGAGTCCCGACAGTTCGATGATCGTGCCCGGAGGAGCACCGGAGAGGCAGGCATCGACGAACACAACTCGCTTCATGGCCCGCATCGCATCGATGACTGAGATGGCATCGGTTGCTGCATCAAGACACCAGACACCGGAAGGGATGCCACGCTCCCGAAATCGCTCAATGAGCGTCGGCCCCACAGCATCATCACCACAGAGCAGGTTTCCACAGCCGATCACGAGCGTGTCTCCTGGTCGCGGCGCCGTGGCGTTCATGGGACTTCCTCAGTGCCTCAAGTGTATGCGTGATTTCTTCGCAAAACACGCCTCGTAGAAACCGACCGGGTGTGAACGGTACGCTGGTCGTATGCACGAATTGTCAATCGCCGCAAGCCTTGTGGAACTGGCGAGCCAGCATGCCGCGGAGCATGGCGGGGCCCGCGTGGCGGCAATCACGCTGCGAATCGGCAGCCTGTCGAGTGTGCACGCAGATGCCCTCCGCTTTAGCTTTGACATCGTCCGTGAGGGCACGCCCTTGGAGGAGGCCGAGTTGCGGATCGTGGCCGTGCCGGTGACGGTCTGGTGTGCGACGTGCCAGACCGAGCGGGAGTTGCCCGTAGTCCAGCGGTTTGCCTGCCCGGTGTGCGACGCCCCGACGGCCGACATTCGGACCGGGCGAGAGCTCGACCTTGAATCGATCGAACTCTCAGAGGCCGCCCTGCCATGAGCGACGCGCAGCCGATCGAGACACGGAGCACTCAGCCAGGAGGCAACCAGACGCCCCGTATTCTGGAAGTCCGCACGAAGATTCTGAAGAAGAATGACGAGATCGCCCGAGCCATGCGGGCGGAGTTTGCGGCGGCAGGCGTGGTGGTGGTGAATCTCGTGTCGAGCCCCGGCACCGGCAAGACGGCGTTTCTCAAGGAGACACTCACGCGACTGGTCGAGGGGAGGATACCGGTGGCGGCTGTCGTCGGCGATCTCGAGACCAACAACGATGCCCGACGGCTGGCAGCCAGCGGTGCGCCGGTGCGGCAGATCATGACCCACGGCCTCTGCCACCTCGAGGCCGATATGGTGCAGGCTCATCTGGAGGGCTGGGATCTCGCCGCGCTGCGCTACCTCTTCATTGAAAACGTCGGCAATCTCGTCTGCCCGACGAGCTGGGATTTGGGCGAGTCGCTGCGGGTGGCGTTGCTCTCGGTCACCGAGGGCGAAGACAAGCCACTCAAATACCCGGGGCTCTTCAACACGGCCGACGTGGCGGTGATCACGAAAATCGATCTCGCGGAGGCGTGTGACTTCAACCGGGATCTCCTGCGGGCCAACATCGAGGCGGTGCGGCCGGGGATACCGGTATTTGAAACGAGCGTGAAGACGGGCACGGGTATCGATGAGTGGATGACACATCTATTCAGCAGGCGTGGCGGGCAGATACGATAATGCTCGAATCCGTAGCACGATGGAGGCATACAATGGCTGGTCGTCGGTGCCCATTGCTTCTCGTGGCGACGTTTATCCGCAGCATCGCCACGCTCTTCATTGCAGTCACAGCGCCGGTGACGATGGCGGCCTCCCTCGAGGATGCTGGGCTGCGTGCAGGTGCTGCCGCGGTCAACATCACGCCACCGCTCGGCGAGCCGATCGTCGGTGGATTCCATCCGTATCCGGCGACTCATGTCCACGACGAACTGCACGCCCGCTGTCTCGTGCTCGATGATGGTTCGACGAAGCTGGCGCTGGTCGTCTGCGACCTGCTTGGGATTCATCGCTCCGTAAGTGACGAGGCCCGTCGGCTGATCATGGCAGAGACCGGCATTCCTGTGGAGAATGTCCTGATCTCCGCAACCCATACCCACTCTGCCACGACGGCACTGGGGGGAGCGGGAAACGAACGATTCAATCCCGAGCTTGATCAGCTCTCACCCTACCAAGTATTTGTGGTACGGAGGATCGCGGATGGCGTGCGGCGGGCCACTAACCTCCTGCGGCCGGCGGAACTCGCGGTGGGAACCATCGACATTCCCGAACATGTGTTCAACCGTCGCTGGTTCATGCGGCCGGGTTCGATGCCAGAAAACCCATTTGGTTCGAATGATGATCTCGTCAAGATGAATCCCCCGGCCGGAAGTCCCAATCTCGATCGCCCAGCTGGCCCCACTGACCCAACCGTCTCTTTTCTCGCCATCCGTGAGCCAGATGGCCGCCCAATTTCGATCTTCGCGGCCTACTCCCTCCACTACGTCGGTGGCGTCAGTTCCGGTCATGTGTCGGCCGACTACTTCGGGATCGTCTGTGACGAACTTGCACGGCTTGCGGATGGAGAGCGCACCGACCCACCGTTCGTAGCGTTGCTGGCCAATGGCACCAGTGGCGACATCAACAACATCAATTTTCGCACGCCCCGACCCGCCCGGAAGCCCTACGAGCAGATGCAGGCGGTGGCAGTCGACGTCGCGGCAAAGATTCACGCCGCGGTTGCCGGCCTCACCTTTTCCCGGCAGGTGCCTCTGGCAGCGCGATACCGCGAGTTGCCTGTCCGGGCCCGTCAGCCTACGGAGAAAGAACGTGCGTGGGCCGAAGCAACGCTCGAGAAGCCGGCAACGCCAGATGCCAAAAAAACCCTCTCGGAAATTTATGCTGGCCGCGTGAAGGCTTTGGCCAAGCAGCCCGAGACGCTGGCCGTCCCCCTGCAGGTGCTGGCGATCGGGCCGACCCTGATCGGCACCATGCCCTGTGAGGTCTTTTGCGAGATTGGTCTGGAGTTTCGCCGGCGGAGCGGTGGGAGCCCCGGCTTCCTCGTCTCCATCGCCCACGGCTATCTGGGCTATCTCCCCACGCCGCGACAGCATGATCTGGGAGGCTACGAAACATGGCCGGGCACCAACAGGCTGGAGAAGGAGGCTTCGGAGAACATGCTGGCAGCACTGCTGGACATGTGCAGCGACATCTCCAAGACCGCCGCTGCCCCGTCGCCCGGAGAGTCGCTCTCCCGTCTGCAGGTGGCACCTGGGCTCTGGGTCGAACTCGTCGCCGCAGAGCCTGAGGTCGTCGATCCTGTGGCGCTCGCGTTCGATGAACACGGGCGTCTGTGGGTTGCCGAGATGCGTGATTACCCAACAGGGCCCATGCATGGTGAGCCACCACTCTCACGAATCAAGATCCTTGAAGATCGTGACGCCGACGGCCGGTATGAGCAGGCAACGCTCTTCGCCGACAAACTGACGTTTTGTAATGGTCTCCAGCCATGGCGAGGAGGCGTGATCGCCACCTGTGGCGGGCGTGTAGCCTGGCTCGCCGATACGGATGGCGACGGGCGGGCCGACCACGACGAGACGCTCTTCACCGGCTTCACGGAGCAGAATTCGCAGTTGCGTGCCAACCACCCCACGCTCGGCATCGATGGCATGGTCTATGTAGCCAACGGCCTGCGTGGTGGTCAGGTCAGCGCGGCCGACACCCGCTGGCGGCACCTCGGGAAAGACGCCGCACAACCGCTCGACATCCGTGGCCGCGACTTTCGCTTCGATCCCCGTGGGGTTCACGGTCAGTTTCCTGACGGTGTCTTCGGCACCTACACGACTGTCACCGGTCACGGCCAGTTTGGCCTCACGTTCGACGACTTTGGCACCCGGTTTGTCTGCAGCAACCGCAACCCGTGCATGCAGATCGTCCTCGAGGAAGAGGATCTGGCCCGCAACCCGGGCTTTGGACTCTCGGCGAGCGTGCATGACGTCGCCCCCGCCGGTGCGGAATCAAGGCTGCATCCATTGTCTGCGGCATGGACCACGTCCAACCTGCACGCCGGGCAGTTTACGGCGGCCTGCGGCGTAACCATCCATCGCGGTGACGGCCTCTCAGAAGACATGCGCGGCGATGCCTTCACCTGTGATCCGACCGGCAATCTTGTCCATCGGTCGCGACTCCGCCGAGCCGGGGCTGTCTATGCAGCGACGGCTGACAGTCAGGATGAAGGTGGCCTGGAGTTTCTTGCATCACCCGACGACTGGTTTCGGCCGGTCGCTCTGGCAGATGGCCCCGATGGCTGCCTCTACGTCGCGGACATGTGCCGAGCCGTCATCGAGCATCCGGACTTCATGCCAGACGAACTCAAGCAACGCCCTGATCTCCGCTGGGGAGACGCGCAGGGGCGTATCTGGAGGATCGTGCCAAAGGCCCGCACGCGGCGGACCGCGGCCGTGCATCTGGCTGATCTCTCGCCAGTCGATCTTGTCGCCCAACTCGATCACACCAATGGCTGGCATCGTGATACCGCCGCCCGACTCCTTCTGGAACAGAGCGATCCGGCGACACACGCTCCGCTTCGGCGACAGGCACGAAACGGCAAGCACCCCGCCGGCCGCGCCCAAGCATTGCACCTGCTGGCTCGTCTTGGGGGATTGGACTCCTCCACACTTCTCTCCGCAGCCGATCCCACGAGTGAGGCCCACCCAACGGTGCGAGCGACAGCGATTCGTGTTGCCGGCCCACAGCTTTCCGTGATCCCAGATCTTCGCCGCCTCGTGATGACCGCAGCGGAGGATCAGTCACCGTTGGTCCGGTTCGAGGCGGCACTTCGGTTGGGAGACATCGCGGGAAACGCCGACGACGAAATGGAGCGCGACGTGATTCGCGCGTTGGCAGCGGTTGCCTCGCGGGATCCTGCCGATCGTTGGACTCGGGCAGCCATCGGCACGGCTGTGCGAGGCAGAGCGGCAGCCTTGCTCATCACATTGCTCAGCGGCCGCCTGGCTCCCGACATGACCAACATTCTGGCGGAATTGGGAGAAATCGCCGCGGCCGGAGATGAATCCTTGGCGGAACCACTCCACACGGTGGCCTCAGCCGTGGAGGCTGGAAACCTGTCGGATGACGTGGCCCTCGCGATCATCAATGGCATCGGTCGCGGGCTCGGCCGCCGCCGCACGTCGCTTGCGTCCCTTGCCGAGGCCCTCCCTCCCGATGTCGGTCGGGGTCTGGCCGCGATCTTCGCCCACGGGGTGACGATCGCCGGAGAATCATCGCGCAGCACTCCGGAACGGGTTCAGGCAATCAAAACCCTGCGTTATTCCGAACTAGCCGTAGCCGGCCCGACGCTGATCCCACTCGCCGCATCAGCCTCCGATCAGGATATCCGGATCGCCGCCATCACCACCCTCGCCCCCTGGGCCGACCCCGTGATCGACGCAGCGCTGCTCGACGATATCGCGGCGCAAACACCGCGTGTGCGGCGGGCAGTGCTCGACGCGTCATGTGGCCAGCCGACGCGAGCCCTCAGGCTGATCGATGCAATCGACCGGGGCGACTGCTCGGCGGCACTGCTGACCCCCGATCACTGGAAGCAACTGGCGGGTTGCGGCGATGGCCGATTCCGTGAGCGGGTCGCCACCATCAGGGCCGCCTATCAACCGGCAGATCGCGAGGCAACGATCGCCGGCTATCAGGCTGCACTGGCCCTGCCGGGAGATGTCGGTCGTGGCTGTGACGTGTTTGCCAAGCACTGCGCCAGCTGCCACCGCATTGGCAATGTCGGGGTCAACGTCGGCCCTGACATCTCCGATTCCCGTACCCAGAAGCCCGAGCAGTATCTCGTGCACATCCTCGATCCCAACCGAGTCATCGACTCGGCGTTCTTCGCCTACACGGTTGTGCTCACCGATGGCCGCGTGCTCACTGGCCTGATCACGGCCGAAGCGGGGAGTTCAATCACGCTTCGACTTCAGGACGGCAAGGAAATGACACTGGGACGGGATGAAATCGAGACGATCACAAGTGCCGGCACATCACTCATGCCGGACGGGCTGGAACGATCCATCAGTGTGGCGGACATGGCCGACTTGATCGCGTTCATCAAGGGATGGCGGTACGGCGAGAACGGCTTGCCCCCCACGGAGTCCACTGCGAGAACATCACCATGAATCATCCATCGCGTCGTCCTCCTGGCACCGCCGGCCGCAATCGGCGGATGTTTCTCACCGAAAGCCTCGCCCTGGCGACCGCCGGTGGTCTTGGTCTCCGCGCCCCACGACTCCTGAGGGCGGAAAATCTCAACAGTCGGCTGCAGTTGGCCTGCCTTGGTACCGGCGGCCGGGGGTACGGAAATCTTCGTGAAATGATCAAGCCGGGAAATGCCGTTGCGGTCGACGTGGTTGCGTTGTGCGATGTCGACGCGCGGAGCCTCGAGCGAAGCAAGGAAGCCTGCCCAGACGCCCGCACCTATCGCGACTTTCGCAAACTCTATGAGCAGGCCAACGACATCGACGGCGTCGTGGTGAGTACGTGTGAACATACCCACGCCTACGCCACGCTCCCTGCCCTTCGGATGGGTAAGGCGGTCTACTGCGAAAAGCCTCTCACGCTCAACGTTGCAGAGGCACGGCTCGTGCGGGAGACTGCCGCGGCGGCGCGAGTACCAACGCAGATGGGGACTCAGATTCATGCCGGTGAGAATTACCGCCGGGTGGTGGAACTGATCCGATCAGGGGCGATCGGGCCGGTGTCGGAGGTGCATGTGTGGGTCGGACGGGCCTGGGGGCTCCAATCCCGTGAGGACGCCGAGAAACACAACGACCCCTACGGTTGGTACAACGATTCCAAAGGGCACCGCGTCTTTGTCACGGATCGCCCATCCGAGTCGCAGATGCCACCCAGCCATCTCGATTGGAACCTTTGGCTCGGCCCGGCGCCGGAGCGGCCATTTCACGAAGTTTATGTCCCCGGCCCGCGCTGGTACCGGTGGTGGGACTTTGGCAATGGAACAATGTCGGATTTGGGAAGCCATTGGGTCGATCTGCCGTTTTGGGCGCTCGATCTCGACGCACCAACTTCGATCGAGTCGTTCGGACCGGATCCTCACCCGGAAATCGCCCCCGCATCGATGACGGCAGTCTACGAATACCCGGCACGACAGAATCGCCCAGCCGTGCGGCTCACGTGGTATCAGGGTAAGCACCGTCCACCATTGCTCGAGCAACGTGGCATCACCGGATTCGGGAGCGGCGTGCTCTTCGTGGGCAGCGAGGGCCGGATGCTGGTGAGTGACTACGGCCGGCATCAGCTTCTGCCGGAAAATCAATTCACCGGTTTCACGCCACCGGAGCCATGGCTCCCGCGTTCGCCGGGCCACCATCAGGAGTGGCTGCTGGCCATACGCGACGGGACGCCGACGAGCAGTCCGTTCACTCCATACGCGGGCCTGCTGACGGAGGCGAATCACCTGGGGAATGTCGCCTTCCGTGCCGGAGAAAAACTGCTGTGGGACGCGAACGCCATGCGGGTGACGAACACCCGGGCGGCCGATCGTTATCTGTCCCGGGAACCGCGAGCGGGCTGGAGCCTGCATGGCTGATCACCCGACCCGGCTCTCGCCACAATCGTCGCCTGGCCAAGAGCGAGGCCACCGTCGTTGGGGGGCACCCGCTCGTGCAGGAGCACATCGAAGCCGGCTGCCTGCAGGGCTTTAACCGTGAGCTCCACGAGCACTGCATTTTGAAAGACGCCGCCGGTGAGGCCGACCGTGTCAATCCCTGTCCTCCTTTGCAGCCGCGTGCACACGTCCGCTATTGCCGCGGCGACGCCCGCATGAAACCTGGCCGCGATAGTTGCGGCAGCGACGCCGGCGAGCACCTCGCCCACGATCTCGGCGACCGCCGGCCGCCAGTCGATCCGCAACGGCTCGCCACCGAGCACGGGCAGCGAGTATGAACCGTCCACGTGGCTCGCAGCCGCCAACGTCTGGAGGTTCATCGCCGCCTCCGCCTCGTAGTCGATCAACTGCTTCACGCCGGCCAGCGACGCCACCGCATCGAAGAGCCGGCCCACGCTCGTGCTGGCTACGCAGTTGAGGCCCCCTTCCAACTGCTGCTGGAGCACCCGCGCAGCCTCGGCCGACGCATGCGCCACCGGCGCCAGCCGGGAATCCCATTCAATGCCCGCCGCCTGCAGGAGGGCCAACGCCACCCGCCAGGGATGACGGATCGCCGCATCGCCTCCCGGCATCGCAAACGGCTCCAGATTCGCGGCCCGCTCCATCGGGGCTGTTGCTCCCCGCGGCGCGACGAACACTTCCCCGCCCCAAATCGTGCCGTCGCGGCCGTAGCCTGTGCCATCGAAGCAGACGCCGATCACAGGCATCTCGATCGCCGCGTGGTCAGCCAGCAACGACGCCACGTGCGCCTCATGGTGCTGCACTGCAACCAGCGGGATGCCATGATCCGCGGCAAACCGCCGCGCCCAATCGGCCGAAAGGTAGCCAGGGTGCATGTCGCAAGCGACTGCCGCGGGCGTGATTTCGTAGAGCCGCAGCAGGTGATCAGCGGCCCGTCCAAGCGTGTCGAGGGTTTCGAGATTGCCCATGTCGCCAATGTGCTGGCTCATGATCGCCTGATCATCGCGACTGATGCAGAGCGTCGCCTTGAGTTCTCCACCGACCGCAAGCACGGCCGGCCCCGGCCGGCCAAGCTGAATCGGCAACGGCGCATAGCCGCGGCTGCGACGGATCGGCAGCGGGGCTCCGGCCATGCAGCGGATCACTGAGTCGTCGCAGGCGGTCTCGATCCCGCGATCATGCATGAGGAAGCCATCGACGAGCCCGGCAAGGCGGGCGGCGGCCTCGGCGTTCTCGCAAGCGATCGGCTCTTCGGTGAGATTGCCCGACGTCATCACGAGCGGTGGCATGTTCTCGCAAAGCAGATGCTGCAGCGGCAGCGCGGGGAGCATGAGGCCGATAAAGTCGTTGCCCGGTGCCACGCCTTCCGCCAGACCGCCGCCGTCAGCCCGCTTGGCCACCAGCACGATCGGCCGCGCGGGGCTTTCGAGCAGGAGACGTTCCTGCTCGCTTACGTCGGTGCAGCGCCAGGCCACATCAATGTCGGCAACCATCACCGCCAGCGGCTTGGCCACCCGCTGCTTCCGCTCCCGCAGCCGGCCCACCGCCGCGTCGCTGGTCGCATCACACACCAAGTGAAATCCACCGAGGCTCTTCACGGCGAGCACGTCACCCGCGCGGATTCGCTCGCGGGCCGCTTTGATGGCAGCGTCACCGCGGCTCCCGCCTTCGGGCCGTGCGATCGCGACGCCGCCGGGATCGTGCACCATCGTCAACCACACGCTCGGCCCGCAGGCGGGGCAGGCATTCGGCTGGGCATGAAAGCGGCGGTCGGCGGGGTCGGCGTATTCCGCGGCGCAGGCCGGGCACATTGGAAACGCCGCCATCGTCGTTCGCGGCCGATCGTAGGGCAGGCTCTGGATAATCGTAAACCGCGGGCCGCAGTCGGTGCAGTTGATGAAGGGGTAGCGAAAGCGGCGGTCGGCGGGATCGCGAAGTTCGGCGAGACACGCCGGGCAGGTGGCGATGTCAGACGGCACGCTCGCGGCAGCTCCGCCTCGGGACGCATCGGCTTCTGATTCAAGGATGGCAAATGCCTCGGCCTGTGTGGGATCAACCGGCCGTTTCTCAATATCGACCTGTATCACATCGGCGAGCAGCGGTGATTCATCGCGCAGGGCCGTCATAAATGCCTCGACCGCCGCGGGAAGCCCCTGCACCTCGATCATGACGCCGGCCGACCCATTGCGGACAAAGCCAGCGAGGCGATGCCGCTCCGCGAGCCGCCACACAAACGGCCGAAAGCCCACCCCCTGCACGGTACCAACAACACGAAGGCGCCTGCGGATCGCTGCCATGGTCACGCCCGAAAGCGAAATCGCACAATGACGACGGTGCGATCGGATTCGGTCACGGTAAACCAAACGGCCAAAGGTGGCTCAAATCCAACCCGCAATTCGCCGCCACGAGGCTCGCCAAAAGCCGATGGTGCCGTTCGGAGAATCTCATCAATCGCACGTGCAGCCGATGTCAGTGCCACGCGGTCTGCGGCAGCCAAAAACGCCGCTGCCAATGACTCCTCGGCAACAGCATTGCAGAGCACCGTGTACTGCATGCCTTATGACTTCTGCTCGAGTTCGGCGATCACATCGGCCAAACGTCGTCCAGTTCGCAGCTTGCCCTGCTCAACGAGCTCTTCAACCGGCACATCATCGGCTTCAAGAACATCATGAGGAATACCTTTAGGGCAGAAGATCCCGATGATGTTGCCCTCCGAATCACAGATCTCGGCCAACGATGTGGTCTCAGCGAGCCTGCGCCGCGTGGCGTCGTTTACCGCAACGCGTTGCATAGATCCACCTCCGTCTGAATACCGTACAAAAGTATAGCATTACCGCACTCCAGACGGCAAGCCTAACTTGGCCCGGTGGGCTTGGGGAGAAATCTCCTCCCGGGGCTGGATTTTGGGCCCCGCTACCAGGCCGCCTGGAGGCCGAGGTTGACGCCGTAGAGGAACACGGTGTCGCCGTTGGCGATGCCCGACTCGATCTCGTTGGAGAAGAGATTGTTGACCGACAGCTGGTCGGCCGCCGCGGTGCCATTCGCGAGCCAAAACATCGTGAAGCCGGCCCGGGCAGTCCAATGCTCGGAGAGCCGCACACAGCCGGTGAAGCCCAGTTCACCGAAGAAGCTCGTGAGATCGGCTGCGGCACTTGTGCCCCGCACGATCTGATCGGTGCTCACGCTGTCCACGAAGCTGTTTTGTGAGGCGTTGTTGTAATAAATGCCCGCCTTGCCGAGCCCCTCGATCCAGGCGCTGTCGCGGCTCCCGACAAGCACCATGTCGAGGCCCATCTGAGCACCGTAGAGGCTGTCGAACGTGTTGGCGATGAACAGGTCGCTGCCCGTGGGCGTGCCGGTGATGGTCGTGTCCCTGATCGTGAGGCGATCGTTCCACTCGACCCACCGGAAGCCGACCAAAAAGTCACCATCGAACCGCTGCAGCGGCATACGGCGGTTGAGCTCAAACGACTGAATCGCCGATGCTGACACGGCCTCCGCGAATGACCTGCCCCCCAGTGCGGTACCAGTTTTTAAGTTAGGGTTTTGCCCTCCAACAGACCAGCCCTGTGTGGCTGCG